>JBKPQL010000063.1:0-8648 GCA_046734045.1 Verrucomicrobiota bacterium
CTCTGTGGCGCTGCCACCTGCGTCATGGTGCGATGAAAGGACGCGTGCCAGCTCGCGTAATTTCCGGGATGACAGGCGCGGCAGGCATTCGAACTCACATAACCGGCGATGTGTGACTGGATGGGACGATTCTCCGGCGGTATAGCTTCACGCTGGAAATCGTGGAGCGAAATCAAGGTGAGAACGCTTGCGGCCGCAATCGCCGCAATAACAAACAGGCCCTGCCACCAAGATCGAGACAGCTTCCGCACAGTTTCCCCGGCCCGATATTAGGAGAAGCGAGACGCGTGGGCAAACCCCATGATTGTGGAAAGAGTTGGTAACTTGTTCTTCCGTCTTTGCCACGCGACTTAGAAATTCGCCACATTTTTGAATCCAACACCGAAGTGCAGCGCATCTCATGAGAAACAACAATTATGAAACCAACATTCTCAATATTCATCAGTCCTGTGCGCCGCGATTCCTTCAAACACGCGATGAGGCAACGGCCAGGCTGGCCGGTCACCGACTACAATTATCATCCCCTTACATTCGAGGAGTCGAGTCGTCGTTATGTGTGCAAGCGGGCGAGATCGTTTTGGAATATCACAGGTGAGTATTTCAAAAATGAAGCGCGCTACGCTTTCTGGGGTGAAGCAGCGCTTTGGGCAGTTCTTACGCTCACGGCATTTCTTTCCTTGATCACCACCGCACATGCAGTGATGGAATTTGTGCGTGCGATCGGGAATTAGTTACCGGCAGAGCATTCGGCTCGTATTGGCGGTATTGTTGCCGACGCTTGCCGGATGCGGATCTGCGACGGAGCGCACTCTGGAGGAAACATTCGAGCAAGTCTATGCGATTCAACCGACCGCCGACGTCACAGTCACCAATGGCGACGGCGCAGTCTTTGTTTACGGTTCAAACATCAACGAAATGCGGGTGGAAGCTATTAAGAAAGCATACACTCGCGAGCGGCTGAAACAGATCGCGGTTAATGTCTCTGTCCAAGAAGGCTCCGTCTCAATCGAGACGAATATCCCGAAAAAACAAAAATGGAGCTTTTCTGATCGCTCCGGTACGGTGGATTACACCATCGTCGTTCCAGCAACGGCCAATCTATCGCGATTGCAATTAGTCGACGGGGAAGTCGTCGTGGACGGAATGCGCGGCGAAGCGGTGCGAGCCAGGTTACGAAACGGGAGGGTGTTTGCTCACAACTGCTTTAGCAATGTCGAATTCACTTTGGATCGCGGCACGCTGACCCTGGCTTACGAATGGTGGGAGACGAGAAAATTCTCGATCCAAGCGAACATCACGCGCGGAAATGCGTGGGCTTTGCTTCCAAGCGACGCCGCTTTTCATGTGATTGCGGAAACCGGCGACGGAGAAATTGAGAATGATTTCGAGAAATCAGCTGAGCGCGGAGCCGAAGAGATCACAAAGACCGACATGTCAATCCATGGCGGAGGCAAGGCCGTACTAAGGATTCAGGCCGCGGAGGGGAACATCAGAATCGTGGAAGCTAATCCGTGAGAAGTTTGCTACGTGCTGTCATCATCTTGTTTGCAAATCGAAAATCAAACACCGAAAATCGAAAATTCTAGAATGCCTTCGTTCGACATTGTTTCCGAAGTGGACAAACAGGAGCTCGACAACGCGATCAATCAGGCGCGAAAAGAGCTCGCCACCCGCTTCGATTTCAAGGGCGTAACGGCCGAAATTCTCCCTGAAAAAGACAAAATCATCCTTACTGCTCAGGACGCAGCGCACCTCCGTGGATTACGCGAGATTTTCGTCCAAAAACTTTCCAAGCGCGGCGTCGATCTGCGCAATATTGAACGGGAAGAGCCCGCCATCTCATCCGTCGGTCATGCCCGGCAGGAATTGAAAATCAGGCAGGGCCTCGAAGGAAACAAAGCGAAAGAAATTATTCAGGCGGTCAAATCACAAGGCTTCAAGGTGCAAAGCCAACTGCAGGACCGACAAATTCGGGTCACGGGAAAAAAGAAAGATGAACTCCAGGCTGTGATTCAATTCGTGCGCAGCCGCGACTTCGGTGTGGCCACGAATTTCAAAAATTTCCGCGACTAAAATTAGAATGCGAATTACGCGGATAACACAGATACATCGTCTGATTGCTGACTTCTGACTTCCGAGCCTCCTGGATTCATCCCCCTTGCACCGGCGGCATGATGGCAATCTCTTCGCCGGACTTCAGTTTGTAATTGCGATCGATAAATTCCACGCCGCTGCCGATCAAAATGCTTTTGTCGTGGGCGCGCAACGAAGGTTGCTGCGAGTAAATTTTCTCGAGCAAATCGCGCACGGTCGCTCCTTCCGGAAGATCGACATCCAACTCACCCTTTCCAGTTAGATCACGCAATTGCGCGTAAAATTGCACTCGCACTTTCATCTGCCCAATTACACCAGCAATTCCTTTCTCAGCACGCCGATGTACGGCAGGTTGCGATAGCGTTCCATGAAATCGAGCCCGTATCCGACAACGAATTCGTCCTCGATTTCGAACCCGACGTAATCCGCTTCGACATGGCGGGCGCGCTGTTTCTTTTTGCTCAGCAGGACGCACACCCGGATGCTGCGCGAGTTGGCCGTTGCCAATTTGTCGTGCACGGCAGCGAGCGTGTGACCGCTATCGAGGATATCGTCCAGAATCAAAACATCTCGGTCGATCACCTCCTGGAGTGCAACCTGTTTGAAAATCACCTCGCCGTTGGTGTGCGCTTTTCCGTGATAACTCGCTACGTTCAGACGTTGCAGTTTCAAGGGGAGCGGAATTCGACGCAGCAGATCGGCCATAAACATCAAACCTCCGGTCAAAACTGCGGTGACTGTCAATTCGCGATCGCGATAATCCGTGATTTGCCCAGCCATTTCGTCAAGCCGGCGTTGAATTGCCGGCTCGTCAAACAACACGCGTTCGATGTCGCATTGCATTGGCATTAATAGGCCATCGGCCAGCCCACAGATCAACGCGCGACTACTGTTTCGCGTCGTGTTAATTTCGCAACGCAATCCGATGCGTATTCATCACGAGAAACTCGAGGTCCGCACAGACGGCAAAGGGCTGTACGAAATCACCGACGAAGTACAGTCAAAGGTCGACAGGTGCGGTGTGCGCAACGGAACCGTGGCGGTGTTTGTTCAACACACGAGTTGCAGCATCATCATGATGGAAAATGCTGATCCAACTGCGTGCCGCGATCTAGAACAGTTTTTCGATCGTCTCGTTCCCGAAGACGTCGACTACTTCAGGCACGGTTCAGAAGGCAGCGACGACATGCCGTCGCACATTCGCATGGTCCTGACGCGCACCAGCGAAACGGTGCCGATCGTCGATGGGAAAATGCAGCTCGGTACGTGGCAAGGCATTTTTCTCTTCGAACACCGGCGCGCTCCGCATCGGAGAAGAATTTTCGTCACCATTATTGGTGAATAGGTAGGGCGCGACCGCCGGGCGCGCCAAGGCCACGGACACGTCTCTGCAACTGCGGGATTTCTACCTGTAGATCGCGTCCACGAGCCGCAATGATTTTTCGGTAGGCAAGAGCGATTGCTCCATTTGATTCATGACATAAGCAAACGCGATTTTGTTTTCCGGATCGGCAAAGGCGTGGCTGCCGCCCGCGCCGGGATGTCCAAAGGCATTCGGCGATGGGCCGAACATTCTTCGCGCTGCGTCTCGCGAATCTTTCATGAACCCTGCGGAAAACGCCGTGGGAATTTGAAAAACAAGGTCTATCCCCTCAGCCGCCGTTGTGGTCATCCACGTGATTGTCTTTTCTGAAAAGAAAGTTTGGCCATCCAATCTTCCGCCGTTAGCGAGCATGGAATAAAATTTCGCCAGCGCCGAGGTGCTCCCGATCCCGCCGAAGGAAACAATCGGCTTCGCGCGAATCCCTGGATTGTTCATCTTGCTGATCACATGCAGACCGTACGGTGACGTAAACGCTTTGCGTGCCAAAGTGCCGGAGGTAATGAGATCACTATAAAATTGTTTGGGCTCCGGCGCCTTGCCGGGCTTCGCAGCGTAAACCGTGGCTACGCGCAGATTCTCGTTTTCCGGCAGACCTATCCAAAAATCGAGATCGAGCGGTTGCGCAAAATTCTCCTGCCAATATTCCGGCAACGTTTTTCCAGCGATTCGGCGGACGAGTTCATCGAGAAGAAATCCGAACGTGCGTGCGTGGTAGCCATGCGCGGTTCCCGGCTGCCACAGCGGCTTCTGCGTCTCTAGCGCTCGAATGACTGCTTTGTAATCGAGCACATCGACTCGTTGATCCAAAGCACAGAGCCCGGCTCGATGCGATAACAACTCTGCAAGCGTAATTTTTTCTTTGCCAGCCTGTGCAAAGTCAGGCCAGAACTCCGCAACGCGTTGGTTGATGTCGATCTTATGTTCTTGCAACGCATGCAATACACACGCGCTGCCGATTCCCTTTGTCGCGGACCAAACCAGCACGAGCGTGTCGCTCGTCCACGGGGTTTCGCGCCTCGCGTCGCGAAATCCTCCATAAAGATCCACGACCGGCCTCGCGTTTTGCCACACCGACACCGCGGCGCCCAGCTCGCCAAGCTTTTCGAAGTTTTCTGAAAACAGCGGTTTCAACCGCTGAAGAAGTTGGCTAGCCTCTAGTTGCATTGATACAGACTAGACAAGCAAGGGCGTCTTTCCTAAGCGCTCTTGCTGGTTTATTCTCGCCAAGGCAGTTGTCTGCATCGCGCCTTTTACCCCACTGCGACGCGATTTAAGCCGGTTCGGTGGAAACCGTCGCTTCGCCAGCGCCTTGCTCCAAGGCCTGCTCCACTGCGCGCCACGCAAGCATGGCGCACTTGACTCGCTGCGGGAAATTGCGGACGCCTTTCATCACGCGGAGATCGCCGAGTTGTTTGGATGCTTCGCTCATTTCGTTCGTCACCAAATCGTGAAATGCACGCAGCATCTCCAGCACTTCCGCGCGACTTTTTCCTTTCAACTTGATGGTCATCAGCGATGCTGATGCCTGGCTAATTGCGCAGCCGCGGCCGGTAAATTTGACGTCTTGGAGGCCTCCATCGGCATCGAATTTCACGCCGAGATGAATCTCGTCGCCGCAGGCCGGATTATCGCCATGCACCAGTACCGCAGCGTCGGGCAGCTCGCCGAAATTCCGCGGCCGGCGCGAATGATCGAGGATGACTTCCAAGTAAAGTTCTTCGATTTCGTTCGTCATGAAAAGAAACGCACCGCGCCGTGGAGGATTTCAATCATTCGATCGATTTCCTCCATTGTGTTGTAAAAATAGAAGCTGGCGCGAGTGGTTCCGGACACACCAAACCGGCGCATCAACGGTTGATTGCAATGATGTCCGCCGCGCATGGCCAAGCCGTATTGGTCTGCAAACGTGGTGAGATCATGCGGATGCGCGGCGTCCATCACAAACGCAACAAGAGCACCGCGTTCTTTGGTGGGTCCGAACACAAGCGTCCCTGGCAATTCCGTGAGACGCTCGGCTGCATAACGCGCAAGTTTTGAGTCATGTTCGAAAATCACCGGGCGTCCAATGCTTTCGATGTAATCAATCGCTGCACCGAGGCCGATCGCGCCAGCGACATTCGGTGTGCCGGCTTCGAACCGGTGAGGCGTTTTCTTAAACGTACTTTTCTCTAACGCGACACTAACGATCATTTCACCGCCGCCATGCCACGGCGGCATCGAGTCGAGAAGCTCCGCTCGTCCGTAGAGCGCTCCGATACCGGTTGGGCCACACATTTTGTGTCCGGAAAAAGCCAGGAAGTCGCAGCCCAACTCGCGCACATTAATTGGCAAATGTCCCACGCTCTGCGCCGCGTCCACCAGGGTGAGCGCGCCGACCGTGTGCGCCTTCGCGCAGAGTTCAGCGACTGGATTGATTGTGCCGAGCGAGTTTGAGATGTGCGTGAAGGCAAACAGTTTTACCTCGGGTGAGAGCAACGAAGGCAGCTGATCGAGATCAAGAGTTCCATCATCGAGAACTGGGACGAAGCGCAGTCGCGCACCTGTTCGCTCGGCTAACAATTGCCACGGCACCAGGTTGCTGTGGTGCTCCATCACTGTCAGCAGAATCACGTCTCCTTCGCGAATAAATCTTTCGCCCCACGCCTGCGCGACGAGGTTGATGCTCTCGGTCGTTCCGCGCGTGAAGATGATTTCGTCGGCGCTCGCAGCGCCGATGTATTCCGCCACACGGTCCCGCGCTTTTTCGTACGCCTCCGTCGCCCGCGAGCTCAGAGTGTGAAGGCCACGATGCACATTAGCGTTCTCGTGCTCGTAAAAATTCAGAAGCGCGTCGATCACCGGCCGCGGCTTTTGCGAGGTCGCGGCGCTATCGAAATAAATCAGAGGATGCCCGTGCGCCTGTTCGCGCAGAATCGGAAAATCTCCGCGAATAGCGTCCCAGTCGATAGTAGTAGCAGCGATCTTGTGCACACCATAATCTGCTACACGCCTTGCTGCGCGCCACTTTATTCAGACGCAGTGGTCAGATATAAGCTATTCGTGCCGAGCTGGCCGGCAGAGTCTATCACCACTGGTTTCGCATCATCGTTACCTGTTGTTATTCCCCGGATACCGCTGGTATTAACCCAACGACAGAGCAGACTATTTCTGCAGGCGACGCTGTCAGTGTTCCAGCGGAACGTTCCGGCTTCTCTCTACAGTTCTTTGTTCATCATTTCGCGCACTTCGGCCGAAGTGCGGACCGGGACGATTTCGAAATCTATCAGGTCGCGCCAGTTTCCAATCCATTGATCGAAAAGCGCGAAATCTTCTGTTCGGATAAGCTGCCAGCAAATTTTGACGTCCATATCGATCCAACTGGAGAGGTATTCTAAACCTGCAGGCATCATCCGTCCTTTCTCGCGGAAGCGCCTATAAATTTCCCGCGCGGCACCTTCTTTGAAACGCTCGATAACCATGTAGAGCATGGCTCTTTCTGTAGTGGCGGACGCGTCGCCAGCAATGTCTAGGTGCGCAGCCGACACGGCTGCCTCTGCAGCTATTTTAGTTCTTCGTTTACTTCCGCGAAGGCATTCACGGCAAATTCCAAGTCTTCGCGCGAATGCGCGGCGGAGACCTGAGTGCGGACGCGCGCCGTGCCGTGTGGCACCACGGGATAGAAAAAGCCAATGACGTAAACCCCTTTCTCCAGCATGCGCGCGGCGAACTTTTGCGATTTGGCGGCATCACCAATCATAATGGGAACGATCGGATGCACGCCGGGCTTTATCGTCAGGCCGCACTCGGTCAGCGCGGCGCGAAAATATTTTGTGTTCTCTTCAAGTTTATCGCGTAGTGCGGTGGAGGCGGTCAGTAATTCGAGCGCTCTCAATGATGCCGCGACTACCGGCGGCGCAATCGTGTTAGAAAACAAATATGGCCGCGAGCGTTGCCGCAAAAGATCGACGATTTCCTTGCGGCCGCTGGTAAAACCGCCACTCGCACCGCCGAGTGCTTTGCCCAGCGTGCCAGTGATGATGTCGATCCTGCCAAGCACTCCGCGGTATTCGTGTGTGCCGCGCCCGGTCTTGCCGAGAAATCCCGTGGCATGCGCGTCATCGATCATTGTGAGGGCTTTGTACTTTTCTGCGAGCTCGCAAATCGCCTCGAGATTTGCGATCGTTCCATCCATCGAGAAACAGCCATCGGTAGCAATTAATCGAAATCGCGTATCGCTTGCAACGCGCAGTTGCGCTTCGAGGTCAGTCATGTCGTTATGCTTATAACGAAACCGTTGCGCTTTGCAGAGACGAATTCCGTCGATGATGCTGGCGTGATTCAGTTCGTCGCTTATGACTGCGTCCTTGTCGGTGAGCAGCGTTTCAAAAAGGCCACCGTTAGCATCGAAGCAGGATGGATAAAGGATCGTCTCCTCGGTGCCGAGGAATTTCGTGAGCGCGGCTTCGAGTTCTTTATGAATGTCTTGCGTGCCGCAAATAAAACGCACACTCGCCATGCCAAAACCATGTGTGTCGAGCGCTTCTTTCGCAGCGGCGACTAAAGAGGGATGATCAGCCAGGCCGAGATAATTGTTCGCACACATGTTTAGCACGCGTTTCCCGCCGGTGATCGCAATATGTGCATCCTGCGGGCTCGTGATTACCCGCTCTGTTTTGAAAAGACCCTGCGATTTAATTTCGTCGAGAGTTTGAGAAACCTGATTTTCGAATTCGGTGACCATAGATCAACGGCAGATTACGCAGAAAAGATTAATCAGGAAACCATGAAGCCATGAATTCAATCTCAAAAAGGGACCAGAACGCCAGTTCATGGTTTCCTCGCTTCCAGCTTTGTGGTAAAAAGTCCTTGCCAAGGCTTGTGAATAAGTGTTAATAAGTCCGCCAGGTGGTTCGCCTTGACCTACGCCCAGCGTCGTAACCTTGCCTTAGCCCTTCTGGCGGCATTCATCGCCATTGTGCTCCTGAGTGCCTGCGGGACCCAACGTGTGCTGCCGCCGTATGAGCCGCCGTTGGCGAAAACGGATTTTCAGAACATACGCACCACCGCTTATACACATACAGAATCCGACCACCTCGAATACAGCAATCGGAATGCGCTCGGAGGAGAATTGCACGCTGCCGGGCCGCCAATTCACCGCGCCGAAGTGGTGCCGCGAGCGATCCCGGTATAT
>JBKPQL010000064.1:0-11569 GCA_046734045.1 Verrucomicrobiota bacterium
AGCCATTCGACCATCTCCTGATCGCTTGCGCCCTGTTCGATTTGCAGCGGCGACGCTGCGATGCTCGTCGCACGGTCCGTGTTCGCGCGTGAGTCACATTTAGGATGACCACGCGTCGTCGTTCGGATCGGTCGAGTGTTCCTTGTGGCAATTGGCTAGCCATTCACCTCGTCGAAAAAGGGCGCGATTGTGTCTGCGTCAGGTGGACGCCCACTAATGCGAACAGGGCGCGGATCAGACGGTACAATGCACGCTTTTGCGGCGGGCCGTGGCTCCGATCCTGTAGGTGCATCGATTTTGCGCGATGACTCAGTGGCGTATGCGTGAACGTCTGTTGAAGCGCGGCGTGTGCTTGGTGATATCGACCGGTTCACTCATCGATTGAACGCGGGTCAGCGGCGGGTCAGAAAGTCCTTAATATTGCTAAGGGGTAGGGCGTCCCTCCTAAAAACTTACGGTGCATTGCTGCACTGTTTTCTCAGATAGCAGTCAGAGCGCGGCGCTCAGATTCGGAGCAACAGTCCGATCACTGCATGCTATTTCGATGTCGTGTTTCGCCGAAAACGCAGACCAATCTGAAGAACGGGGAAGGCATGGCTCAGTCACAGCGATAAAGCGGAAACGTTGCGTCTCGCGCCTCCTTGCCATTGCCTTCGCCGAAGTCGGACGGAGCGCTCTTCATTTTCTCGGTTTAATCGGACTGCTGGTTTTCGCTTACATCATCCGTAAGCGCGTTGCGCATTCACTTAGTGGATCTCAAGTGCGCTTCTACCGCAGGTATCGATATCAGTAGCAACAAGTTAATGGGTCGGGCTGGATCAGGCGGCTTGCGTTTGTTGATGCGCTCGCCGAGCCCGCTTCCAAGCTGTACGATTTCGGGGAGTTTAAGCTTTCTTTTATTGTGCGTCTTAGCATGCCGTCGGATGAGCACCGGAAACCGCCGATTTTCTTGGGCGATCGAAACCACTGCTGCAAAAGGACTATCGGTTTCCTCTCTAGGGGAACGTCCGTCAATAATCGCTTCGATCGCGCCCGTGGCTGAGATCGCGAACTCGGTAAGAATCCGAATCGCCCAAGGCGCCCCCAGCGCTGCGAAGTAAAAGAGAGCGTGAAAAAATCCCACCGCTCGATCCGCAATCTCTTGGCTAGCCCGGACCGAAGCGGCGATCTGTTGGCCCGGAGACATATTGGTATCCCTGACATCACCGGACGCTTTTGCGACGAGCGCTTCCAAACCGGGCACCAACTGGAAGTGGAGCTGGAGTGGTGGACCTAGAAAATGCCTAGTCACTTGAGGGGCGGTTCGCTCGACTTAAGTTGCGGGCAGTAAGCAGGGAAAATCTTTGAGAGCGTTACGCAGAGCTTGCGCCTCAAAATGCGTGTAGCGGTCGTGCGCACTACTGGTGTGGCCAGCCAACTTCATGCGGACTTCCTTTGAGATCCCGACATTGGCCATGAGACTTACGAAGGTATGCCTAAGGCTATGAAAGCTCAGCCGGTAGACAGCGCGCCCTTTGGTTCCCTTACCCTTACTTAAGACAGGATTGTTAATCCCGGCTGCGGCGATAAGCCGGGTAAACGTGTTTGATAGGCCTGTGCGTCCTCCAACTTTTTTCCTGACCAAGCCGGAGAAAAGTGGAGCCTCCGGATTGCGCGATCTGACCGGGAGTTGCTGAAGGTATTTTTCTAAATCCGGAAGAATCGGGATTTCTAGCGGCCGACGCTTGGGTCCGGAACCGGAAGTTTTCTGGGGATAAAAGCGCAGCACCGGGACAGGCTCAGCCAGTTCAACTTCCGACCAGCGCAGTCGTGCCGCATCGCCGAGTCGTAATCCGGCGGAGTATCCAAGCAAAATGACTCCGCGCCACTCTTCACTGGCTTCACGCAGCAGGACACGCAGTTCATGCAAAGTGAAAACGCCGCGTTCGGTAGAATTGTCCGGCAGCGTTTCGACTGCTTCGGCTGGATTGGTTAAGATTAATCCTTGGCGACGCGCGGCATTAAAAACGTTGCGCAGCGTTTTCAATGACAAGTTCGCAGTCTTGTTGGCGAGACCGGCTTGCAAATGCGAATCTCGGAAAGCCTGCACGTCGGCCGGGGTAATCCCGCTTAAGGCGCCGCGGCGCTTCTGAGGGGGCAGCTGTTCAAGAAACGGCCGGATTATATCTTTGTATCGGCGTGCTGTCGCCTTTGCTTTTGAGACTTCCTTTGAAGCAAGCCAATTTGAGAAGAACTGTTCGACGCTCTGAAGATTCATGGGCCCCTGGCCCACGCTTTCCAAAATGTCGTTGAGAACCTTGCGCGCTTGTGCCTCGGTCAACTGTCCGCGGCGTCCGAGCGCAGCGGCCTTTTCCCATTTGAGCGCGATCTCCCACGCACGGTTACGAGCACGTTCTTTGGTGCTACGAAGCGTGCGTCTTCCGTCAGACAAAGTAAAAGCTGCGTACCAAAAGGGTGATCTTCGGCGGGGATCACGATGGAGACTAGCCATTTGAGTGTAATAATTAAACTCATAACAACGCGGATGTCAAATAATAACGCCAAAAAAGCTATTTACCTGGGCAAAGTTAAGTCGAATCGTCATGGGTTCGAGTCAGAGGTTCGAACCCTCTATCGCGCACCATTGCCTAGTCGTCCGCCGAACGTCTCACCTTTGTGACCGCCTTAGCTGGGAAATAATCGCGTTTGTTACAACTAGGTTAAAACGCTTCCCTACTGGAATATAAGGCTTTTGCCCACGAGGCGTCCGTGTAATAATCTGGGACGGTCGAGCCGAAGTTGGCTTTTGGAAAGCTTGAGGTTCACCGGAGATGAAAACTGTCTCCCAATCTTTTGAAGCTGCGGGCGTTCAATCAGCAGCGCCGACCGTGAACAGTTTCGGTGCGCTCTTTGAATGGCGCAGGGTGGTGATCGGGTTGTGGGTGTTTGCTGGATATTATCTTGGCGCCAAAATCGGATTCGCGCTCACGTTTCAGCCGCATCCGGTCTCGGTCCTTTGGCCTCCGAACTCTATCCTGGTTGCAGCGCTTTTGCTGACGCCGCCCCGCATCTGGTGGTTCATCTTGCTGGCCGCGTTTCCGGCGCATTGCGCAGCGCAACTACAAAGCCACGTTCCACCGCCGATGATTTTGTGCTGGTTCATCAGCAACTCGTGCGAAGCAGTGATCAGCGCGGGCCTAACGCGCTATCTCGTCGGTGGACCGCTTCGCTTCACAACTCTGCGCAACGCAGGCATTTTTTGTCTATGCGTAGTATTCATCGGTCCGTTTTTGTCCTCGTTTTTGGACGCAGCGTTTGTGGTATGGAATCAGTGGGGCCAAGATACGTACTGGAAGCTGATCCGAATACGCCTTTTTTCGAACGCCCTGGCGGCACTGATAGTGGTGCCGTTGGTTGTAACATGGGCGACTGCTGGAATCCAGGTCCTGCGGACAGCCCGACTCTCGCGTTACCTGGAGGGGTGCGCTCTCTTTGTTGGTCTGTTACTGGTTAGCTACGCTGTTCTTTATGAATTTGGACCGGGAGCGGATTCGGCCCTTCTCTTTCTTCCTCTGCCATTCCTTCTTTGGGCGGCGGTACGATTCGGCGCTTTGGGAGCGAGCACAGCTATTTCGATTGTCGGGTTCCTGGCGATTTGGAGCGCAGCCCACGGGCACGGGCCGTTCTCAGGTGGAACAGCTGAACAGAACGCGCTTTCAATTCAAATATTTCTGATCGTCCTTGCGATTCCGCTGTTGTTTCTGGCAACAGTGATCGAGGAGCGCGCAACTAGAGAGACGGAACTGCGGGAAAGCGAAGCGCGCATTAACCTCGCGGCCGACGCGGCAAACCTCGGTCTGTGGCTTTGGAAGATCCCGGGTGACGAACTCTGGGTAACGGAGCAATGGAGAAGGTTGTTTGGCTTCGCGGATTTGGAACCAGTGACGTTTGACCGATTGCTCCAAGTCGTACATCCCGGGGATCGCGAACATATGAAGCAACTCGTGCAGCACATGTTCGAGCATGGCGGCGAGTATGAAAGCGAATATCGCATCACGCGCCCCGACGGAAGCACAAGGTGGATCGCGGGCCATGGCAACGTTGAGTTAGACGAACATGGCAAACCCGCCTTCGCGCGGGGGGTGTCGCGAGATGTCACTCGGCGCAAGCACGGAGAAGAGGCGCTGCTGGAGAGTGAGGCTCGTTTTCGTACCATGGCCGACACCGCGCCTGTTCTGATCTGGGTGTCAGGTGAAGATAAGCTTTGCACCTACGTCAACAAAGCTTGGCTTGAATTTACTGGGCGAAGCATGGAGGAGACCCTTGGCAACGGCTGGAGTGAAGCACTCCATCCGGATGACGTTGAGAAAGCTTTGCAGACCTATAGCAGCGCTTTCGATGCACGCGAACCTTTCGTTATGCAATATCGCCTGAAGCGGAACGACGGAGAATATCGTCGGATTACCGATCAAGGAGTGCCGCGTTATGGACCGCGCGGGAACTTCCGCGGCTATGTCGGGGCCTGCGTGGATATCACCGATTTGCTCGAGAAAGAACGTGCGCTTCGTGAATTCGAAGAACGAGTGACGCTGGCGGCCGAGGCGGCTCATCTCGGAGTGTGGGAGTTAAACATCAAAACAAATGAACTCTGGATGTCCGATAAAGCCCGCGAGCTCTTTGGATTTGCGCCGGAGGAACTGATAACTCACAAAAAATTCCAAGATAGAGTGCATCCGGAAGATCGCGCACTGCGTGATTCAGCCGTGCAACATGCCATAGAAACCCAAAGTGGATACGAAATTGAATATCGGACCACCCTTGCCGACGGAACAGTCCGCTGGATCGGCGCTCGCGCCCGTTGTGTCGGTGACGATGATGGTGCGCTGACGCGGCTGCTTGGCGTTTCCATGGATGTGACAGCGCAGAAGCAATCGCGAGAGCTGTTTCGTATGGCAACGGAAGCTTCGCCGAGCGGTATTGTCGTCATCGATGACCAGGGGCGCATCGTCTTGGTGAACTCTCACGTCGAGGAGCTGTTTGGCTATAATCGTGAGGAACTCCTGGGAAAAGGTATCGAGATCCTCGTGCCAGCGCGGTATGCCAGTCGGCATCCGGAACATCGGGCGAATTTCTTCGCTGCCCCCACAGCACGGGTGATAGGTGCCGGCCGGGAATTATTCGGGCGGCGAAAAGACGGTAGTGAATTTCCAGTCGAGATCGGCCTAAGTCCCATTCAAACGCCGGAAGGCATGCTTGTTTTGGCTGCGGTCGTGGACGTTTCCGCCCGCAAGCTCGCGGAAGCGGAAGCAATACAGCACCGCGAAGAAGTCGGCCACCTCAGCCGGTTGGCAGTGATGGGCGAATTGACAGCATCCATTGCGCATGAACTGAATCAGCCGCTTTCGGGAATCATCAGCAACGCCAGTGCGGGAGAGCGTTTTATTGATCGTGGCAATGTCGATCTTCGCGAACTTCGCGAGCTGCTCGCTGATATCGTCGCGGATGGGCGCCGCGCTGGCGAAGTGATTCGCGGTATTCGCAACATGGTGAAAAAAGGCTCCCGGGTCTGGCAACGGGTGAATCTTAACGAGCTTGCAACCAACGTCGTGCGCATGGTAAAATCTGATGCAATGCTGTGCTCCTGCGACCTCGACACTTTGCTAGAGCCGGATTTGCCCTCTATTGAAGGCGACCCCATTCAATTGCAACAAGTCCTGCTCAATCTCCTTGTCAACGCCTTTGATGCCATGCGCGACACGCCATTGAGCCAGCGTAAAGTTGTGATCGTGACGGAGCGGAATGGCAATGACGCAATTCGTACGAGCGTACGCGATTATGGGACTGGTATCCCGGCGGAAGCGCGGGATCGACTTTTCGATCACTTCTTCACGACCAAAGCACGGGGATTGGGGATGGGCCTCGCGATCGTGCGCTCAATCGTTGAATCGCATTCCGGAACGATCGCGTGCGAGAATGCCGAGGGCGGAGGCGCGCGGTTTCATTTTACTCTTCCCGTAAGCCGCGAGAGGGCCGCACATTCAACCATATGACGATCCCTCCAAACAGCTTGGTCTTCGCGATCGACGATGACGCGTCGGTGCGAAAAGGTTTGACGCGACTCTTCCGGTCCGCCGGGTACAAAAGCGAAATTTTTGAATCGGCATCTGAGTTTCTGGCGCGTCCACCCCACAGCGGCCCTTCGTGCGTGATCGTGGATGTGCAGATGCCGGGTATCAACGGGATGGATCTCCAGCAAACTTTGATTCAGCGTCACCGCGAGGAACAGCTGATCTTTATCACCGGCCACGGCGACATCCCAATGTGCGCGCAAGCAATGAAGGCGGGTGCAATCGATTTTCTTCCAAAGCCGTTTCGAGCTGACCAATTGCTCCGATGCGTCCAGCGCGCGCTGGTTCGATCTGTCGAGCAGCGTCGGCGCAGTGCTGAGAGGAATGAGGCGCGGCGTGTTCTTGATTTGCTTACGCCACGCGAGTTCCAAGTACTGCAACTTGTCATCACGGGCATGTTAAACAAACAGATTGCCGGAGAACTGGGCACGGCGGAGAAGACAGTGAAGGTGCACCGCGGGCGCGTAATGCAAAAGGTCCAGACTACTTCGGTTGCCGGGCTGGTGCGCTTAGTAGAGAGAGCCGGCATTGTTTCAGTCGCTAAACACAAAATCAAAGTCTAATTTCCTTTTGCCAGGCTGATGCTGCTGATGAGCAGCATTATTCAAAACATGCGCCAGACAACGGGTCTGGCGTATCGTGGGCCCGACGACAACATAAGCCTAAGGTCCATTGGACCAAGGTCCAATACCTCAGCGACCCGTTGGTGAGCTAATGTGCGGTATGATTCCTATTTCCCACATTGAAAATAAGTTGCTCGCGCAGATGCGCATGGCACCCAGTAAAAAAAATTCCGAATCCTCAAGCAAGCGTGGATTTGGTTGGTCTTCCTCACGAGAGGCAATTCCGTTCTGGTTCGCCATCTCCAGCCCATTGACGGGATTAATACTGGGATTTCTCGGAGCCCGGCTCGTGACGTGGCTGACAAGTTAGCAATATCGGCAAAAAATATGCCTCTAGTGGCAATCGTGATGTTCGATCCCGCCATCATCCGTGCCGGCAAAAGAATTGAATCTCTCCGGCATCGGGGTTCGATCAAATTGCTCGAACATGTGACTGTCATCAGGTAACCTCGAGACCTCTTGATTTGCTGACGCCGCGCTAATCAGAAGTAATTCAACTCGTCATTACCGAACATATGAGCCAGATAACGGAAACAGAACTGACGCCTGAATCTGCTCCAATTGCCTCCGCTGAAGTCTGCTATCTGGTTGACGATGATCCGTCGGTGCGAAAATCCGTCAGTCGGCTGCTCGAATCTGAGGGATTCAACGTACGTGCCTTTAGCGAACCAGAAGATTTCCTCAATCACATGGCGACAAATCCCGTGCGGCTTGTCGTGCTGGACATTTGGATGGAAAGAATGACTGGAATTGAATTGGTGGCACATTTCCGTGCGAGATCGCCGGGGACTCGGGTGATCTTCATTACCGGCCATGAGGATCGTGCTGCCGAAACCACGATGATGCAGGCCGGTGCCTCTGCCTTCTTTATCAAGCCTTTCGACGACAAAAAGTTTATCGCTGCCGTCCGCGACGCGCTTAATCAGGCTTAGGACGCAGGGTGTCCTTGATCTCGTGCGGGACTCGCAGCGCGCGGGGTATCGCCGGCCGGCCGCCATCGCGCGTAAGACTAAAGTCCATTAGACCAAGGTCCCACTACCCTGCTGATTCATTGGGCCCTAGTGTGGGATATGATCGCTACTCCCCAGATTGAAAATCGGCCGGTCGCGAAGGTGCGCGTGACGGCCGATGAACAGCCCTCCTCGGAAATTGTTTGCCTGGTGGATGATGATCCCCTAGTGCTCAGATCGACCGGCCGATTACTTGCCTCAGAGGGATTCACCGTGTGTCCTTTTAATAAAGGCGCGGAGTTCATTGCCTATGCCGCATCACACGAGGTACCGCTCGTTGTGCTGGACATTTGGATGAAAGAAATGACCGGCTTGGAAGTCCTGGCGCGCCTATGCGCCGTATCACCGCGGACTCGTGTCATTGTGATCACAGGGCGCGAAGACAGTGCCGTGCAGATCACTGCGATGCAAACGGGCATCATGGGTTTTTTGATTAAGCCTTTTGATGACGAAGAATTTCTCGCGCTGGTTCATCGCGCGCTCGGCCACGTGCCTCAATCATGATCTACCAAACCACAACGATTCGCGCCTAATTTCGGTGCGCATTCGACCGTCCGCGCGGTGCCCCATTGGACCAAGGTCCCATAGGCAGAGCCCGCAAAACCTGCGAAAATTCTTCCGAGAAGAAAAACAAAAAAACTACGTTATGAGTAAATCAACCCCGACCCTTACACAGAGTGGACTGCTGGCCGTGTTGTTTCAGCGCCAGCGCTACAGACTATTCCAATTGGCCCGGCGCCGTGCACATCGCAAGCACCTGCGTACCGCCATTTGGAGTATCCTCACTCGGGTGTGGCGCACGCTCACGGCGGCAAAGCCGCTCGAGGATTCCGCTGTGCCCGTTGGGGGAGCCCACAGGCGTCACACTTTGCTGCCAATCGCGCCTTCTGGAACTGACGTACACCTCGATGGGAAAGGGATCCAACGAGTGTATCGATGCTATTCGGCGCGCCCTCAAACAGCGAAGTAGACACTACGGAACATGTTCTAATGCTAGTTATCACCTTTTTACTCTGTCTGGGAATCACCTATTTAGGGTGCTGGTTTATCCTACTTGCACGAGGTAAATGACCACTGACACATCAACCGTCCTAGCTGAGGTTGTCCTTTTAGCTGCTATTATTCTCGCTCCCTGGCTTCGTCGGAGGAGCAAAAGGTAGGTTTGTCCTGCTCACGCTTAAAGTCCGCGCTTATCGACGCACACGATGCCATACGTTCGTTGTTTCAAGAGAATCCAACTTTCTGGTCTGGTTCAAGCGGCGCGAGCGGCCGGTGTATTTGCTCTTTTCCTGCAGCTGCGTGGCGGCGGGAGCGAACGTTTATGGGCCAACGCGCAAACTCGGTCGCAGCCTCTCGAATTTTTCTTGGCGCCAGGCTGAAGTTTTCGTGACCGTTACAACAGTCAACACACATGACGGCAACGCCGCTGCTGCAGGATAGGCGTGGTTCGTGCAGTGGGACGATCAGCCACAAGACACATTGCTGGCTTTCTTGAAATTGTGCTCTAGTCTTTTCCCGCATGGCGCGAAAGTTACTATCCACTACTCGCGAAGGCGATTCGTCTTCTAGTGTTGACGTCGCTCAAGGCCGACGTAGAGATAAGATGATTCGCTGAGGGGGTCAGGCGATGCAATCGCGAGCTTTTTCTGGGCTGCCAGTCATTGGTCTTTTAACGCTTGTCTACTTCATCGCCGGCAAGTTCGGATTGATGCTAGCATCTTTGCACGCGAGTGCATCGCCGGTGTGGCCGGCAGCGGGAATTGCGCTCGCGGCATTGCTCATGCTCGGTTACCGAGCCTGGCCTGCAATTTTTGTCGGTGCATTTCTGGTGAACGTTGCCACTGCTGGCAATGTCGCCACATCGCTCGCCATCGCGAGCGGTAACACGCTCGAAGCTGTGTGCGGTGCCTGGCTGGTGAATCGGTTCGCCGGCGGCACAACCGTCTTCGATCGTCCGCAAGGTGTTGTTAAGTTCGCGCTCGCAGCACTGGTTAGCACAGTTATCTCTCCAGCTTTTGGGGTGACCAGTCTTGCACTTGGTGGATTTGCCGATTGGGCCAATTTTGGCGCAATCTGGCTGACGTGGTGGCTGGGCGACACAACGGGCGATCTTCTGATTGCTCCATTGATTATTCTCTGGGGCACCGCATCAAAGTGGCGCTGGAACAGGAGGGAAGCTGTTGAAGTGGGTATCCTCCTACTGCTGTTGTTCGTCCTCAGCGAAGCGGTCTTTGGCGGATGGCTTACAATTTCGGCCAGGAATTATCCACTCGCATTCATCTTCCTACCGATTGTGATTTGGATGGCCTTCCGCTTTACGCGGCGCGAAACCGCTACGGGCGTCTTTATTCTCTCAGCGATCGCGATTTGGGGCACACTGCATGGTTTCGGGCCATTTGTCGGGGAAACGGAAAACCAGTCGCTTCTTGCTCTGCAGTCCTGGACGGCTGTTCTCACCGTTACTGCGATGGCGCTTTCCGCGGGCATGGCGGAACGCTCGCGGGCTGAGGAGGCGCTGCGGGAAAGCGAAGCGAGCATGAGCCTCGCGGCCAACGCGGCGAACCTCGGTCTGTGGGTTTGGAATGTCCCGGGTGGTGACGAACGTTGGGTAAGCGAGAAATGGAGACAGTTGTTCGGCTTTGCGGATTCGGAGCCAGTAACGTATGACCGGTTCCTCCAGGTCGTGCACCCCGGCGATTCCGAACGCGTGAACCAAGTTGTGCAACACGTATTGGAGCACGGTGGCGAGTACGAAATCGACTATCGCATCACCCGGCCGGACGGAAGCATGCGCTGGATCGCTAGTCACGGCAGCGTCGAGTTAGACGAACGTGGCAAACCGGTCTTAGTGCGCGGCGTGTCGCGCGACGTCACCAAGCGCAAGATAGCGGAGGAGGAGTTGCGTGAGAGCGAAGCGCGTTTTCGCACGGTAGCCAACGCTGCGCCCGTACTTATTTGGATGTCGGGCCTGGACAAACTCTGTACCTTCTTCAATAAAGGCTGGCTACAATTTACAGGCCGTACGATTGACCAGGAGCTTGGTAATGGCTGGACGGACGGAGTGCACGCGGAGGATCGAGACCGTTGCCTCGCTCTCTACGAAAGGGCCTTCGATGCAAGAGAGCCGTTTACTATGGAATATCGCCTGCGGCGAAGTGACGGTGAATACCGCTGGGTTCTGGATAGTGGAACACCGCGCTTTGCCCACGATGGCGCGTTTCTCGGTTACATCGGCTCATGCATTGACATCACTGAGCGCAAGGACGCTGAAGAGAAATTCCGGCTCGTGCTCGATGCTGCGCCGAACGCAATGATTATGGTCGACTCAGCCGGGGTGATCAAGTTCGCCAACGCGTCGGCAGCAACTGTCTTCGGCTATTCTCTCAGCGAGTTGATCGGCTGCCAAATCGAAATGTTGATTCCGCAACGTTTTCCCGATCGACATCTCGGCTATCGCAAAAATTTTTTTTCCCACCCCAGCAGCCGCGAAATTGGAGTCGGGCGCGATCTTTTTGGCCGTCGGAAAGACGGCAGCAAATTTCCTGTAGAAGTGCGACTCAATCCAATCCGTACCGCGGAAGGTGCGTTTGTTCTGGCATCATTAATTGACATTACGACGCGCAAGGAGGCGGAGTTGGAGCACGAGCGCCAAAACATGGAACTGGCCCGGGTGGGACGCGTCACATTGATGGGCGAACTGGCGGCGTCCCTGGCGCACGAAGTCAACAACCCGCTGGGGGCAATGGTTGCAAACGCCAGCGCCGGGCAACGCTTGCTCGCGGCACGCAAAATCGGAGTCGAGGAAATTACGGAGTTGCTTGCCGACATC
>JBKPQL010000065.1:0-20270 GCA_046734045.1 Verrucomicrobiota bacterium
TAACCCTGGTTTTGCTCAGTCGCGCCTGCGGTCAAAGTCTGGACAAAATCGGACATGCCGAGCGCCTGCGCCAGATTGAGCAAGCGCACCGTCTGCTGAGCTTCCAGCACCGAAACGTTGCGATCGTAAACGCGGGCGAAACGATCCGCCCGCATCGCACCGTAGTCTGGCCGTTGCACGAAATAAAAAATGAAGGGAATCGCGAGAATGGCGATGACGATCATCAGCCAGTGGCGATGCTTGCGCAGCAACTTCATCATGGCGAGCGCAAGTGTAACGGCGGCTACTCGCAGCCGCAAATCGCACGTTGGGAGCAACGCTCACTGTGACCGGTCGCTATGCTTGGCTGCAGCCTACCTGTTCTCAGCTACGCGTGGCGTTTGGTTGCCCGTCTCCAATCGTGCGTTCACGCGCTCGATTTCTGCTGTCTGTTTTTTTAACGCGGCGGTAAGAGCTTGAATCTCACTCTGTTGACGCGCGATCGTACTTTGGAAATCCTGCTCTTGCTTCGCAACTTTGAACCTGAGTTGAGTAATGCTGGCTTCCTGTTTCTCCACTTTGCGGTGTTCTTTGAGAAACTCATTGAGCAACATTCCGTTGACTGCATCGTAGCGAACGCTGTAAACCTCGCCCTTATTGTCGCGGACGACCAAGTCAGGATTCACCTTGGCCACTTCCTCGGCGATCAATCCAAATTGCGGTGTGGCCGTGTCGTCATTCTTATATTGAAAGGTGACCGGCCTTAGCGATAAGATCGCTTCGCTGGCCTTCTCCATCGGCTTAATTTCCTTCTTGAACCGCTCTGAGGAGCTGGCGGTGCCGAGCTGACCATAAGAGTCGATCAAGACAGGTATGGCGTTTGCGCTTGCCGTGGTCACTTCACGGATGGCGCTAATAAACGTCCTTTTCTGAGCTGGACTGCCAATACGAATGGTGAAGCTTTCATCAGCAGAGCCTGGGTTCCCGATATCGATGTTATAGCTGCCAGTGATGAGATTTATTCCGGCCAAATAACCCAACGCGGTGTTGCGAGTGCCACTTGTGTTTTCGCGGAGCGCTTGGACGCCAACGGCCGTGTTATCCGTTCCTGTTGTGTTGAAACGCAATGTATTGTTACCGGCAGCTACATTGCAAGCGCCAGTGGTGTCGCTAAGCAGCGCCCAAGTGCCAATAGCCGTGTTCCAGACGCCGCTGGTGAGGCTTTGAAGAGCTTGATCGCCCGCAGCCGTGCTGTAGCCTCGATAAACACGCGCCGGACTCTCGGCTTGCGTCCTTGGTGAAATCGCGAAACAGGCAACTACAGGTAACAGGACGAGCGTTTTGAATGTAAAGACTTGCCTATCCATAATTCCTTCTTTCTTTCCCCGCTAATTAACCCAATAACTACAGATCTGAACAGGGCGCGGAGCCAGCGGGATAAGCATTTGTCGCCAAGCTCAGACCTGTCAATATTCCACGAAAGTTGGGAGATGCTGGGGGTCCGTCAAGGTAAAAGCCGAGGATACAGGTAAGCGAAAGAGCAGGCGGCAATAAAGCCTGGATGTCTTGTTACGTTCGAAACCGCCTATTAGACCGCGGGCCGCGGTGTCTCCACCACTTGCTGAATAAGCTCCCAACCATCACCCAAATGTTGCTCGGTTGTAAGCACGTTGCCCAGCCCGATGCGCATGACTGTGCGGCCGCGCAATTTCGTCTGAGTGAGATAAGCGCGTCCGGAAGCATTGATGTGCTCCACAATCTCGCTGTTCAATCGGTCAATCTCATTTCCGTCACCACCAACAAAGCGAAAGCACACCACGCCCATGGTAACTGGCGCGGCTAGTTCGAAGCGCTCGTCAGCTTGGATCCAGCTGGCGAGGAGGATTGCCATGCGGATTTGTTCGCGCATGCGCGCAACCATTCCAGCGCGGCCTAACGAGCGCCAGATTACCCACGCTTTGAGCGCGCGGAACTTTCGGCCGAGTTGAATCCCGTAGTCCATGTAATTCTTTTCCGCCGCGACTGTATCGCCGCGCAGATATTCTGGCACCAGGCTGAAGACGCGGCGCAACCGCTCGAGATCGCGTACGTAAAGCACGCTGAAATCGAGCGGCACAAAGAGCGTCTTGTGCGGATTGATGACGATGGAATCGGCCATCTCCCAGCCTTCGCGTATCCATTTGTATTCCGGCACCATGGCGAACCCGCCGCCGTACGCGCCGTCGATGTGCAGCCACATCCTTTCTTGGCGGCAAATCTTCGCGATGTCAGGAACGGGATCGACGCTGGCGCTCGAAGTCGTTCCGACTGTGGCAATAACCGCAAGCGGCCGAAAATCTTCCTGCCGATCTTGTGTGATGGCTTGCCTTAACGAGTTTAGGTCCATTCGAAATTCTTCGTCGCTCGGAACACGGATCACATTTTCCTCGCCGATTCCAAGTGCGATGGCGGCTTTTTCGGCCGAGCTGTGCGCTTGATCGGAAGTGTAAATGCGAAAACGCGGGAGATCGCGATTCGTCAGGCCAAGTTTGCGCGTAGAGGGCGCCGCTTCCTCCCGGGCGACCGCAAGGGCATGCATGATTCCCACAGAAGCCGTGTCGTAAACCACTCCGCCAAACTCGTTAGGCAAACCGAGCCATTGCCGCAGCCAATCGATAACGACCGTTTCGAGCTCGGTTGCAGCCGGGCAGGTGCGCCAAGTCATCGCATTCACGTTTAACGGCGCGCTGAGGATTTCGCCAAGAATTCCAGGCGCGGTAATCGTCCAGCCGAAGTAGGCTAGAAACATGGGATGACTCCAGTGCACCATGCCGGGGACGATGAGCCGATTGACATCGCTGAGAACTTTCTCGAACGACTCCCCTTCTTCAGGCGGCTGCGCAGGAAGCGCCGCACGGATAGCACCAGGCTTGTCGTTAGGCGCGACACGCAGCGATTCGATGTTTTGCCGGAAATCCACGATCCAATCCGCAAGTCGATGAAGCTGTTTCCGAAAAACCTCTGGTGGCGTGTCGCTTAGCGCATCCAGCTCGCTGCGCAAATGTTCTTGTCGACCCTTCATTCGCTTGGGACCAAATCGTAAGCGCTAAAACGCAAAGCCAAAACTGAAATGGAACGCGCCGAAATCTTCGTCGGGACGCGGATCGGGATTGACACCGTAATCAAGGCGAATCGGGCCGACCGGCAATTTGTAGCGCAAGCCTGCGCCGATCGCGTAACGCATGTCATTCAAGCTCGGGTCTTCGGAACTCGGCAACAGATTTCCTGCGTCGGTAAAAATTGCGCCCTGCAGTTCCCCAAAAATCGGGAAAGTGTATTCGACATTGAAGACAGTAAAAAACTCTCCGCCGACGGGATGACCATGATTATCGTGCGGGCCAAGCTCGCGCTCGCCGAAACTGCGCACAGTGGTGGCGCCGCCGTTGAAGAAACGTTCGTCGATGGGAAGGGCAGTCGATTCATCCGAGCCGCTGGTGCTGAGCGAATGGATAATGCCAGCACGCGCGCCGAACGCGATCGACGACTGGCGAAACCAACGTTGCAAAGGAGTGCCGGTGGTTTGCTCTGCCTCTACCACACCGGGCGTGAGCGGCTTTGGTCCGAATGGAAGATAATAGCCAACGCCCATCGTGCCGCGGATAAATTCAATGTCGCTTCCGAGCCCCTTGGTCGCCAAGTCCACGGTGTTGTTAACCAGCCAGCCACGAGGATTCACGTACGGGCTCTCACGCAGATCGAGTTTGTTAGTCAGGCCGATGGTGTTTGCTAAATACGTTCGTGGCCCAAGAAGGAAACCCGGCCCGATTTGAGAATCCGTAATATCAACACGGCGAAAGTTCAGAATCAGGGCTGCCTCGTCGTGTTTCGCGATTTTGCGGCTGAACTCGAATCGTCCGCCAAGTTCGAACTTTGTATAGCCATCGTACTCGAACGTGAACGCGGATCCTCGCGCTTTGAAAACGAAGTCTGTGTCGAGAAAGAACGGATCCTCGTATAAAAGGTCGCCTCTATAGCTGCGCTGCGAGATCTCTATCATAGCCGAGCCCGCGCGACCGGTGCCGAACAGATCGCGATCGCCAACCTGCACGCCGGCCAATGCGCCTTCATACGTATCGAATCCGCCCCAAAAACCGAATTCCTTGCTCTTGGCTTCCTCGGCTGAGACATCCAGCCGCAACAGGTTTCCGTCCACAGGCACCGGCTTGATCTGCAATACATTGAAGAGGCCCGTCTTCATGAGCGTACGAAATCGTTCATCGAGAACATCCGGGCTGTACGTTTTGCCACGCAGTCGCGTAAATCGTTTTATGACAAAACTCGGGTGCAGTCGGCGCAGGCCGCTCACCGTCGTACCGTCGAAGTGATAAACTGGTCCCGGCGAGATCGCGATTTCCACTGGCACGCGCCCAGCGATAGCCTCCTCCGGCGCGCCGTTGGCTTCCACTTTGACGTCATAGTAGCCACGCGCTTTGAAATACGCCTCGAGACGTCGCGGGATATCCTCTATGCGCGCGTCAGTATAAGGCCGCTGAAGCAGATCGAATATTTGGCCCCGAAGCGCATCAGCGCCGTAAATCGTCTGGCCCGTAAACGAGATTCTGCCGAAGAAATATTGCTGCCGTTCGTGGATCGAAACGACGACATCAACCTCATTGCTTTGCTCTTGAAACTTGTAACGCGGCGTATCGACTACTGCGTTCAAAAAACCTTCCGCCACATAGAATCGCTGCACTAGCCGCGCTCCTTCCTCCATATCGGCGGCCACAAAGGGCAACTTCTTCTCCAGTTTGGAATACCGTTCGCGCGTGGCCCCGACCATGTAATCGAAAAGTTTCTCCGTCGGCTCGTGTGCGTTTCCCTCGAAAATCACCGTGCGCAGCATGGAGCGCGGGCCCTCGTTAATGTCGAGAAGCAATCGATCCTGTGCTTCGATCACGTAATGCACGTCCACTTTCGCGTAGCCGTGTTTGCGATAGAAAACTTCGAGAAAAAACGCGAGATCGTCCGCGCGCGCAGGACTTAACCCAAAATCCTGGATCGTGGTGATCTCCTCTTTCAGAGCAGTACGCAATTCTTTGTCCTTGAATGCCTGCGCACCGCGAAATTGGATGATGCTTGTCTGTTTCGCCCGCTTTTCCTTTTCCTTTGCGACCGCTCGCTCCGCTTTCTGTCGTTGCTCCGGTCGCGCAACATCGACCGCAGTCTGCGCTACGACTTCAAAAGCAAGCGCCACGGATCCAACGCAGAAAACGAGCGCGTAACGCATTTCAGCGAAACCGAATCAGATATTTTAACCGCCCCCTGAAATCGCCTCGAACGCCTACGTCGCCGGTGAGCACAAGCTGGTCATTGATCTTAAAGCTCACCGTGGCCTGCTGCTGACCGGTTCGCGGATCAACGGTTCCTAGTTGCAAGTCCAACCGATTAAAAGCGGTGTTGCTCTGGGTCGGCTCGCCTTTCTTGAAAACTTTCCGGTAAAGTTGCTGCACCAGTAACATGGCCGCCCGACCAGCCAGTACGTTCCCGCTCGAAAGTTCCTGTCTGGTTGCGCCTGTCGCGATCAAGGAAATGATTTCCTCCTGCGCCAACGGCGGTTCGCTGGTGAAGATCGCCTGCGGCGAAAGAATGGTTCCGTAAACATAAACGCGCACGGTGTAATCACGGATCACTGATGTGCCTTGGAGGCTGATCTTTGGGTTCATCGGGTCGTTAGGCTGAAAAGTCAGCGAGCCTTGCGTGACGTCGAGGCGGCTGAACGGCAAAGTCGCCTCCACGTTTTGCATCTGCACCACGCCTTGGAGCTGCGGATGCAGACCTGTTCCGGTCAACTTCAAGTCACTGGTCGCGCCGCCAGTAGCAAGGTTACCATGAATGAGCACCGGATCTTTGGTCTTGATCGCGACATCAAATTTCCAATCGCGTAATGGCGGCGTCGTCATGGAAAATTCAGGACGCGCCGAGGGCGGCTGCGGCGCGGGCCGGCCTGGCAAGCCGATGGGAATAAGATCGATGTTCTTTAGAATGTGACTATTCGTCAGCGCGACATTGCCCGTCACTGTCGCAGCAGCAAACGGACCGGAAATCTTGAGATCGGCATCTGCTCGCGCAGTGAGGGTATCGTTTCGCGCAACCAGGACGCTGTCGGCTTTCAGTTGTAGATCCAGCGTCGGTTGTGTCAGCTTGGGAAATGTGACTCGGCCCATCATTCGGAAGGGGCCGCCAGCCAGGTCGCCGCTAAAGCGTTCCAACGAAAGCGTGTCCCGGGCGAAAGCCAAATGCGCGTCAAAGTTCCGCAGCGCCGGAATCGTGGCATTCGTGAATCGCGCGACATTCACCTTCATATCGGCCGCGCCACTCAAGATCGGACGGCCAAGCGTTCCGCTGATATTGACATCCAGTCCAAGCTCGCCATCCAACTGCTCAATATCGGGAACAAATTGTCGAACGAAATTGACTGAGCTGCGCGGCACACGCGCTCTTGCGGTAATTGGCGTGTCGTCTGGCAACTTTCGAGCGCGAATAATTTTTGGAATATCGAAAGGTATACTTGCGTTTATTTCCGCTGGTTGGATCCGCGCTTGTTGCAGCTTTCCCAAAATTGTTAGTCGATTCTGCGCGGCCTGTGCACTTAGTTCAAAAGTCGCTGGCTCCATTTTTGGCCAGAGTTCATTTCGCAAATCCCGAATCTGCACGTCCATCCGCGCGTTCGGGTCGGCGACTGTTCCCTGTGCATCGATTCTGGCGTTCAAAATGCCGGAGGTCTTCGCTTTGACTCCGAGGTCGTCGAACAATTTCTTAAGATCGAGGTTCTCGGACTGAAATGTCGCAGACACTTTGCCCGACGATGAAATCACCGGCGCCTTGGTTCCGAGATTCTCCCACACAAACGGAATGGAGATGTAGCCGGATGCAAACCTTGCCTGGCCCTGATCAAGTTGGATCTTGTCGATCTCAAGCGTTTGCCCTTGTGCCCGGGCGATAGCTTGAAAATCCATGTTCCCGGTAGCGAAAAAGATGATCGGCACATCAAGACCGTCCGGCGAATAGGACGCATCGACGTTTGCCTGCAACGATTGCAAATTCCCATAGCGTCCCTTCTGCAATACCAAATTCAGTTTGCCTGAGTTCTTGAAAGCCTGCGCGTTGCCACTTCCTTCCCAGTCCAGTTTGAGTGCGCCCGCCAATGCATTCTGATTGCCAGACGCGCGAAGCAGCGGCTGAAGTGTGGTTAGGTTCGCCACACGTGCGGAAACTTTGCCGTTGTAATGATAAGGCCGCCGCAAATTCAGCGTCCCGGTCGCGTTGACAAAATCGGTATCGTTCAAGCTCGCGGTGAAATCGTTTAGATAAACCAAGTTGTTAGAAATCGAAGACTGAACGCTCAGTTGCCGTACAACTAAGTCCCGCATCTTTAGATTTGAGCCGGAGAGCGACATCTGCCCGTTGGCGACTTCTTGTTTCCGTTCGATCTGCGCCGTCATTTGCAAAGGTCCGCTGATTTTGCTTGGAGAATCCGTTGCCCAAAAGTCGGCAGCTTCAGGCGCGTTTAAAGCCAGATCGATCTGTATGGGCTGTGAAGAAGCCTTGCCAACTTCTTGTGGAAGTCGATAGCGACCGCGGAGAGTTAATTCGTTTTGCTTTCGCCGTAGCGTAACCTGATCTAAACCCAGGACGTCATCGAGGCTGCTCACCGATCCGTGCGCTGAATCAACGATATATTCCCGGTAACGTACGCCCGTCAGCTCGAAGTCCATCGCAGTGCGCAGATCTGCGAACCACGGCTTTTTACTATCGGGCGGAGGCACGACCCTCGACGCACGAAGAGTGCTGCTCACTTTCTCCGCTGTCCCGCCCGGAAATCCGACCGAGTTCGCCGTGACCCCAAGATTCGCTTCAATTGTCGCATTGACGATGTTGATTCTACCGGTGAACTCAGCCGAGCCGGTCAAGTGCACCGGCAATCGTGAGGTCAACTGCTGAAGATCTGCGGCGGTGCCCGTAATTTCGAAGCTAGTCGGAGTGCGCCCAAACTCTTTGATACTCGGCGGTAACTCGATCGTCCCGCGAAGATGAAACTCGTTCTTGTCCTGAGAAATGTCTGCCGAGCGTAAAACCGCTTTGCCCTGCCCCGCTGAAACTTTCACTACGCCACTGTTGAAATCGATATCCGGTCGATGCACATCGTGCATCTGCAGTGAGAGTGTTCCGCTCCATGTGCGCGGCTGATCGATTACGCCTGTCGCATCGATTACAACATCATCAATTTGTCCGGAAAGATAGCTTGCCGGGGAAATTAAAAATTTATTCAGCGATTCCGCCGCAATTTTTTGCCCGGCCAGATGTACCTTTGCATCCAGCGAAGATTTAGTTTCGCTTAGCATGGCAGATGCCGACAATTGGCCGCTGGCGATCGCGCAGTCGAGATTAAGACCAAGATCATTCGTGTCGATTTGGGAGGCATCGATTCTCAGAAGATGAATCTGCTCCTGATCGCTCAGCAGAACCTCGCGAAGCATTAAATTTTTGTTCGCGTAAGAAGTTTGGCCAGCAACATTGGACCAATTGTCTCCGGCGGGTAATTGCAATGTTTGGATCCGCAGTTCGCCGGGATTACGTGGGTTCAGATCAACATCGACATGCTCCGCCACGAAATCATACGGCTGATTCCGGACGATCAAGGTTGCATCCGCCAGGCGGATTCGTTCCGGAAAAAATTTTGGTAACCTCAATTGCGGCTTGGGCGGACGCGGTCTCAGTGGCGCTTTGGCCGGATTCAAAACGATGCGCGCCGAGCGCGCATCCACATCATCGACCAACCGAGCGAGGCCGTGCCGCGCAAATCCAAACAAGCTGTAGTCGAGATAGAGATAGTCGATATCCACCGATTCAATTCCTGAAGGGCCAACCGCAAACGCATGAAGATTCCGGATTGTTAGATGACTGAATGGATTCCCTTCGAGGCGAAAATCAGCCTTCAAGTTTTCGTTGGCGGCATAGCGCAGCGCGATCTTTCGGCCCAACGCTAGCAAGATCGGACGATGGAAGATCACGACCAGCGCCGCGAATATAGCAAGCGCCATTACCGCGCGACGCAACCACTGCCGGTGCCCCCGCGCGTCTGCCTGAGGGTCTTCGGCCACTAGGGCGACTGTATTTCTACCCTAACAAAGAGCAAATCACACTGTCTTAACAGAGCGGTAGAGGAAGTTTGCTCTTCGGCGGCATTGGTTTCCTCCGCGCATCAAAGTTTGTTTGCCTTTCCGGCGATGCTTTCGTTGTCTTTCTACGACGATGAACCAGACAAATGAAAAAGTTGTCGATGCATTGTTTCACATCTTCGACCAGTCGGACGTGCCCGGCGCTGCTGTCATGGTGATCAAGGATAGCAAACCTGTCTTCGCCAAAGGCTATGGTCTTGCCGATTTGAAAAGGAAAATTCCGTGCACAACAAACACGAATTTCCGTCTCGCCTCCGTGACGAAGCAGTTCACGGCCATGGCCGTGCTTATTCTCGCGGAGCAAGGGAAGCTTTCTCTGGAAGATCGTCTTCCGAAATTTTTTCCGGAATTTCCGCAGTACGGCCAAGCGATTATCATTCGCCATTTGCTCACGCACCGTTCGGGCCTTCCAGATTACGAAGATCACATTCCGCAAGGCACGACGATTCCATTGAGTGATCGTGATGTGCTCTTTATCTTGCAACAGCAAAACAAGACCGATTTTCTGCCCGGCTCACAATTTCATTACAGCAATTCCGCCTATGCCTTGCTTGCGCTGATGGTTGAAAAGGTTTCCGGAAGAACTTTCTCAGCGTTCCTAAGGGAAAGGATTTTTGAGCCGCTCGGAATGACAAACACCAGCGCTTATGTCGCGGGGCTCTCATCGGTGCCAAATCGCGCTTATGGCTACGCCAGCGGAAGAAGCGGCTGGGAACTCAGCGATCAAAATCTCACTAGCGCGGTTTTGGGCGACGGCGGGATGTATTCTTCGGTCGCCGATCTCTTCAAATGGGATCAAGCGCTTTACGGCGAAAAACTGGTCGGGCGAAAGATGCTTTCCGACGTATTTGCCGCGCATTCCAGCCAGTCAGACTTTAAAGGCAGCGGCTATGGCTATGGCTGGTATGTTGGAAAATTGCGCGATGCGGAACATGTTTGGCATTACGGCAGCACGTGTGGGTTTTGGACGAGGATCGAACGTTTTCCGGGAAAGAAATTGAGCGTGATCGTGCTGGCAAATCGTCGTGACGCACCGATTTCTTCAATCGTAGAAAAAATGACCGAACTGTTTTGGTGAGCTCTAATGAATCCGGATAAACTTTTTGACTATCTGGAGGGCAGATTAACTTCGTCGGAGCGCGCCGCTTTGGAAGAGCGATTGATCTCAGACAAACAACTGCAGCACGAGCTGGCAGTAGCGCGACAGATTCACACAGGCATGCGCGGAGATTCACGCGAGGTTTTCCTAACAACCGAAGCGAATGTCAGGGAGCGCGGCCGTAAAATGGCGCTCCGCGTTGGGACAGCGTTTATCATTCTCATGGCCATCAACGTCGGCATCGGTCTCTGGTTAATCGCCAGGCATGAAACCAAAAATCCGAACCGCGCATTGCTCGAGACTCAAATGCGGCAGCAAATTGCGAAAGCGCTAGAGCACGCTGCCACTGCTTTGACGCCTGCGCCGCTTGGCGTGAACGAAATCACAATCTATGCTGGAACCGGCAAGGTAGAGGGCACTGCCGAGCAAGTAATCAAAATTGCATCCCAGCTTGGCGGCTCTGCGATCAAGGGATTAGGGGATCAGCATCAACTCGATGTTGTTGTCGATCTTCCACAAAATCGGGAAGCAGAATTTCGCGCAGCGATTGCGCCGATTAGCGGAGCTAAACCGCAGTTCCCGATCCCGGCTACAACGGAGAAGAAGAGCTTCGTTGTACATATCTTCGAAGAGGCACTGAAGACGGATTGAGCCGAAAGCGTGCTCGCTTAATCGTCAAAAGAGCATTGTCACGCCAAAGTGTAGGGATGATTGCCATCACGTTCGCTTTGTCGGCGGAAAGCTCAGACTTTCTGCGCCGCCTTCGAAAGAAATCACGCATCGATCAGAACGGCGTCAGGATAATTCGTGGTCAGATCGATGATCGCAAAATTGCGGTCCTTCATACAGGTGTAGGAGAAACGGCCTGCCGACAGCGGATGGCCGTCTTGCTTCGAAATCGACAATTCAAGTACCTGATCAGCGCCGGTTTTGCAGGCGCCCTCAACGATCGATTACATCTCGGTGATCTCTTGCTCGCGGAGAATTTCTCGACCGTTAAGCAAAACGAATCCCGTTCGACCTTTTCCACATTGCCAATTCATGCCGCTAATCTTTTGACAGTGCCATCGATGATTGCTTCCAGTGCGGAACGAGAGAGCATCGCGCGAACGACCGGCGCGGATGCGGTAGATATGGAAACAGAATTCGTTGCGCGCGCGTGCGCTGAGCATGCTCTTCCCCTGCTTTCGCTTCGAGTGATTAGCGACACGCCCGGTGAGCCTTTTCCAGCCCCGGCGCGCATCTTGTTCGATATCGCGAAGCAACGAACCGATTTCGCGAGGCTGGCATTGTTTTTCTTGCTACATCCGAGTCGCGTCCCGCAACTGATTGGGTTCGCCAGGCGGATCGCGCATGCCCGGAAGATTTTGACGAATGCGCTCGTCAACGTCGTGCAAAATCTGTAGCCGGAGCCGTTGACTCCCGGCTGCCGCTATCGCTGATCGCGGCTACAGCTTCGCTGGTTCGATGTGAACAAGCACGTCGGCGATACGAGAGTCGCTCTGTTGGATTGCGTTTTTTACTTGATGCGCAATTTCGTGTCCTTCGTGCACAGAAATTTTGCCGTCCACTCCGACATGAAGATCGACGTAATAATCGAGACCCATCTTGCGAGCGCGACATTTTTCAACTTCGATGACTCCCGAAACTGATCTGGCAGCCTCGCGAATGGATCTGACGAATTTCCCTCGCGGCGCGGTGTCCATGATCTCAAAGAAGGCCGGGCGCAAAAGCCGATAGCCGTTTGCAGCGATTACAGCGCAGGCGAAGAGCGCCGCCCAATCGTCGGCACTCCGCCAGCCTTCGCCGCCGATGAGCGCAACTGAAATTCCGATGAACGCAGCGGCGGAAATGAGCGCGTCGCTGCGATGGTGCCACGCGTCGGTCTGCACTGCGGTGCTCTCGACGTTGTGGCCAACGCGATTGACGTAGCGGAACAAAATTTCTTTGACCACAATCACTACAACAAGAATCGCGAGAGTGAATGGTGCTGGCCCGTGATGCGGCGTCAGGATTTCGCGAACGCTTTCGATCGCGAGACCAGTCGCTGCTGCGAGCACACCGAGTGCAACGACGCCGGCGGCTATCGGTTCGGCCTTGCCGTGGCCGTATGGATGGGTCCTGTCGGGAGGACGAGCAGCGAATTTCAGCCCGCCCCAAATTACGAGAGAGCCGGCGATATCGAGCGTGGATTCAATGCCGTCCGCGATCAGCACGTACGCGTTTCCGATTAGACCACCGACAATTTTAGCGGCAGCGAAAATCAAATTCACAACCATGCCGAACAGCGCGACACGCGCGCCTGTTTGCAGATTCTCCCTAGACGCGTGAGCTTGCGGTGGCATTGATGAGCAAAAATATAAACGCAGTCGTTTATGAAAGGCACGGAAATCCTCCGGATGTTTTGCGCGTCGAGTCGCAGGCAAGGCCCACGCCCGGACCTGATGAAGCAGGGCTCCAAATGCGCGCTGCACCGATCAATCCAGCGGACCTGAACCAGATCGAAGGTAAATACCCTGTGCGGCCAGAGCTTCCCGCAACCCCGGGATTCGAAGGCGCAGGAGTAGTTGTCGATCTTGGTAGCGACGTAAAAAATCTCGCTCCAGGCGCGCTGGTGATTTTGCCGCACAACATTGGTACGTGGCGGGACGCCATCGCGGTAAAAGCCGATGAACTCGTTGCAGTCCCCGACGGCATTGAGCCCGTGCATGCGGCGATGTTGAAAATCAATCCGATGACCGCATGGCGTTTGCTCCACGATTACGCCGATTTAAAAAAAGGAGAGTGGCTCATCCAAAACGCGGCGAATTCAGCAGCAGGCCGCGCAGTGATTCAGATTGCCCACGAGCTAGCCTACAAAACAGTGAACATCGTTCGTCGCAAGGAACCGATCGATGAATTACGGGCTGACGGCGGCGATGTCGTGCTTGTGGATGGAGAAAATCTTCGCGAAGAGGTCAAGAATGCAACGGGCGGCGCGCCAATCCGCCTGGGATTGAATGCCGTCGGCGGCGAGAGCGCACTGCGGCTTGCAAATTGCCTCGCGCCCGGATCGACTATGGTCACCTTTGGCGCGATGAGCCTGCAGCCACTCAAGATTCCAAACGGACTGCTTATTTTCAAAGATCTGCGTTTCCAGGGCATATGGATCAATAAATGGTACGACAACGCGACCCCTGCCCAGCGCATGGAAGCATTTCGACCGTTATTTGAAATGGCGAAGCGTGGCCTGCTCCAAACGAAAGTCGAGAAGGCTTATCCGCTGAGCGAAGTCAAAACCGCGGTCACACATGCCGCGCAAGGCAAACGCAGCGGCAAAATCATTTTCGAATTTGCCGAGTAGGTGTCGCGTGATTTCGAGTGCAAAACGAACGAGCCAGTAGCACGGCACTGCTCATTGCGGCGAGCATGGTTCTTTTGCATCACGATCCGAAACATTCGAGCCTCGTCTCGAAAACTTCGGCAGATTTCTGCGCTCGGATGCTGGAGACGTACTCGACCCGGGCACGTTTATTCTCCAAGATTGTGCGACAACATTGGTTCCGACCGATCGCGAAGTTGATCGAGCGCGTTACGATTCCCGGGATCTTGCTGCATTACGCCTTGCGAAAGAGGTGCATCGCGAGGCTCACACGCTCAGCGCTTATGAATGGAGCTGTACAAGTCGTTGTAATCGGCGCAGGTTTTGATCCGCTCAGTTTCGAACTACGGCACGATTTTCCATACGCACAATTTTGGGAGATCGATCATCCGGCGACACAGCGTCACAAAGTGCGCGCCTTTCCGAAAATCGGCAGTGAACGGTTGCATTTTATCGCGGTTGACTTGAATGCCGCTGCTCTCGATGGAGAAGCTCTGATCAAAAGCGGCTTCCATCCAACCCAACGGACATTGTGGATCGCCGAAGGTCTCTTGATGTATCTGATGCTAGATTTTGTATCATCGTTGACAAGTACGCTGAAGAGTCTAAGCGCTCCCGGCAGCCGGTTTGCATTTACATTTATGGAGAAGCAGAACGACAGCCGGCTCCGCTTCGATTCGCAAAGCAAACTGGTTGATTGGTGGTTGCGCAGACGCGGTGAGCCATTCGTGTGGAGCGCAACGCGAGGTGAAGTTGCTGACCTCATATGGCCTTGGCGCACCATTCGGTTCTTCGATCACGACGATCTGCGCGGGATGCACTCGGGACTCACCGATGAACCCATCGCGAAAGGCGAGGTAATCTGCCTCGCTGAGATCTAACTGGCTCAACTAAGCTTCCGCATGCTGACGCGCCGCGAATTCATACGCACGGCGGCGCTCTTCGCGCTTGCGCCGCGCATCCTCGCAGAACGCGAGGAAGAGATTTGGGTCAATGACGTCCATTCGCAGCTCAATCGCACCCGTGTTCGCGACCTTCTCATGCCGCGCACCAGAGATGAGCTTGCAGACATTGTGCGTTCTGCGTCGCGAAAAGGCTTGCCCATTTCCGTTTCAGGCTGCCGGCATTCCATGGGTGGCCAGCAATTTGCCAGGGACAGTATTTGCATCGACACGCGTTCGCTCGATCGGGTGATTTCTTTCGATCAAGAGCACGGCTGGATTGAAGCGGAAGCGGGCATCCAATGGTCGAAATTGATCCACACGTATCTGCAGGCTCAATCGGACAAGGCAAAGCAATGGGGCATCGCACAAAAACAAACCGGCGCCGACACATTCACCCTGGGGGGAAGTCTCTCGTCGAATGTGCACGGGCGCGGACTTGCGATGAAGCCGCTGATCTCCAACGTCGAATCATTTACGTTGATCAACGCGGACGGAAAATCAGTTCGCTGTTCCCGCGATGAAAATAACGAGCTCTTCCGAGTTGCAATCGGTGGCTACGGTCTTTTCGGATTGATTGACAGCGTAGCGCTTCGACTCGTCCCGCGGCAAAAACTGCGACGTGTGGTCGAGATCATTCGCGCGGACGACCTGCCCAAGCGCTTCGAAGAACGGATCGCGCAAAAGTTCCTCTACGGGGATTTTCAATTTTCCGTCGATGAAAAATCGCCGGACTTTCTCCAGCGCGGCGTGTTTTCCTGCTATCAGCCGATCGATAACCACGAACCGATCGTTGCCGAAAAAGAGTTACGCGATACTGACTGGCTGGAGCTCCTGCGTCTTGCTTACACGGACCGCGGAAACGCTTTCAAACGTTACTGCGATTACTATCTCTCGACAAACGGGCAGACTTATTGGTCCGACACAAATCAACTTAGCGCCTATCTGCCCAATTACGCGCAGAGGATTCGCGAGCAAATCGGAGGCGAGGAGTCGAGCCTTATCATTACCGAAATCTACGTTCCGCGCATTAATCTTCCCGATTTCCTCGCGCACGCGGGAGAACTGTTGCGCTCGAACCGGACAATCGTCATTTACGGCACAGTGCGACTGATCGAAAAAGATAATGAGAGCTTTTTAGCATGGGCCAAAGAACCTTACGCGTGCATCATCTTTAACCTACTCACGCTTCACACCCCGGCTGGCATCGAAGCGTCGGCGCGCTCCTTTCGCGGTTTGATTGATTTAGCGATCGCCCGCGGCGGAAGTTACTACCTGACTTACCACAAATTCGCGACGCCCGAGCAGGTCACAGCGTGCTACCCGCAGTTCAAGCAATTTCTCGACCTAAAGAAAAAATACGATCCAAGTGAACGCTTTCAGAGCGATTGGTACCGCTACTATCAGAGGCTCTTCGCGAGCTGATGATAAGAGAGTAGGAGCACGATCTGTTGATGTCGCCGTTCGCCATCATTGCTTTGGTTCTGATCTTCGCGCGCGCCATTACTGAACTGTGGCTGAGCCGACTCAACCAACGTCACGTGCGCGCGCACGCGAATGAAGCGCCGGCTGCATTTCGCGGAATTGTTGACGAGGCGACGTATCGCCGTTCGGTTGACTACACGCTGGCAAAGAGCCGCTTTCGAGATACTGCGAACGTGTTTGATACCGTGGTCCTCATCGCAGTGCTTTTCAGCGGGGTTTTGCCATGGGCATTTGGAAAATTCGCCGCGAACGTCGGCACTTCGATCTTCGCGATGGCCGGTTTCCTGTTCGTTACAGGTGTCGCGCTGAGCATCCTTACATTGCCGTTCACCTGGTATGCGCAATTTAAACTCGAAGAGCGATTCGGTTTTAATACCACGAGCATGAAAACGTGGATCCTCGATCGTGTGAAAGGATTTCTGCTCGGGATGTTGCTCGGGTATCCCTTGATTGCGCTGGTGTTGAAATTGATCGAGTCAACCGGCGCAAACTGGTGGGTTTGGGCGGCGGCGGTTGTAATCGCGTTTCAATTGCTCCTGATGCACATAGCCCCGGCGATCATCATGCCGCTATTCAACAAGTTCACGCCGCTGCCCGAAGGGGCACTGCGCGAGCGTCTCTTCGCACTGGCGCAGCGGACCGATTTTCCGACCCGCAGCATCGAGGTGATGGATGGCAGCAAACGCTCGCGCCACTCCAACGCTTTTTTCACCGGGTTCGGACGCTTTCGAAAAATCGTGCTGTTCGACACACTCATCGCGCAGCTTACCGAGCCGGAACTGGAATCGGTGCTCGCGCATGAAATTGGCCATTACAAAAAGCGCCACGTATGGAAGTTGCTCGGCGTTTCCATCGCTGGCGTGTTTGTAGCGTTCGCCGGAATTGCGTGGCTGGCGCGTCAGCAATGGTTTTCTCGCGCGTTTGGTTTTGAGCATCAGGTAGGCTTTGCGGCCGCTAATATCGTCCCTGCGATACTGCTGTTTGCGCTGCTGGCGGGGACGATAAGTTTCTGGGCTTCGCCGTTCATTCACATCTGGTCGCGCCGTTTCGAATACGAAGCGGACGCATTCGCGCGCGCGACGATTGGCGAGGCGCAATCGCTTATTCAAGCGCTGCGCAAACTGAGCGAGAAAAACCTGAGCAATCTCACGCCGCATCCGCTCTACAGCGGCTTTTATTATTCGCATCCGACCCTGCTCGAGCGTGAACGCGTGCTGCGAACAGCGGCTTAGCGCAACGCGAAATAACATCGGCGCTTGACACAAGCGCCGCTACAACGTGCGCTGTTTGAGGATGTCGAAAGTCATCATCGTTGGTGCCGGGATTAATGGCGTTACCGCAGCAATCGAATTAAAGAAACGCGGCCATGACATCGTTCTGATCGATCCCGGGCCATTGCCGCATCCCCTGGCAGCGTCCACCGATGTTAGCAAAGCAGTTCGCGCGGCTTATGGCCCAGATGAGGAATACACCGAGTTGGCTGAACGCTCGATCAGACTCTGGCGTAGGTGGAACGATGAATTCGGTATCCAATTGTATCACGAGGTCGGTGTGATGTTCGTCCGCCAGCACGAAATGAAGCCGGGCGATTTCGAATACGAAAGTTTCAAAATCCTTAAGAAACGCAGACATAAGGTCGAGCGCATGAACTCGCCGCAGCTTTGGAAACGGTTTCCGGCGTGGAATCCAGAACTCTTCCAAGATGGCGTTCTTGAGCTAGAAACGGGTTACGTCGAAAGCGAGCGCGTCGTGGCAACATTAGTAGCGCGCGCCAAATCGCTTGGGATTGAACTCTGCGAAAGCGCGAGGTTTTCCAAGCTGGATGAAGATGATAATCGCGTAAGAGGAATTGTGCTCGAGAACGGAGAGCGGATCCGAGGGGACTGCGCTATCCTAGCAGTAGGCGCGTGGACACCCTACGCACTGCCATTCACAAAAAAGTTCTTTCGCGCCAGCGGCCAGCCGGTCTTTCACCTAAAACCTCGAGAGTCCGAGCTGTTCGCGCCCGAATGTTTTCCAGTTTTCGGCGCGGACATCTCAACTACCGGTTATTACGGGTTTCCAATTAATCCCGACGGTGTGGTCAAGGTCGCAAATCACGGTCCTGGCCGGGAAATGTCGCCCGAATCTCCGAAACGGGCCGTCACTGCCGAAGACGAAAAGAATCTGCGCCAGTTTCTATCATCTGCGTTTCCGGCGCTGGCGCACGCGCCGATCGTTTACTCGCGCGTCTGCATGTATTGCGACACTAACGACGGGCATTTCTGGATCGCACCTGATCCGGAGCGCCACGGGCTAGTTATCGCCGCGGGCGATAACGGCCACGGATTTAAGTTTGCACCGGTGCTCGGCAAAATCATCGCGGACGCTGCCGAAGAAAAATCCAATCCGCTGTTGCAAAAATTCCGGTGGCGGCCAGACGTACGCGCCGGGGAACAAAAAGAAGCTGCGCGATTTCAAGGTGAGTTGTAGCGGCGGTCCATGACCGCCGAAGATACGGGGGAGGTCTGGTATCGGCGCTCACAAAGCACATTCAGCGATTAGGAAATCCTAGCCTTTTTGCGCTGTCTCTTTTTTGGGCTGGCGTTTTAGCAGCGTGATCTGCTTGATGCGGGCGGAATCCGAAGGGCTCCACGTAGCCACGTCAGGATCGTCCTTGAAAGCGTTGTGGATCAGACGCCGCTCATACGAATTCATCGGCTCGAGTTGAAGGGAGCGACCGGTGATGCGCACGCGATCGGCCAATTCGCGCACCCGCTGGACAATACGGTCTTCGCGCATGGAGCGGTAGTGCTCGCAATCGACGATCACTTTGGGCGCGTTCTTGTCTTTCGCTTGCAGTAATCGGTTGAGCAAAAACTGAATCGCTTCGAGCGTTTCGCCATTGCGTCCGATCAGTCGACGGCTTTCTTCGGTGTATATTTGCAAGACTAGATTACCGCCTTGGTTCGTTGTTTCCTCAATTTGCACGACGAAACCCAGGTAACCCAGCATTGTATCGAGTAATTCCTTCGGAGTCATCATCGCTTCCGTTTTCCTGGCGGCGCAACTTTCTCGAGCTTCGGCATGGGTTGTCGTTTGTTCTGATAAAATTGCAAGATGCTGAAAAGATTCTGAGCGGTGTAATACAATGCCAGAGCTGCCGCAAAATTGTAGCAGATAAATAAAAAGATCAGCGGCGTAAACATCATCACCCGCCGCTGCGTTGGATCACCTGTCTTCGGCGTCATCGCCATTAGCCAAATCTGCGTGGCGGCCATGCAGAGTGGGATGATATTGATTGGCCAACCGAGCACCGGCAAATGCGCCACCGTGTCTGGCTGCGAAAGATCCTTGACCCAAAGAAATTTAGCATTCCGCAATTCCACCGCTTGGCCAAGCATTTTGAAGAGACCGAAAAAGATCGGGATCTGAATCATCATGGGCAAACACCCGCCAACCGGATTGATGCCGTATTGCTTATAGAGCTTCATCACTTCCTGGTTCATCCGGGTGGGATCGTCTTTGTATTTTTCGCGCAACTCCTGCATTTTCGGCGACAGCGCAGCCATCTGGCGCATCGAGCGGTTCGCCCGGTTTTGGATCGGCCAAAGTGTGAGTTTGATGATGGTGGTGAGAGCGAGAATAGCCAGACCGTAGTCGTGCAACCAGCTATTCAGCAGGTTCATGAAATTGAGGAGGAACTGACACACGATCTTGAACATCCCAAAGTCCATGACCTCGGCCTCATTGTGCGGAAGTTGCGCGAGACGATGATAAAGTTTCGGGCCGGTGTAGATTTCAAAACGCGCGCTATAAGTCTGGCCCGGCGGGAGTTGAAACGCCGGCATGCCAAGCGCGCCCTCAATGGCAGGTAATTTTTGGTCCGCTGCGCGCTCGATATCAAAACGGCGGCCCCAGACCGCATTGGCCTTTGCGGTCAGTGGCGCGACCAACGTGGTGAAGAATTGATTGCTCACTGCGACCCATTCCGCGCCGGCGATATTTTCCTGATAAGAAGGTCGCGCTGGGCGCTGTCCCAGCCCCAAAAAACCGCCACTCGCACCAAACCAGCCGACATCGACTCCTTTTGCTCGCCCATCGATGCACCAGACCAATCGCGTGTAATAAGAGTAATCTCTCGGATGAATCGGCGCAGCCGAGCCGAGCGCGACAAAATAGCCTGGGTTTTGGAATGGTTGAGAACT
>JBKPQL010000066.1:0-58493 GCA_046734045.1 Verrucomicrobiota bacterium
GGCTGGTCGTCAAGAAATTCTGAATCGGCGTATCGGCACCAACGAACTGGACGCGATCGCCATTTGCCGTGGCTTCGGCGAGGCACAACACGAGTATGCCCAGGAAAAGCATGACGATTCCAAGGTGAACCAGTACGCGCAGCGAATCATTAGCACGCCTGGCAAACATGACGGCCTGGCGTGGCAGAACGCGGACGGGACGTGGGGAGGTCCGGTTGGAGAAGAGGTCGCCAAAGCGCTCGAGCAGGGCTATTCGAATCCGAGTCAACCTCAGCCGTATCACGGCTACTATTTCAAAGTTTTGAAAGGGCAAGGGCCTGCGGCGCCCTTGGGCCAAATGGACTTTGTCGTGGAAGGAGCAATGATTGGCGGGTTCGCCCTGGCGGCAGCACCGGCCCAGTATCGCGTGACCGGAGTGCAGACGTTTATAGTTGGCTCCAACGGGGTCGTTTACCAGAAGGATCTTGGGCGAGATACGTTGAAGATTTTCAAAAGCATGGATCGTTTCAATCCCGATAAGACCTGGCATCCAACTGGTGATGAGTGGCCAGGCGAAGAGGCAGCGACACAATAAGAGGCAGCGAAACGAGCTGTAACATGCAAACCGCGCGCCATGAATGCTGCAAAACTAAAAAAGATCGTACTTGCCACCATGCCCAGATTGCACCATAATTCCCAACCCTTTTGGCAGAAACCGGGATGAAAGCGCCAATCTTACGGATTTTGTTTTTTCTACAGGCGTTCTCGGTCGCCGCGTCTGCCTCGAACACCGTCGTCAACCTCTCGCACTACGACCTCGTTCGGCCGGACTTCGTCACCATGAAAAGCGAAGGGGTCCTCGGTGTGATCCACGAAGCAACGTATCCGCGGTTCGAAATCGACTCGAAATATTTCGAACGACAGCAGGCAGCTACTCGCGCCGGTTTGTTTTGGGGCGCGTATCACTACGGCAATGGAAGCGATCCCATCCGGCAGGCCGATCATTTCCTAAGCGTCGTCTCGAACGCGTGGGCGCAGTCTGATCAGCTCTCGCGACCTTCACGCATCTTGCTGGTGCTGGATTTCGAGAAGAATGGACACTACCCGGGCGGCTCGATGCGCGTCGATCAAGCGGTCGCATTCGTGCAACGAATCCACGAAAGAACAGGGAAATACCCAGGCATATATTCTGGCGAATATTATATGCACCAAAATTTGAATAGTCTCAGAGTGGGCGCAGCGCGGGCAGGCGTGCTGGGGAATTGCTGGTTATGGCTCGCCAACTACAGCAACCAGCCGCGCGCTACGTCGCCATGGAATGGTTGGCAGCTGTGGCAGTACTGCGGCGATGGCCGGTGCAAACTTCCGTCCTCAGCTTACCCCAAAAGTGTGGCTAACGTCATCAAGGCCGAACGCAATATTTTTAACGGCTCTCCAACTGCACTGCAAATTTTTTGGCAGGAACATAGCTGGCAACCCAGCGGCGAAAAGCCTCGCCGCGAACCAGAGCGGGTGGCCACGGCGGATCTGTAGTTAGCTGCAACAAGTCGCGAGTGTGACGTCAATCACTCTGGCGGCGCAGCAGTTCCGCGATCGCGCTCGCGGCGAGCAAACAACCGGCGGCAGTGACAAAGCCTCTGTGAGTCGTCGTCCAAAGCTGCGGGCTCAAACGCTGTGCTCGTGAATCGAAATCCCCATGTGCCCCGTGGTCGCCCGGCACTGGTTCCCAAAGATTATGCGGCCGATCTGGATCTTCCCGACCATCGTATTGCTGCGCACCGTAGCCCGAATAGCCGAGATAGTGATCAAGGAGGCCGGGGAAAAGTTTGTTGCCAATGATTGCTTTAATCGTCGGCAGCCCAACGTAAATCTCTCGCCGTGGATGGTGCGATGCATAGACGATCGCTCCCGCTGCGATTTCGGGTTGGTAAATTGGCGGAACCGGTTGGGCCTTGCGCGGGAGCCGGCTTTTCACCCAGCCAAACTGCGGTGTGTTCAGCGCCGGCATTTGAATCATCGTCACGCGCACTTTGCTTTTTTCGTGAATCAATTCGCACCGAAGGGAATCGACGAAACCTTGCACGGCGTGTTTCGCCGCGCAGTATGCTGCTTGGAGAGGGATGCCGCGATAAGCCAGCGCCGAGCCCACTTGAATAATAATCCCCTCGTTTCGCGGCAGCATTCGTTTTAACGCGGCAAGCGTGCCATAAATATAACCGAGGTACGTCACCTCGGTGACTCTTTTGAATTCTTCCGCCGGCGTTTCTTTGATCGGCGCGAAGACGGATGTCATCGCATTGTTCACCCAGACGTCGATTGCGCCCCATTGCTGTTCCACCTGTGCCGCAGCTTTTTCAACGGCGCTCGCGTCTGCTACATCAGCGGGCAGAACCAAGGCTTCGCCACCGATCTCTTCCACTTCACGCCGAGCGCCGTCGAGTCCATCGCGGCCACGCGCGATTAATCCGATGCGCGCTCTTTCGCGGGCAAATGCTCTTACGGTCGCTCGCCCCACGCCAGCGGAGGCGCCCGTGACGACAATGACGCGGCGGCGCGTTCTCATTAAACCTAAAATCGCCTATGCGAGCGAAAGCGGTCGCAAAACATCCCCCCCCGCATGCAGCGGCGATTACTTTGAGAACGAAGAGCTTACCGATGGCACAAATCTTTTCGCGCAACGCGAACGTCTATGCCCGAGTTACAATTTTCGGCGCTGTCGTTTTGGTCTGCGGGGCAGGTTGGGCGACTAACGAAATCTTCTGGTCGCCATACACGACGTATGTCGATGTTCCGCTCAACCAGCCGGTGCCGTTCAGTCACAAACATCACGTTGCTGAGGACGGCATCGATTGCCGCTACTGCCATACGTCAGTCGAAAAATCACGCTTTGCCGGCATGCCTACGACGGAAACGTGCATGCATTGTCACTCGCAGATTTTCACTGACGTGCCGCTGCTCGCGCCCGTGCGCCAGAGCCTCGCGACCAACACACCGCTCAAATGGAACCGCGTCCACGATCTGCCCGACTACGTTTATTTTGATCACAGCGTGCATGTGGCGAAGGGAATCGGCTGCTCCACCTGCCACGGCCGCGTCGACCAAATGCCCATCACCTGGCGGGTGAACACGCTTTACATGAAATGGTGCCTCGACTGCCACCGCGAACCGCAAAAATTCGTTAGGCCGCGCGACAAAGTTTTCGACATGGCCTGGCAACTGCCGCGCAGTCAAGCTGTCGAGGGCGCAAAACTCACTGCGCAATATCACATCGACACCAGCGGTCGCCTGACAAACTGCAGCACCTGTCACCGATGACCCATTCATCCCATCCAGCCAATAAGTTTCACGCGAGCGATGAGTTCGCACCTGGCGCGAGCGAATGGTCGAACGACCTTAGCCGCCGCGAATTTGTGCGCCTGAGCGCCGCGACGCTCGCCCTCGCGGGCCTTGGCGCGTGTACAAAACAGCCTATCGAAAAAATTGTACCGTATGTAAAAGAAACGCCCGAGATCGTTCCCGGGAAACCATTGTACTTCGCGAGCGCCACCACATTCAGCGGCTACGCGCAGGGCATCATCGTGAAGAGCCGCGAAGGCCGGCCCATAAAAATCGAAGGCAATCCCGATCATCCCGCGAGTCTCGGCGCGACGACCATCTGGGCGCAGGCGGACCTGCTCGACCTTTACGATCCCGATCGAGCGCAGGCGGTGATGCATGGCGAGAACATCAGCACCTGGAACGATTTCCTGCGTGAGGTCGATCTTGCATTGCAAGCGCAACAAGCCAACGGCGGTGCCGGCCTTCGCATTCTCACCGAGCCGTTTACGTCGGCGACGCTTGCCCGGCAACTGCAAGCTGTCCTACAAAAATTTCCGCGCGCGAAAGTGCACACCTGGAATTCAATCGCGCCTGACGAATCGCCATTTCTTTATGATTTCTCAAAAGCCAAAGTCGTCGTCGCGCTCGATTCGGATTTTCTCTTCATGCATCCGGCCGCGCCGCGTCACGCCCGCGATTTCGCCTCAACGCGCCGCGTTGCGGAAAACGCCACGATGAGCCGGCTTTACGTTGCTGAGCCGACACCAACGATCACCGGCTCCAATGCCGATCACCGAATCGCTCTTGCTGCTCGTGACATTCATCCAACTGCTGAAGCAATCGCCCATGCAACAGGCGTCCTGACAGCGGAACAAGAAGGTATCTCGCCTGCGTGGCTCGAATCATGGACTCGCGCGGCAACTCAAGATCTTCTCGCCAATCGCAACGCGAGCATCGTGATCGCCGGCCAGACCCAACCGCCCAAGGTCCAGGAGCTCGTGGCTAGAATCAACCAGCAGCTTGGCAACATTGGATCGACAATCATGCCCACGCCAGTCGGCCTGACAAACCAAACGAATTCGTTAGGCCAACTCGCTGCGGAAATGAAGTCGGGCACGGTGGAGTTGCTCGTGATCCTCGGCGGTAATCCGGTTTACGACGCGCCGGTCGATTTCGATTTCAGAAGTGCGTTGGCGAACGTAAGGCTGGCCGTGCATCACACCCTGCACGCGAACGAAACATCGAGAAGATGCCACTGGGTAATGCCCGCCACACACTTTCTCGAATCGTGGAGCGACGCCGTCGCGTTCGACGGCTCGATCTCCATTGTCCAGGCGTTGATCCAACCGCTCTACGCAAACATTTCTGTTCACGAAATGGTCGCGGCGCTAATTGAACGGCCCGTACGCTCCGCTTACGAAATCGTGCGCGAGACATGGCAATCGCGAAATCCCACGCCACATTTTGAAGACGATTGGCGTCGCGCGCTGAGCGATGGAGTTTTCCATAATCCTGATCTCAGGTGGAACGTGTTCCCCGAACGCGTTGCTGAGTCACGCGCGGCAGGCACACCTGTTTCAGCATCGTCTGCGGAACAGCCGATCCACCTTGAGGTTCTCTTCCGTTCGGACCCGAATATTCTGGATGGACGTTACGCGAACAGTGGCTGGCTTCAGGAATTGCCACGGCCGTTCACGAAATTGACGTGGGAAAATGCAGCGCTCGTTAGTCCGCAACTGGCCGAGCGAGAGAAGATCGACAACGGCCATGTGGTTGAGCTGGAATTTCGCGGGCGCAAACTCAAAGCGCCGGTGTGGGTTCAACAGGGGCAGGCCGAAAATTCTATCACGCTGCATCTTGGTTATGGCCGGACGGACGTCGGCCGCGTTGGCAAAGACGTGGGTTTCAACGCGTACCTGTTGCGCACATCGGATGCGCTTTGGTTCGGTGGCGGCCTAACGATTCGCAAAACGGGCGAGAAACGTTCCTTCGCAACTACGCAGCATCATCACGAAATGGAGGGGCGCGATTTTTTGCGAAGCGGAACGCTGCCGGAATTTCTTGCTGATGAAAAGCAAATCGCGCGTCCCGAAGAAGAACCGCCGCGCGAAGAGACGCTCTATGAGCCTGATGAATACGAAAATCGTGGTTATGCCTGGGGAATGGTTGTCGATCTCGGCACGTGCATCGGATGCAGCGCGTGCGCGATCGCATGCCAGGCAGAGAACAACATTCCTGTGGTCGGCAAAGACCAAGTCGCCCGCGGGCGCGAGATGCACTGGATTCGGGTCGATACTTATCAATCCGGCGATGTGGAGAATCCGCGGTTCAATCATCAGCCGGTGCCATGCATGCATTGCGAATACGCCCCCTGCGAACTGGTTTGTCCGGTGGGCGCGACTGTGCACGATAACGAAGGACTGAACCTTCAGGTTTACAATCGCTGTATTGGCACGCGCTATTGCTCGAATAATTGCCCCTACAAGGTGCGGCGGTTCAATTTTCTCGAGCTTAACGCCGCGCTCAGTCCCACCGAGAAGCTGGTGAAAAATCCGGAGGTGACAGTGCGTTCGCGCGGGGTGATGGAGAAGTGCACATATTGCATCCAGCGCATCAACGCCGCGCGGGCAAACGCCGAGCTGGAAGACCGACAGCTTCGTGACGGCGAAATCGTCCCAGCGTGCGCGCAAGTGTGCCCGACCGAAGCAATCGTGTTCGGAAACATTGATGACCCGAACAGCCGCGTATCGAGATTAAAACGCTCACCGCTGAATTACCGGATGCTCGCGGAGTTAAACACGCGTCCGCGCACGACGTATCTCGCGAAGGTACGGAACCCGAGTGAGCAACTTGTTAGAACTGAGAGGTGAGAAGTAATGAACGCGCCTAATAAATCGCGCCTCCCTTCTCACGTCTCAGAACCTACATCGCCTCTCGGCTATCCCACGAACCTATTCACTGGCAAGCCGAGCTTCGAGAGCGTGAACGAGACCATTGGCTCGGTGGTCTTGCGCGATCGACAACCGCGTCCCTGGTGGATCGGGTTTATCATCGCGTTCACGCTGTTGATGGTTCTCTTTCTCGCGATCTCGTGGCTGCTGATTCGTGGCGTTGGCATCTGGGGCATCAACATTCCGGTCGCATGGGGATACGCGATTGTGAATTTCGTCTGGTGGATCGGGATCGCTCACGCCGGCACATTCATCTCCGCGATTTTACTGTTGATGTTTCAGCACTGGCGCACGGCGATCAATCGGTTTTCGGAAGCCATGACGCTGTTCGCCGTCGCGTGCGCGGGAATGTTCCCGCTCCTGCATCTTGGCCGGCCGTGGGTGTTTTACTGGCTATTTCCATATCCAGACACGATGAAAATGTGGCCGCAGTTTCGCAGCCCGCTCGTGTGGGACGTTTTCGCCGTCGGAACGTATTTCACCGTGTCGCTGTTGTTTTGGTATCTCGGCTTGGTTCCTGATCTGGCGACAGTGCGCGATCGCGCACGCAAGAAATGGCAGAAAATTTTTTACGGCGTGCTCGCGCTCGGCTGGCGTAATTCCGCCGCCCACTGGCAGCGCCATCAGATCGCGTATTTGCTTCTAGCCGCACTAGCGACGCCGCTGGTGCTCTCCGTGCACAGCGTGGTGAGCCTGGATTTCGCCGTCGCCCAATTGCCGGGCTGGCATTCCACAATCTTCCCGCCCTATTTCGTCGCGGGCGCGATCTACTCCGGTTTCGCGATGGTGATCACCATTGTGATTCCAGTCCGAAAAATTTACCGGATCGAAAACCTGATCACGCTCCGCCACTTCAACAATATGGCGAACGTGATGCTCGCGACCGGTCTCATCGTTGCTTACGGTTATTTCATCGAAGCTTTCATGTCGTGGTACAGCGGTGACATCTTCGAGCAATACATGATGACCAACCGCGCGTTCGGCCCGTACGGCTGGATTTTCTGGTTGTTGATGTTCGTGAATGTAATCGTGCCGCAGGCGCTCTGGTCCGTGCGTGTGCGGCGCAATCTCGTCGCGCTGTTTGCCGTCGCGTTATCCATCAATTTGGGAATGTGGCTGGAACGGTTCGTAATCGTGATCACAAGTTTGCAACGCGATTTTGTGCCGTCGTCGTGGGGAATGTTTTTCCCGACGATTTGGGACTGGGCCACGCTCTTCGGCAGCGTCGGGCTATTTCTGACGCTTTTGTTTTTGTTCATCCGTTTCCTGCCGATGATCGCAATCTCCGAAACGCGCGAGCTGGTCGCCGAACCGCAAAAGGCGGCAACCCTATGAACACGGAGGATCTTTTTGGATTGGCAGCGGAATTTGAGGGCCACGATAAACTGCTGCGCGCGGCAGAAAAAGCGCACGAGCACGGTTATCGCAAGATGGACGCTTACGCGCCGTTTCCGGTGGATGGATTGGCCGAGGCGCTTGGAAAACGAAATCGCGTCCCGCTACTGGTCTTGTTAGGCGGGATCATCGGCGGCGCCGGTGCGTATTACATGGAGTGGTACGCGAATATGGTCAGCTATCCGATCAACATCGGTGGTCGTCCCATGCACAGCTGGCCGGCATTCATCCCGATCACATTCGAGCTCACCGTGCTCTGTGCCGCGCTCACCGCATTTTTTGGTTCGCTCACTTCCAGCGGCCTGCCAAAGCCATACCATCCGATGTTCAATCTACCGGAGTTCGAACGCGCGTCCCAAGACCGGTTTTTTCTCTGCATCGAAGCCCGCGACGCGATTTTCGATCCGAAGAGGACGCGCGGGTTTTTGCAGAGCCTAAATCCGCTGAAGGTTGCGGAAGTGCCGAAATGAAAGCGTGGTTCTGCATCCCTATAACCATCCTTTCTTTCTCGCTACTAGCCGCCTGTCGCCACGACATGACGAACGAGCCGCGGGCGAAGACGTTTTCACAAAGTGAATTTTTCAGAGATGGCGCGAGTGCCCGACCGTTGCCGCCGAATGTGGTGCCGCGCGGGGGAACGCAGGCGAACGACGCGTTTCACACCGGTCTGACGAATGGCGTGTATGTGACGCAGTTGCCGATGCAATTGACGCCCGAGCTTCTGGCGCGCGGACGCGAACGCTTCGACGCAATCTGCGCGGAATGCCATGGCCGGCTGGGAGATGGACAAGGAATGATTGTGCAACGCGGTTTTCCGGCTCCGCCGTCGTATCATCTCGATCGGCTGCGCAACGCGCCGCTGGGACATTTCGTTGACGTGATGGCCAATGGCTATGGCGCAATGGCTTCGTACGCCGCGCAAGTGGAACCGCAGGACCGCTGGGCCATCGCCGTTTATATCCGCGCGCTGCAACTGAGCCAGCACGCAAATCCAAACGATTTGCCCCCCGACGCGCGAAGTAGTTTGGGGGCCGTTTCGAAATGAAGATGTCGATCTCAGACGCGCGCCGAATTTCTCTTGGAGTCGGGATCGCCGGTTTGATCGGGTGCGCAGTTGCACCAATGGTTGATCGCCGGGAATTTTTCGTCTCCTATCTTTTCGGATTTCTGTTTTGGCTCGGGATCGCGCTCGGTTGCTCCGGTTTTTTGATGATTCACCATCTCACCGCGGGACGCTGGGGCTATCCGATTCGGCGATTTTTCGAAGCGGCGCTTAGCACGCTGCCGTTTCTCGCGGTGTTGTTCATCCCCATTCTTCTCGGGCTCGCTCAGCTTTATCCGTGGGCGATGCCGGCGAATGTCTCGATCGACAAAGTTCTGCAACACAAACACGTCTACATGAACCCAGCGCTGTTCGTGCTTCGTGCGGTGGTCAACTTCGCGATCTGGATTTTGATCGCCCGATTGCTGATCAAATGGTCGGCCGAGCAGGACACCACGAAGTCAGTGGAACCGACCAGGAGACTGCGCAAACTGAGCGGCCCAGGCCTCGTGATTTATCCAATGACGGTCACGTTCGCGTTCGTTGATTGGGTGATGTCGATGGAGGCCGATTGGTATTCCACCGTTTTCCCGCTGCTCATTTGTATCGGTCAAATGCTGAGCGCGCTCGCCTTCGTCATTCTGCTGCTTAGCTGGCTCGGCCCGCGCAGTTCGTTAGGCGAAGTTTTGGCGAAGGAAAACTTTCATCATCTCGGAAACCTGTTGCTCACGTTCACAATGCTCTGGGCTTACCTCGCTTACGCACAGCTAATCGTGATCTGGTCGGGCGATTTGCCGCACGAAATTTCCTGGTATCTCCACCGGATCGCGGACGGCTGGCGTGTGATCGCGTTCGCGCTGCTCATTTTTCACTTCTTCGGTCCTTTCTTTCTTTTGCTGTTTCGCCAGAGCAAGTCGCGGCCGCAAGTTCTGGTGGCCATCGCCGCCGCTATTTTCCTGGCGCATATTGCCGATGTTTGGTGGGTGGTCGCACCGTCGTTGTATCACAATCGCTTCCACGCAACTTGGATGGCCCCGGTAGCATGGTTAGGCATCGGCGGGATTTGGTTGACGATTTTTTTCTGGCGACTTGAAGCGCGGCCGCTGATTCCGATCAACGATCCGCGCTTCGCGGTCGCAGTGCCTGCATGAACACGGAAAAGCACGTACACGAAACAAAAGATGTCGATGTTCCGTCGATGTTTTTGATTGCGCTCATTTTGTTTTTGTCTGGCACGCTGGTTTGCCTCGCAATGTGGGGACTCCTGCGCTTTCTGGTGACAAAGCAATACGCTGAGGAAGCCGTCCGGGCCCCGGCGGCAAAAGCGGGCGCGTTGTTTCCGCAACCGCGCGTGCAAGCGCAGCCCGCGGTCGATTTGCAAAAGCTGCGCGCCGCTGAAGATGCGCGATTGAGTTCCTATGACTGGATCGACCGTCCCGCCGGAGTCGTGCGCATTCCAATCAATCGGGCAATGCAATTGCTTCTTGAGCGGGGGCTCCCCGAGGTCGGTGGGAACCAGACGCCCTTGCAATATATGCAATCGCGTCCTCAGGAAATTCCCTCTCCGAGACCGCTGCCCCGATGAACGTGAAATTCGTCCTCTTACTTTTGCCCTTGCTGATCGCGCAAGTAGACGCGCTCACCCTTGACGAATTAAATCAAATCAGATTCGAGCAAAAGATCGGGCAGCAGATCTCAACCGACCTGGAATTCCGCGATTCGGACGGGAGACTCGTTAGGCTGCGCGATTGTTTGCAAAACAAGCCGACGCTGCTCGTGCTCGGTTATTACCATTGCCCGATGCTGTGCACGTTCATCAATAACGGCTTGATCGAGGCGATGCAGGAATTGCGGCTCGATATCGGGCGCGATTTTAACGTGGTCGATCTTAGCATCGACCCGCGCGAGACAGTGGTTCTCGCCACGACAAAAAAAGCGCAATACATAAAGCTTTACGGGCGTCGTTCGGCGGAGCAGGGCTGGCATTTCTTAGTCGGTGACGAGATGTCGATCCAAAAAATCGCCGCAGAGACCGGGTTTCACTTTGCATACGATGCGCACACCAACGAGTTCGCGCATCCGAGCGGGATCATTGTGCTATCACCAAAGGGGGAGATCTCGCGTTATCTCTTTGGCGTAAATTTTTCGCCTGATGAATTGCGCCGGACAATTCTGGCCGCTGGAAAAAATGAGAACGGTTCGGTGATCCAGCGGCTCGCGCTCATTTGTTACCACTACAATCCCGTCACTGGAAAATACGGCGGGTTGATCGTGTCGGTCTTGCGGCTAAGCGGCGTCGCGACCGTCGCTGCGATCGCGCTATGGATCTTTCTTTTGGCGCGACAAAAATCCCGCGCCCAAACGTAAGAAACACCCCATGGACAAGTTTCGTCTGTTTCCGCCTGAAGCTTCGACCAGTGCGCACCAGATCGACTGGATCTACTTCGCGCTCGTGGCGCTCACGTTCCTCATTTGCGCTATCGTTTTTGTGCCGATTATCGTCTTTGCAATAAAATATCGGCGCGGCTCAAAGGCGGACCGCTCAAATCCGCGCGTCGAATCGGTTTTCATCGAGAGTGGGTGGACGATTGTGCCGCTGCTGATTTTCATCGGGCTCTTCAGTTGGGGTGCGGTTGTTTATTTCCATGTGGAACGTCCACCGCGCGACGCGCTGCAAGTTTTGGTGGTCGGCAAACAATGGATGTGGCGATTGCAACACGCGGAAGGCAAACAGGAAATCAACGAACTGCACGTACCCGTGGGGCGCGCCGTGGCGCTGACCATGACTTCGCAGGATGTCATCCACAGTTTTTTCGTGCCGGCGTTTCGTCTGCACCAGGACGTGGTACCGGGGAAATACACCAGCGAGTGGTTCAAGCCGACGCTCACGGGCGAATATCACATCTTTTGTTCGCAATACTGCGGCACCCAACATTCGGCCATGATTGGTCGCGTCGTGGTGATGGAGCCGGTGGATTATGAGCGCTGGTTGAACACGGGCGCGCCGATGGAGAGCATTGCGCGCGCGGGGGAGCGCTTGTTTCGTGAGCGTGGTTGCAGCGGTTGTCACAGCGTGAATTCAAAGTTTCACGCGCCGCTCCTGGAAGGCATTTATGGAAAATCGGAGCCGCTGGAGAACGGGGAAATGGCAACAGTCGATGAACGGTACATGCGCGATTCCATTTTCCTTCCGGGAAAAGAAATCGCCAAAGGCTACCAAAACATCATGCCCAGTTTTGCCGGCACGCTGAGCGAGGAAGAAATTATGCAGTTGATCGCATACATCAAATCCATCGCCAACCAAACCCCGCCTAACGAGTCCGGACCTAACGAACCCAGATGAAGATTGCGACAGAGATCAACATTCACACCGAAGGCGAAATGCCGCGCGAGTATTACCTCAATGTCGAAACTGGGGTGAAATCGTGGGTACTCACGACGGACCACAAGCGCATCGGCATTCTTTATCTCTGGACGATCCTGGTGTTTTTCGCGATCGCGAGCGTCGCGGCGGCGATGATGCGGCTGGAATTGCTCACACCGCAAGGCGATCTGGTCACGAATGAAGCTTACAACAAGCTGTTCACGATTCACGGCGTGTTGATGGTCTGGTTTTTTCTTATTCCATCGATTCCGACCGTGCTCGGAAATTTTGTCATCCCGATGATGATCGGCGCGCGAGACGTGGCCTTTCCAAAACTAAATCTGCTGAGCTGGTATATTTTTGTGGCCGGCGGTGCGCTGACGCTGTGGTCGATCATTCATGGTGGCGTGGACACGGGCTGGACTTTTTACACACCGTACAGCACGACTTATGCGAACTCGCATGTAATCTCGATGGCCGCGGGCGTCTTTGTGGCCGGATTTTCTTCCATCATCACCGGGATGAATTTCATGACCACGATTCACAAAATGCGTGCGCCGGGGCTGACTTGGTTTCGGTTGCCGCTGTTCATCTGGTCGATGTACGCGACGAGTGTGATCCTCGTGCTGGCCACCCCCGTCCTGGCGATCACGCTCGCGGTGATGTGCGTGGAGCGCGTGTGGGGCGTGGGCATTTTCGATCCGAAACTCGGCGGCGACCCGGTGCTTTTCCAACACATGTTCTGGTTTTACTCGCATCCGGCGGTTTACATCATGATTCTGCCGGGGATGGGCGTGATCAGCGAATTAATCACTTGTTTCTCGCGCAAACGAATTTTCGGCTACAGCTTCGTGGCGGCAGCCAGCATGGCAATTGCCGTCCTTGGGTTTCTCGTGTGGGGACACCACATGTTTGTGAGCAGCCAATCGGTTTATGCTGGCATGGTCTTTTCCATTTTGAGTTTTCTCGTAGCGATTCCGTCGGCGATTAAAGTTTTCAACTGGACGGCGACGCTACACAAAGGCTCGATCTCGTTCCAGACGCCGATGCTTTACGCGCTCGGATTCATCGGGCTGTTCACCATCGGCGGAATGACTGGCCTCTTTCTCGCCACGCTGGCCGTCGATGTGCACGTGCACGACAGCTACTTCGTTATTGCCCACTTTCATTACATCATGGTGGGCGGAATGGTGATGGCCTTCATGGGCGGCCTGCACTATTGGTGGCCGAAAATCACCGGGCGCTTGTACCCGGAATTCGCCGGCAAACTCGCCGCGATGATAACGTTTCTCGGATTCAATCTCACCTTTTTCCCACAATTTATTCTAGGTTATCTGGGAATGCCGCGCCGCTACCACGTGTATCCGCCGGAATTTCAGTTGTTCAACGTCCTTTCCACCGCAGGCGCATCAATTCTCGGCGTCGGTTATTTGCTCCCACTGATTTACTTTTTGTGGTCCCTGAAATTTGGCCGCGTGGCCGGTTCAAATCCGTGGCGCGCGACTGGGTTGGAATGGCAGACCACTTCCCCGCCGCCGGAACACAACTTCGAAAAGACTCTGGTGGTGACGGGGCAGCCCTATTCGTATTCAGCCGAAAAAGATGTCGACCTTAGCCTCGCCAGTATCTGAAGAAGCATTCGTCGCCGAGCAGTTTGACGACATCGAACAGCAGCGCGAGGCGGCGAAGCTCGGGATGTGGATTTTCCTTGCAACCGAGGTGCTGTTTTTTGGCGGACTCTTTCTCGGCTACACGGTTTATCGCTTCACATATGGCCACATCTTTGTGGAAACCAGTCGTAGGCTTGACGTGTTTCTGGGCGGAACCAATACAGCCGTGCTGCTGATCAGCAGCCTGCTGATGGCACTCGCCGTGCGTGCTGCAAAGCTGGATCAAAGACGCATGCTGACTGGCTTGCTAATCGGCACGGCGTTGCTCGGCTGCGTGTTCATGTCCATCAAAGCCGTCGAGTACCACACAGACTATGTGGAGCACTTGGTTCCCGGAAAGCATTTTGAATGGCACGGCGCCGATCCGCAGAATGCCGAATTATTTTTCTGGATTTACTTTGCAATGACCGGGCTGCACGCGATTCACGTCACCGTGGGAATTGGGATCATGCTAGTTCTGGCAGTACTGGCCTGGCTCGGCAAATTTTCTCACGGCAATCACAATCCGGTCGAGATCACTGGGCTTTATTGGCATTTCGTCGATATTGTCTGGGTATTTCTGTTTCCATTGCTGTATTTGGTCGGGCATCGGTGACCACACGTATGCATCAAGTGGATGGTTGAGTATGGGCGTTGGACGTTTGTGCGCTTCCTTCAAGCATTCTGCCAACTGCTTGGACTGAACCTGCTCGACGGAGAGGTCGATCCGAAACTAAGAATTGCTTCCCTCAGTGTGTCTAGTGCTGTTTCGTTCATACCTCTCACGAATGCGCGCCGCGCGGTAGCGATCTCGTCGAGAGACAAATTCATGGCCTTTAGAATTTCGTGGTCCCCACGGCGCAACGATTTGTGCAGTTCGGTGCTCAAGCCGCTAGTCTGGGATTGCGAGATGATTTTGGCCAAAGCATCACCTCTAGCTGCTCCAAGTAAATCGAGAAGCCGTTGGAACCCAAGATGCAACGGAATTGTCGCAAGATCGACATCGCGATTAACTGCAAAATTATCTCGTGGCATCGTTACTTCATTAGAGGCGGTAATGGAGTGCCAAGTGTCGGCGGGTTGATAGTATCCCATCTCGACATGGTAGGGGCCACTCCGCTCGGGAACCGCAATGTAGCAATTACCGGCCATTGGTTCGACGGCCACACTTTGTTCTTCGCCGTAGTTCACCCGATGTACGCGAAGATGAACCTGCCGGTCCACCGGCGCCATTTTCGCAAAAAGCGTAGGCCAATCGATATTCCAGTAGAGGAAAATCGTGCCCGGACCGCGTGCGATTGCAACTAGTACTGGCCCACCATAAACCGGCGGCAGCGTGACGTTATCAAGCTCCTTGCCGCCACTATCCGGCTCGGATTCCGAGCAGACAACGGGGACATCCGAAATGCGAAAATCATGCGCAGATTTTGAGTTGCGCTGGCGTGTTTCGGAATTTTTTCTCGACATCGCGTTCCAGATTCACAAGTTGGCGCAAATTGCGTAAAGGCCAACCGCAAAAAGTGGCATAATGTCCTGAGTTGCTGTTTTCGGGTAATAAAATGCAAACTCGACTGAAAAAATTGATCGAGAAAACATGAAGAGCAAGATCCTTGAGATGGATGAACTGGCTCTGCGTGCCAAGAAATTGCGCGCTACTGGAAAAAGATTGGTCGCCACCAATGGCTGTTTTGATTTGCTGCACGTGGGGCACGTTCATTACTTGCAAGCCGCACGCGCGCTTGGCGATGCGCTCGTTGTGGGCTTGAATGGTGACCGTTCAGTGCGCGAACTTAAGGGAAACGGGCGTCCAATAAATAACGAGAGAGATCGCGCCGAAGTCTTGGCAGCGCTGGAATGCGTCGATCTGGTCACTATTTTTCCGCAAGTGCGCGCGACACAATTCATCTCCGCAAGCAACCCGGCCATTTATGTTAAAGGCGGGGATTACACTTCTGATACGCTGAATGCCGACGAGCGCGCGGTTCTAAAAAAAATCGGCGCTGAAATTCGCATCCTTCCGTTTGAGAAAGGTTACTCTACTTCGCTCTTGCTTGAGCGGATGCGAAGGAGACGAAAATGAAACCAATTCCTCTTGGCATTCTCGGCTCGGGAAAGGGAAGCAACTGCCGCGCAATTTTGCAAAGCATCAGGAGCGGCGTCCTGGCGGCTGAAGTTCGCATCGTGATATCAGACGTATTCGATGCACGGATTCTCGACATCGCCCGGGAATTTTCTGTCCCCAATGCGTACTTGCCGCCGGGAAAATTCCATACGCGACTGGAACCGCACGCCGAGGCCGAGCTGGTACGAATGCTTCGCGAGGCCGGTGTTGCGCTGGTCGTGCTCGCCGGTTTTATGCGCATTCTGAAATCGCCACTGCTCGAGGCATTTCCCCGCCGCATCGTGAATATTCACCCATCGCTTCTCCCGAAATTTCCCGGACTCGAAGCGTGGAAACAAGCGTTAGCGGCAGGGGAAAAGGTCACCGGTTGCACAGTTCACTACGTCGATGAGCAAATCGACCACGGCAAGATTATTGCACAACGCGAGGTCCCGATTTTGCCTAACGACACGCCGGAGACGCTTCATTCGCGCATTCAGATTGCCGAACACGAAGTATATCCAGCCGTGATCGCAGAGCTCGCCCGGAAATATCAGCCAGGCTAGGCTTGCTCCGGTTTCTGTTCCCTCTGTAGTAATTGTTCCAGCGCTACGGCCGGCCGTTTCTGCTCGTAGAGCATCCCGTACACCTGATCGATGATTGGCGTATCAACGTTCAATCTTCGCGCGCATTCGTAGGCGCTCCGCGTAGTAGCAATTCCCTCCGCTACCGTCTTCATCGACGTAGTAATCTCCGCGAGCGGTTCGCTGTGTCCCAGCCGTTTCCCAACCGTGTAATTGCGGCTCTGTTCGCTGTAGCAGGTCAAAACAAGATCGCCTGCGCCGCTCAATCCATAAAACGCATGGACGTATCCGCCCATGGCGACTCCCAGCCGAACCAATTCCGCCAACGATCGCGTAACCAACGCGGCCTTCGAATTATCGCCGAGCCCCAAGCCGTCACTGATTCCAGCCGCGATAGCGAACACATTCTTGAGCGCTCCGCCGAGTTCGATGCTCGCGACATCCTGACTCGTGTAAATCCGAAAGCGAGGGCTGCCTAAGAATTTTTGAAGGCTTTCCGCGCAATCGAGATCGTCGCAGCCGACAACAGTGGCTGTGGGAAATTTTTTCGCTACTTCTGCCGCAAGGTTCGGTCCCGATAAGACGCTAATTTTCCTCCCAGCAAAGATTTTGCCGAGAATCTGGCTCATCCTCATGCCAGTACCGTATTCGATACCCTTCGTGCAACTGAGGAACACGGCTTGCCGGTTGCCGACCACCTGCCGCAGGCGCGTGGCGATAGTGCGCAGAGCGCCCGATGGTGTGACAAAAACGATCAGGTCCGCGTCCGCGCAATCCTGCAGGTCGGAAGTGACGCAAACCGACTTTGGCAACATGAGTCCTGGCATGTAATCACTGTTCTCGCGTGTTTTTTGGATACGCGCGACCCGATCCGCCGTCTTACCCCAGAGAACGATTTCTCGCCCGCCTGTTCCCCAAAGGCACGCCAGGGCCGTCCCCCAACTACCTGCACCTAGGATTGCCGTTTTGTCGATCCTCACTTCACTTTCGTTTTTGAAAACGTGGCTCGGTACCTCGTACGAGGCGGACGAGATTGGAGCGGTGCCGCAAAACAACAAGGGCGGCAAGGCAAATCGAGAAGCAGAATAATATCCCGTGCGATTTACCTCGATCCAGCAGGGCGAAGATGACGATCGGCAAGGCTATTGCGGCTGTGATGGACGCAACCGACACATAGCGCGTCAATTTGAAAGAGATGAACCAAATCAGCGCTCCCACTAGTGCCGCCAGCGGCAGCAAGCCGAAAAGTGCCCCAGCCGAAGTGGCAACGCCTTTGCCTCCTTTAAATTGCAGCCAAATGGGGAAGGTATGGCCTAACACGCAAGCGACAGCCGCGATGATTCCGATTAGTTCCATGTACTTGCCACCAAATTGCGTCTGAGCGAGCAGAATCGACAGGCGCAGTGCAACCAAACCTTTGAGGAAATCGATAGCGAAAACTGCATATCCGCAACGCCTCCCAAGAACGCGGGTAACGTTCGTTGCACCGATGTTGCCGCTTCCTACCTTACGAATATCAACTCTCGCGAGCCGACCAGCTAGGTAACCAGCCGGAATAGATCCCAGCAAGTACGCCCCAATCAGAACAGTGCCAAATGTGAGCATTTACGTGCGTAGGGCAGCTTGTTGCCTAAGCCGACGTTTCTGGATGTAAGCCATTCTTAACCAGCCAGATGGAAATAATCGCGATGTCGGCCGGTGTAATCCCGCTAATTCTTGCAGCTTGGCCGAGCGATGCTGGACGTAGAGCTCCCAGTTTCTGACAGGTCTCCAGACGTAGCCCCGGAATCCGGCTATAGTCCAAGCCGTCTGGAATGATTTGATACTGCCGCTGCTGTATCTGCCGGTTTTGCTCCGACTGTCGGGCAGCATATCCTTCATATTTGAAATCATTTACAACTAATTCCCAGAGGCAAAATGGCACTATCGAAGCCACGTCGCGAGGGAGGTCCTTGGCACCGAAGCCCGGCCGCTTAAGAAGCTGCGAGATCGGGGTACCTTCTAACCAAGTCTCCGTTGCGACTTTTCGCGCTTCTTCGAGAAGTCGCATTTTCTGCTCAAATCGCAACCAACGTGTCTCCGAGATTAGTCCTGCACCGAACGCTCGCCTAGTGAGACGTTGATCAGCATTGTCGTGCCGAAGAAACAATCGATCTTCGGCCCTGCTTGTAAACATGCGATACGGCTCTTCAGTCCCTTTCGTAACCAAGTCGTCGATAAGGACTCCGATGTAAGCCTCGCTTCTATCCAATACCAACGGCGAAAGGCCCTTAACCTTTAGAGCCGCGTTGGCGCCTGCGATTAATCCTTGCGCGGCAGCCTCTTCGTAGCCCGACGTACCATTCACCTGTCCAGCGAAGTAAAGCCCGCTGATAAGCTTTGTTTCTAGTGTCGGGAAGAGTTGAGTAGGCGGAAAATAGTCATATTCAACAGCATAACCTGGTCGCATTATTTGTGCGGTTTCCAACCCCGGGATCGAATGGACGAACTGAAGTTGAACGTCGTACGGCAAGCTCGTGGAAATCCCGTTTACATAGTATTCCGCGGTATGACGCCCCTCCGGTTCGAGAAAGATCTGGTGCGAGGTCCTATCCGAGAATTTAACGACCTTGTCTTCGATCGAGGGACAGTATCGAGGGCCAATACCTTTTATTCGGCCGGCATAAAGCGGAGAACGATGGAGGTTAGCGCGAATGATTTCGTGGGCCCTCTGCGAAGTCGCGGTAAGCCAGCAGGGCATTTGTTCCACGTGGAACTTTCCTTCTCTCGTGTGATTCAGCGTAAAAATCTCGCGGGCGCTTTCGGTAACTTCGTCATCCCAAAACGCAAACCGCGGCGGCGGCTCGTCCCCGAATTGGATCTGGCACCGCCCAAAATCGATCGAGCGCGCGTTGAGCCTGCAAGGGGTTCCCGTCTTGAAACGTCCCACTTCAAAACCGAGTTTTCGAAGGTTCTCGCTCAGGCCCGAGTGGGTGTCGGCCATTCGTCCACCGGGCTTGCTATTCTCCCCGACGTGCAATAAACCACGCAGAAATGTCCCAGACGTAATAACGACGCTTCGTGCAGCAATCCTTAAGTCGAGGTCGGTATCCACTCCGACTGCTCGTCCGCAATCGACGAGCACTGTTGAAACTGTTGCCTGTTTTAGATCGACGTTCGCCGTCGTCTCAAGAAGGGCTTTCATCCGAAGTTGATATGCCTTTTTGTCGCATTGAACGCGCGGGGAACGCACCGATGGACCTTTGCCTCGGTTAAGCATCCGGAATTGAATGCCTGTAGCGTCAGCATTCAATCCCATAGCGCCCCCCATTGCATCGATCTCGCGGACGAGATGACCCTTGGCCAGACCGCCGATCGCCGGATTGCACGACATCTGTCCGATTGTATCGAGGTTTTGCGTTAGCATCAGCGTCCGGCATCCAATCCGGGCGGCGGCAAGCGCGGCTTCGATGCCGGCATGCCCGCTCCCAACCACCACGACATCATATTCTGTAGGTAACTTAAACATTTCGAGGCGATCGGAATACTATCTGGCCGAACGAGGCTGCAGGTGACCCCACAATAGGTTCAAGTAGGCGCTCCAGCGGCCACGTTTAAAAAAATGGAACTTTTCATAATAGACTTGTAATGAGTATTTTAACTCCTGAAGCTACATCATTTTGGGCGAATCAATTCTACCTTCCCCGGCCGGCGCATCGCCCATGCGATGCGACGTTTGTATCGCTCGATAGGCGACACGGCCTAAGACAGCTAACAGCAACGCGGTTGTAAGAAAGGCGCCTCCCCATATCCAGTATTCGATGATGCGCGGGTAACTTCTGCCGCGCACAATTCTGAGCCCTAATTGACCTAACGTTCCCACGTACGCGTACAGAAATAGCCCCGGGATCCGCCCGACAGAGGCCCAGAGCATGTAGGTAGTAAAACGCACCCGCGTGAGGCCGTAGAGATAGTTTAGAAGACTCGTAGGAAAAAGCGGATGCAGCTGACTCAGAAGAATGATCTTCCACCCCTCGCGTTTCACGGCAGGTTCCAACGCGCGTAGCGCAGTATCCTGCGAAAATCTTCGTCTGAACCAGCGAGTGGCGATCCAGCGGCTCAAGGCAAATGAGACCGCTGTGGCAGCAATGTTGCCCGTGAAAACGATAAAAAAACCCCACCATAAGCCAAAAAAGAAACCTCCGCCTACCGCCAGTACGCCTCCGGGAAGCAGGAGAATATTACAAAGCGCGAAAAGCAGAGGATAGCAAATCGCACCCCATATGCCCCAGCTGATCACACGCCGTTGAAGCGCCTCGATAAGATCGATGATCGGGAAAAAGCGCGAAAGCACGGAGAGCAGCGCGACTCCTATCACCAGTATCACGAACTGCCAGAACATCGCATGTCGGACCTGGGACATCTTGAGAGATTCTGTGCGGTTCATGGATTCGCGCAAATTTCGCCGTGTCTTGTTGTCGCTTAGTAAGGCGGGATCGGCTATAACGCCAGAAGATGCACAAAGGCGCTGAGCATGACCCCTTAACCCGCTAGGAAATTGTGTCGCTAAACTCAGACGCCTGAGGCCTGAGCGTTCCGACCACGCGGAATGCCAAGGCTCTCAAAGATTACCCGCGTGGCGTCGGAGCGGTTGAGTGTATAGAAATGAATGCCAGCGACATCGTTATCCAAAAGATCGTGACATTGTTCTATCGCGAAATGAACGCCGACGCGTCTGACCATTTCGGGGTCGTTTTGGCAGCGCTGTAGAGCACGTAGAAACCTAGCTGGGAAGCGTGCGCCGCCGGCCAACTCGGCTATGCGTTTGAATCCGCTAATGGACGTAATTGGCATGATGCCAGCGATAATGGGGATGCGAATATCCGCGAGTGCACAGCGTTCGCGAAAATCGAGGAAGTCGCGATTATCGAAAAATAGCTGTGTAACAATGTAGTCCGCGCCAGCCTCCACTTTCGCTTTGAAGTAATCCATTTCGAGTAATCGGTTCGGAGTAGCCGGATGCCCTTCGGGAAAACCGGCCACCCCGATCCCGAAACCGCGGCGGTCTGGATGCGCGCCGGACTCATTGAATCGCCGAATGAATTTGACCAAATCGATCGCATGCTGAAAAGAGTCCCGCGATTTATCGTAAGCAATTCCAGCTGGCCTATCGCCGCCTAGCGCGAGAATGTTTCCAATGGCCGATTTGGCGTATCGAAGGAGAATCGCTTCAACCTCCTCTTCGTTGTGGCAAACGCAGGTCAAGTGAGGGACCGGTTCCAGCTGCGTTGTGCGCTGAATGCGCTCGACAAGATCATGAGTTAAATCACGCGTCGAGCCGCCGGCACCATAAGTCACGCTGACAAAGTGCGGCATGTACGATTCGAGGTCGCGAATGGTTTGATAAAGCGTCTCGACAGCCTCCCGTGTTTTTGGAGGAAAGAATTCGAACGAAAACGTGGGCGAATCACTCCGCATAATGTCAGTAATATGCATGACTCAGCCCCTACCTTCGTTCCCGCTGCGACTTTCGGTCAACTCACGACGCACGTTTTCCGAGCATATATTCGTCATGAACCGCGCAGATGTAATCGGGGGCTCAGTTTCGGCTCGCTCGCTTCGCCCGGCCCTGATAGCGAAGAACTCAATCCCGATTATACGTTGTCGCTTCACCGCGTAAAGACGACCAGCGGCAGGATCATCTCTTTGGGATCAATCTGATCGACTGTGCGCAGCCCTTTGACAAAATGCGTCGGCGGATCGACACGCGTTCCCCATTGACCCACATGCGTGAATAGTTCCGCGAAAAAGCCCGATCCCGTCGTGTCCGGACGCTTGTCGTACCAGTAAATCGTCTTTCGCGTTTCATCGGGCAACCCCGGCCAGCGGGGACACAATTGAATACCGCGTAGAGTTTTTTGTGCATTGCAACGTGTTAAAAGGATCTCTGAGCAATGCGCCGATAAGTTCGAATAATCTCGAATAACTGCTGACTCTTTCCGGCAACGAACATTTGTCGCGGCTGCGTGCATATGTTATCAACAGCTGCCTAGTCGCTGGGATTTGCGAGAATAGTCGCGCATGTTATTCACGCAAATTAGAAGAAGAAATTTTCGAAGGAAGAAATTCAAATCGTCTTTGCGTGCTGTGAAAAAGTTTCTGGCCAACGGATGAAACCGTTTCGCATTCTCGACCCAACTCTCCCAACCCACATCACACGCTGTACTTGTGCGTTGGCCATAATGACCAAAGCCCCACAGGCAGGGCAGGTAAAAACGCGACTCGTCCCGCCGCTGACGCCGAATGAAGCGGCTGAGCTAAACAAATGTTTTCTGCGTGATACACTGGTTGCGATTTCCAGCGCGGCATCCGGTAACGATGCCTGCGGCATCGCCGTTTACACGCCAATCGGCGCCGAGCCGGCCTACAAGGGTGTCCTGCCGGCGGACTTCAGTCTGTTGCCGCAGCGCGGGGACAAATTTGGTGAGCGCCTTTACCATGCCGCGGCAGATTTGTTTAAATGTGGCTTTGAATCAATCTGCCTGATTGATTCCGACAGCCCGACTATTCCCACTGAAAATTTTGCGCAAGCGGCAAGACTTTTACAGCGCCCGGGAGATCGTATCGTTCTGGGTCCATGCGATGACGGCGGCTATTATTTGATTGGACTTAAGGAGTCACACAAAGAATTCTTCGAGCGAATCGACTGGAGCACAGAACGCGTGCTTGATCAGACCATGCAGCGCGCGGCGAAGATCGATATCGAAGTAAAACTTCTGCCGACCGGATATGATGTCGATGATGCTGCGAGTTTGCGCCGCTTGTGCAACGAACTGCTCGCCAGCAGTTCAAACGATAGCGTCGCGCCACGTACGCGGAAATTCCTGAGCGAGCTAATCGCGCGTGAAGGGCGGACGCGCATTTGGCCCGCCACCCGATAAAATTTGTTGTAGCGGCGCTTGTGCCAAGCGCCGAATCTAAAAAGGCAAAGCGTTTGACACAAACGCCTCTACAACGAAATGAAACGCGCACTTGTCACCGGCGGCGCAGGCCTGATCGGCTCCCACGTTGTCGATCTTCTTGTGCGCGAAGGCTGGGACGTGCGCACGCTGGATAACCTGGAGCCGAATACGCACAGACGCGGCAAACCGGCCTGGATCAACCCAGAGGCGGAATTCATTCATGGCGATTTGTGCGATCGCGACACGATCACCGCCGCGCTCGACAAGGTTGATGTCATCTTCCATCAGGCTGCGTACGGCGGGTACATGCCGGAGATCACGAAATTCGTTCACGTGAATTCGCTCGGCACCGCGCAAATGCTCGAAGTGATTCGCGAAGAAAATTTGCCGGTTGAGAAAATCATCGCTGCGAGCTCGCAAGCTGTTTACAGCGAGGGCGCGGGCGAGTGTCCGAAGCACGGATTGGTTTTTCCAAGTGTTCGCCCCGTGGAACAGCTGCGCAGAGGCGACTGGCAGGTGCATTGTCCGGTCTGCGGCACGACCACAAAGAGCGTGCCCACTCCGGAGAACGCGCCTATCTGTGGTGAAACGGTTTACGGCCTGACCAAAGTCGATCAAGAGCGACTCGCGTTACTATGGGGAAAACAGATCGGTATCCCCACAGTCGCGCTGCGCTACTCCTGCACGTACGGACCGCGCCAATCAATCTTTAATCCTTATACCGGCGTGATCGCGATTTTTTGCACCCGGTTGCTCAACGATTTGTCGCCGGTCCTTTACGAAGATGGCGAGCAAACGCGCGACTTTTCATTCGTGGAAGACATCGCGTGCGCAAACCTGCTCGCCGCCGAAACTGACAAGCTTGATGGATTATCGGTAAACATCGGTAGCGGCAAGGGAACGCCGATCAGCGAAATCGCCGAGCAACTGGCGCATGCTCTCAAGATCGATATCGCGTCCGAGATCAACGGCGAGTTTCGTCCTGGCGAAATGCGCCATCTCACCAGCGACACCACGCTCGCCCGCTCGGCTGGCTACAAACCAACCGTTGATCTCAGCGAAGGCATCGCTCGCTACATCAATTGGATCCGCACCCAATCAGACATCCGCGATTACTTCAGTGAAGCGAGCGACATTTTGAAAAACAAAGGCATCGTTCATCGTGTAGCGAGATGAAGATCGCTACCGGCATTCCCGATTTCGATGCCGCAGTCGTGGAGCATGCGCGTAAGGATTTTCCGTTGCTTGGTGCGGACATGACTGTGGGCGCCGCGCTGGAGCGCATTCGGCGCGAGGGCGTGGGCGAACGCGTCATTTATTTTTATGCGGTCGATGAGCAGAAGCGACTCGTTGGTGTCGTGCCGACGCGGCGTTTGTTGACCGCACAGCTGGAAACGCCACTGCGCGAAATCATGGTGCCGCGCGTCGTAGCCATCCCTGCGACCGCCACGATCCTCGACGCGTGCGAATTTTTTGTGCTCTATAAATTTCTCGCCTTCCCCGTCGTTGATGCTCAACGCCGCGTCATCGGCATCATCGACGCAAATCTATTTGCGGAAGAAATTTTGGAGGCGGGCGAAAGCGAGGATCGGTCCCGCAGCCGCGGGGCTGCTCTTGTAGGCCCGGAATTTTTCGAGGCACTCGGGTTTCATCTGGAGCAAATCCGCGGCGCATCGCCGTGGCGCGGGTTCGGGTTTCGTTTTCCGTGGCTGCTGGTCACGGTGACGGGCGGCACGCTCTCGGCGGTGCTGGCTCATTTTTTCGAAGCGACGCTGGCGCGCAGTTTGGTGCTGGCGTTTTTTCTGACCATGGTGCTGGCGCTGAACGAAAGCGTGAGCATGCAATCGATGAGCGTGACGATCCACGCATTGCGCTCGGTTTCTGTCACAAGAAGCTGGCTGGCGACTGCGTTTCGCCGCGAAGTGGTGACCGCACTGCTGCTGGGTGTAGCGTCCGGCGTCGTTGTGACCGCGATCGTCTGGTGTTGGCGCAGTGACGTGCGTGGCGCATTGGTCATCGGCGGCAGCATCGCGCTCTCGCTTGTCACGGCATGTTCGCTGGGCCTGGGCGTGCCTTCAGTTCTTCATGGATTCAAGCTCGATCCAAAAATCGCCGCGGGCCCAGTCACGCTTGCGCTGGCCGATTTTGTTGCGTTGGTGATTTATTTCACGAGTGCCTGGCTGGTTTTGCGATGAGCTACGTGTCGGTCATCATCCCTGCGCTTAACGAGGAGAAACCGATCGCCGGCGTTGTGCGCGAATGTCTGGCGACAGATGTGCCTGAGGAAGTGATCGTGGTCGATAACGGCAGCACCGATCGCACAGCCGAGTGCGCGCGTGAAGCGGGCGCTCGCGTCGTGAGTGCGCCGCGCGGCTACGGGCGAGCGTGTATGGCGGGTGTGCGCGCGCTTTCGCCTGAATGCGATATCGCTGTCTTTCTGGATGGCGACGGCAGCGACGTGCCCGCGTTGATGAATCAACTTGTCGATCCAATCGCGCGTGACACGCACGATTTCGTGATCGGCTCGCGCACGCGCGGGCAGCGCGAACCGGGCAGCATGAATTTCCAGCAAGTGTTGTCTGGACGAATTGCCGGAGTGATTCTGCGACTGCTTTACGGCGTTCGTTACACAGACATGTGCCCCTTTCGCGCTATCCGCCGCGATGCGCTCGCGCAGCTCGATATGCGTGAGGAAACTTACGGCTGGAATTTGGAGATGCAGATGAAAGCCGCCCGCGCCGGGCTGCGCGTTCTCGAGATTCCAGTGAACCATCGTCGCCGTACGGGTGGAGAATCGAAAGTTTCAGGCACGCTGCGCGGAACGTTTGTCGCCGGCACCCGCATCATCGCGACGCTGGCGCGGATTGCGTTGGCGAAGTCGTAGTGGATTTCGCCGCAATGAACGCCAAGGTGAATATCTAGGCGCTTGGCACGAGCGCGCCTACAGAGCATAATCGCCGGCAATAATGAGCAGAACTAAAGCGCTGTCGACCGGTTTAGCTGCGGGACTCGTGGCGGCGGTCGCGATGACCGTTATGATGCTCTTGCTCGCGTGTGTCGGCGTCGCAACGCCGCTCGTCATTATTGGGGATCGGCTCTCCGTTTTTATTTCCCCGGGACCGTTTCTTTCGCTCATGGGAAAAGTTGACGGCTACAATCATCTCAAACAGATCGGCGTTGGATCGACAATCGCCGGCCAACTCCTTGTTGGCGCGATTGCAGGCGCAATTTTCGGGTTCGCAACGGGGGGCAATTCCCACAGGCCCGCGGCAATTTGGACGATGTCGATCTTCGTGGCGCTTCCGATCGTTGCCGCCGCCATTTTGTTGTGGCCGGTGCTTGGCACCAGTTACATCGGATTACCAATAGATGTCGCTCGTTTCGTTACGCTTGTGTGCTTCGCGCTCTGCGTTTTAGTTTTCGAGCGGACACTCGTGGCGAGTTTTCAATTTCTCACTAGGACAAGAATTGGAACCGAAGATCGAGAATTCACTCCGACAATCGGGCGCCGCGCATTTGTGTTGAGCGCGATTGGACTGGCGCTGGCTGGCGGTGGCCTGGCGTTGGCGCGCAAACTTTACCGCGCCGCGGCGTTCAGTTACGACGGCTTGCAATACAAAGGTGGCATCGTTCGGCCGATCACTCCCAACGATCAATTTTATTGCGTGACCAAAAACGTTGTGGATCCTCGCGTGAATGTTCAGCTCTGGCATCTGGAAATAAACGGGCTCGTCGAGCACCCGCGCGTGTATCGGTTTGAGGATCTAAAAGCGATGAAGTCCGTCGAACAACAGACGACATTGATGTGCATTAGTAATGGACTCGATGCCGGCCTAATCAGCAACGCGGTCTGGAAAGGCGTCATGCTGCGCGATTTGCTCGAACTGACGGCACCACTTTCTCAAGCTGCGCGCGTTCGTTTTTGGGGCGTGGACAATTATACCGACACAATCCCGCTGGAGAAAGCGATGGAGCCGATGACGCTCGTTGCTTACCAAATGAATGGCGTGCCGTTGCCACATCGGCATGGTTATCCGGCGCGCATGATTGTGCCTGGCTACTTCGGCGAGAAACATGTGAAATGGCTTACGCGCATTGAATTGACGGATGCTGGCGCCAAAGGCTTTTACGAGACGCAGGGCTGGGGACCGGATTTCATCACGCCCACACGCTCGCGCATCGATACACCCGACCACGAATCATGGTTTTCGCTCAGCAAACTCAATGCCTCGATTGAAGTAAAGGGGATCGCGTACGGTGGTGACCGCGGTATTTCCCGTGTCGAGCTCAGTTTGGACGACGGCAAATCGTGGCGCGACGCCGAGATTTATTACGCTGGCGGCGATCTCGCATGGTCGCTTTGGAGGGCGGAATGGGCGCCAGACGCAGCGACAGATCACGTCCTCGCTGTCCGCGCCGCCGACGGCGAAGGCGACGTGCAGGAATGGGAAGAAGATCGCGGTTGGTTCTCCGGAGTGACTGGCTTTCACAAAATTGTCGTGCACGTCACGGCGTGAATTCTGTTTCTGGGGAGCATAGGCCGCTAGTCCGCCACAGGACGGATTCGCCATGGCGAACCTGTTCTTTTCGGCAGCTTGCCGAAAAGCTTCCAGGGCATTGAAACCCTTCATGTTCCCGCGTTCTTGATCTTTGCGACTTGCGTGATGTGCTAAGTTTTCTTGATGGAGAAAGTGATCATCGTCGGAAGTGGCTGCGCCGGATTGACGGCGGCCGTTTACGCAGCGCGGGCTAATCTCAGCCCGTTGGTGCTGGAAGGGCGACAGCCCGGCGGACAACTCTCGACCACGACATTGGTGGAAAATTATCCGGGATTCGCGGATGGAATCGATGGCCCACAGCTCATCCTCAACATGCACAGGCAAGCCGAGAAATTTGGCGCCCGTTTTTCTTACGCGGAAGTGACGGATTTTGACGGGAGCAACAAACACATCCGGATCAAAGCCGATGACGACTGGTTGGAGACGAAGGCGCTCATCATCGCCAGCGGCGCGTCGGCCCGCTACTTGGGACTGCAAGATGAAGAGAAACTGATCGGTCACGGACTGACTTCCTGCGCGACTTGCGACGGCGCGTTTTACAAAAACGTGCCGGTCTGCGTAGTTGGCGGCGGCGATTCCGCCGCGGAGGAGTCGTTGTTTCTCACCCGGTTCGCTTCAAAGGTTTATCTGATTCATCGGCGCGATAAGATGCGTGCTTCGGTGATCATGCAAGACCGCGTGTTTGCGAACAAGAAGATCGAGCCGATCTGGAACACGGTCGTGACCAAATACATTCCCGACGAAAAAGGCGAGATGCGCGCCGTGCGTTTGCGCAACGTGAAGACAGACGACGAACGCGAGCTGGATGTGGCATGCGTGTTTGTGGCGATCGGTCATGATCCAAATACCAAAGCTTATCAGGGAAAACTGGACACCGATCCGGACGGGTATCTGATTGCGAAAAATCTGGTGGAGAGCAAGCACCCCGGCGTTTTCATCGCAGGCGATGTGGCCGACCGCGTTTACAAGCAAGCCGTTACTGCGGCCGGAATGGGGTGCGCCGCGGCTATAGACGCGGAGAGATACCTGAGCGAGTTGGAATCGCGTTCTTGATTGCGTCTGGCGCAATTGCTGCGTTTCTGCTGTCATGCTGAGTGAAGTCGAAGCATCTCTGATTATCAGATGGCCCTGCGAGCGAAGAAGAATGCTAGAGATTCCTCGACCTCTCTCGGAATGACAAAGCACGCGTGAAAATCTGCGACCTCACCCAGTTTTACTCTCCGCTAAGCGGTGGCGTGAAACGGTACGTTCACGAGAAGATCGACTATGTCAGGAATCACTCTCCGGACGACGAACACGTCCTCATTGTGCCAGGGCCAAAGACCGAGGTCACCGCCAACGCCCGGTCACGAGTCTATTCGATCCACTCGCCACTAGTCTCACGAAGCTCGCGCTATCGAGCGCTGCTTAACCTGCGCGCGATCGAAGAAATTCTGGAACGCGAGCGTCCTGATCTCGTAGAATCGAGCGATCCATATCAAATCGGCTGGAAAGCGATTGCTGCCGGGCGCGTGTTGAAGGTTCCGGTGGTTGGGTTTTATCATTCACATTTTCCGGAAGCGTATCTCCGGGGGAGTGCGAAATTTTTGGGCAAACGCGGCACCCAGCGGGCGATGAAATTGACGCGTGCTTATGTGCGTAAACTTTACAATCGCTTTCAGCTCACGCTCGTGCCCTCCGAGGTGTTGGCCGAGGTTCTTTCAGAATGGGGCGTGCACAATGTCCGGCCGGTGCGACTGGGAGTGAACACGAGCATTTTCAAGCCTGCGCCGGATGACAGCAGCGCGACTCGCCAGTCATTAGGCATTAGCCGCTCGCAGACGTTGCTTCTTTACGTAGGCCGTTTGGCCAGAGAAAAAAATACACAAACACTGTTTCGAGGATTCGAACTTCTGCGTCGGCGAAACGGAAATCACTTTCATCTCCTGGTCATCGGCGATGGCCCACAGCGGAACAGAGTTGAAAAGTTGCAGCGCCGCGTTGGAAACGTTTTATGGATTTCGTATTGCAGTGATTGTGTCGAGCTGGCCCGTTACTATCGCGCAGCCGATCTGTTCGTTCATCCCGGCGTCCAGGAAACATTTGGACTTGTGGCGGTGGAAAGTCAGGCTTGCGGCACGCCGGTAGTGGGAATTCACGGCAGTTATATGGACCGAATTATTTGCCACGACCAGCGATCATGGGCTCGAGAGAATAGCGCCGAGGCGTTGGCGGACGCGATTGGGGAAGCGAGCACAACGAAGTTGTCCATCCTGGGCGAACGCGCCGCGCGTGCGGCAGAGAATCTCTATAGCTGGCCGCGCGTATTTGCAGAACTATTTTGCATTTATCGCGAGGTTTGCGCAAACTACCGCCGTTCCTGATGGACAGCGACAACCAGAAGCCGTTCACCATTCGCAGCTACCGCAAATCTGACCGCGAAGCGGTGAGAAAACTCTGCTGCGATACTGGCTTTCTTGGAGACCCGATCGACCCGGTTTACGAAGACCGCGAGTTGTTCGCCGATTTTCTCACCACTTATTACACGGATCACGAGCCTGAATCATGTTTTCTCATCGAGGTGGACGGCCAAATCCGGGGGTATCTGCTGGGTTCGCGCAAGCCGCTGCGAAACCAGCTTTACGCATTTTATCAAAACGTCTGGCTCTTTTTCCGCGCGCTGACCCGCTACTTCCGCTACAATGAACGATCGCGCCGATTCATTCGTTGGACGCTCACGCACGGCTGGCGCGAAGTACCGGCCGCGCCACGGCGCACGCCGCATTTTCACATCAATCTGCTGCCGGAGGCCCGCAAGGTTTCCACGACGCGTGCTCTTATGAGCGCGTATCTGAGTTATCTCTATCGCTCCGGCGAAAAGAGGGTTTACGGACAGATCGTTACGTTCGAGAGCCGGCGCGGGGAGAAGATGTTTGAACGCTACGGATTCAAAGTATTGAACCGTGCCGAGATCACCAAGTACAAAGCGTTTTATCCGGAGTCAGTCTATCTCAGTACCGTAATCAAAAATTTGGAAACCGCCGAACCGCTCTCGGCCTATTCGCGAACACGTTCTTAGAAATTTCACCGGGCATGTTCGCCCGGGAAAAAGTACGCTGCTACAGTTGGAAAGGGACCAATCCGATAATGAGTAAACGCGTGCATCACGAACCTGCTATTTTGCAGGGAGCGCGTCGCGTCCGATATCTCAAACTGATTGCGCTTTTCAAAATCGCCAAGGGCGTGCTGCTGCTTTTGCTCGGGGCGTCGCTGCTTTTCCTCAACGCGCGGACCCGTTGGATGGATGCCATTTCGGATTGGACTGCGGACGAAATCCTGATGGAGCACAGCCGAGCAGTCGCTTACCTCCTCCACAAGCTACAGGCTGTGCTCGCGGGCGGCGCTCTTCGTGCCACCGGTATCGTGGCGTTGTTCTATGCGGCGGTACTGTTCACCGAAGGAACCGGCGTGTACATGCAAAAGCGCTGGGCAGAATGGCTGATGATAATTGCAACAGGGGCACTGATTCCAATCGAGGTGCGCCACCTTTGGCATCGACCGGGTTTGGTGGGCGTGCTAATTCTACTGGTGAACTGTTTCATTGTTTGGTTCCTCTATAGCATCCTCAAACGCGACAAAGTGGAACCGCCTACTGAGCGCAAGAAAGAATTAGTCGAGACTCGTTAGGACACGTTGTTTTGGTTTCGTGCTCGCGGTAAAGTCAAATGCACTGCATCGAACCGCTGGCACAAAACTCACCTAAGTTTCTAGATCAGAGTTGAAGACCTCGGCGCTGCCAGCGAGGAGCTGAGATCGTCTCGTTAGAGGACGAAGCCAGTATTCTCTCGGAAGAGGGACTCGCAGTTCTTTCTTAAGCGCATGGTGACAATCTCACGAAGCCCGATTAGCCTCTGTGCAACAATGAAAATTTATCACAGGAGTAACCAGTTATGAACAGATACAGCTATCAAAGCCGCAAAGCGTTCGTTTTGATTGCCACGTGCCTTTTTCTTAGTGGATATACCGCTAATCAGGCTATGAGCTACGACGCGCATTCAAGTCACGCCGCAGTAGCATGGCCCGGTTCTGTGCAACCGGTTTACGGTGCAGCTCGTCTGAACATAAACCGGATCCCAGATCTGGGTAATTTTGTAGTCGTCCGCTTGTGGATCGACGGGATGTGGGCCGGATCTATCGGGTATGGTCACACCTATGAGGGCCTCCTGCCACCAGGACGGCATGTCTTAACGGTGTTCGCCGGTCCTAATCCGAGATGGTGGATCCCATCGCAACTGGTTGTGGATGTGCGAAGCGGCCAGACTTACGACCTCATCGCGATGGGTGATGGTTCAGGACGTTTGATTTTGACGCCGCCAGGCGGGTTCTATCGTGTCCGCGGCCGTTAGCGATAAAGCCGCAGGCAGGTTGGCGGACTTAGGTGGTTAGCTGAGCTCCCTCTCGTTGGCCGTGGCCTTTCAACTTGCCCGGAGAAATTGCTGTCGCTACAAGGTTGATCCGACATGTTACCGTTTTTAGCGCCAGCGGCTACAGAGACGGCTGGATTATACAGATTTTGGGGTTGAATTCTCGTTAGGTCTATGACACGCGATACCCAGCAGATTGACAGTCATGTTGGTGGCCGAAATTTTCTGGGGGCTCTGGCTATTTCCGTTTACGGTTCTTGTTATTCGATCGGTTTTCATCCCTCGCTTCTTCGGCGTGTTGCTGATCATTGCAGCCTTTGGCTATCTGGCCAGCAGTGTTACCTTCTTACTGTTGCCCGCTTACGGACCCATTGTTGACAAGTTCGCTACGAAACTGACCCTTTGCGAGCTCCCGATTATCTTTTGGCTCTTGATCTGGGGTGCAAAGGATCAATCATTAGATAAGAAACATCCTATTCCGGGTGTTGCTTAAGAAGTAGTCTGATTAAGTCTATGAAAATAAAACGTGTCCTAAAGCGGAGTGTAGCGATAATTCTAATCGCGTTGCTGGTATGGTTTGAGGTTGCCTACTGGACATCGAGCAACGACTGCGGTCACACCGCTGCTCCGAGTAATTCTATGAAAGCCATCGTTTATTGCGACTATGGCTTGGCTAATCTCAAGCTTGAGGAGGTTGAAAAGCCTGTTCCCAATGACGATCAAGTCTTGGTAAAAATTCGCGCAGCTTCAGTTAATCCGTACGACTGGCACTTCGTCGAGGGCGCTCCCAAGATCATGCGCATCATGGGGGTCGGCCTGCGCAAACCAAAGGACACACGACTGGGCGTTGATTTTGCCGGCACAGTTGAAGGCGTCGGCAAGAACGTCACTCAGTTTAAACCGGGCGATGAAGTCTTCGGTGGAAGAACAGGGGCTTTCGCTGAGTATGTATGTCCTCGCGCCGATCGAGCAATCGCGCCAAAGCCAGCAAACATCACGTTCGAACAGGCTGCGTCTGTCAACATCGCCGGTATCACGGCGTTACAGGCTCTGCGCGACAAAGCAAAAGTTCAACCTGGGCAGAAGGTGCTGATCAACGGTGCGTCGGGAGGCGTGGGCACGTTCGCGGTGCAGATAGCCAAGACGTTCGGCGCGAATGTCACCGGCGTATGCAGTACGCGAAACGTCGATCTTGTTCGCTCGCTTGGCGCAGATCAGGTGATCGATTACACAAAAGAGGATTTCACCAAAGGCGAGCAACGCTACGACGTGATTCTCGACAACGTAACCAACCATTCGTTATTAGAATGCAAGCGTGCCTTAACGCCGGAAGGCAAATACGTCATGATCGGCGGCGGAGGCCCGAACGAGCAGGGCTTCATCGGTCCTCTGGCTAATCCGATCAAAGCGATGTTGTTGTCACCGTTCGTGAGTCAAAAAATGGGCATGATGATGGCAGACGCGAATCAAAAAGATCTGACTGTTTTGGCCGATATGATGCAGACCGGAAAACTCCAACCCGTCATTGACCGCACTTACAAATTAGAGCAAGTCGCCGACGCGATCAGGTATGTCGAACAAGGCCACGCTAGAGGAAAAGTTGTAATCACCGTGGAATAACATCAGAGCACAGTGACGAAGCTGCTTCAGCCCGATTTTGGTGAGATCCCCAATTCCGCTAGCATGGCGACTGCTCGTTCCATTGGAAGACCGACAACGTTGGTGTAAGAGCCGTCGATTTTATCGATAATCTCTGCACCGCAACCTTGCGCGGCGTAAGCGCCTGCCTTATCCAACGGATTAACCTTCTCAAAATAGGTTTTAATTTGGGCGCTGCTCAGTCGGTGAACGGTGACGCGCGAAAATTCATGGAAAGTTGCCGATCTTCCGGTTGTTTGTTGATAAATGAATACGGCGGAGCAAACCTGGTGAACTTGTCCGCTTAGGCGACGCAGCATTTTTGCAGCTTCGTGCAAATCGGCCGGTTTACCGATGATCTGGTTGTACAATGCGACCAGCGTATCAGCCGCAAGTATGACCTTCTCGGGATGCATTTGTGCGACCGACATTCCCTTTCGAATGGCGTTCCACAGCGTCACTTCACGCAAGGTAAGATCGACATCGAACTTCTCCTGGACGCGCGGCGACACGGTTTCAAATTCGAAACCAGCTTCGGCAAGCAACGCGGCTCGTCTGGGCGAACAAGACGCGAGCACCAGAGAAGCCATGGCGCTTCTGAGCGAAAAAGCCCACTTACGGGCTGGGCGAAACGGACGGAGACGCAGTCTGTTCGCCAAAGATGTCCGGCAGCTTCGGTTCTTTATAATCGGCGGGGACAGTGAATTCGGAATCGCTGATCGGATCCTGACTCACCGAAGTGATGGTGCTGGTGATTTCAGTGGCGTGACCGGGAGGCTCGCTATGGCGAGGCCGTTTTGTCTCGGGCGTGGCTTCGGGCTTGGTCTGTTCATCTTGTTTCGTCAAAATTATTTGCATCCGGATCGGCAGTCCGGGGAAATCACGGAAATCCGGCATCTTGGTGTTCGCGGCGTCCCAGAACTCTGATTTTACAGATTGAAGTTGCGCCAGGATGGCCGCGCCGTTCGGATAATTGGGCGCGACCCAGTAGGTGGCCTTAAAATTTTGCCCATCGTAAGTGTATTGCTCGGTGTCATACCCGTTCACAATTTCCTTTTGGCCGGTTGGTTTGAGCGTGGGTCTTTCCGGGCCAGCTTTCTGACTCTTAAACTTCTCCAGCATATCAGTGACGGCTTTCATTTTCTCCGGTGAAATGCGAATCACGGTTTTTTGGTCACGCATCAAATTAATCACCTCGCCTGTTGTTCCATCGAAGATGGTGGTCAGTTTAGGTGAAGCATCGATGCGCATTTTGTCTCCTTTGACCTTGATGGTCATGTTTGTGGCGGCCTGGGTTGTTTCCGGCGCCTCCGCTTTCTGCTGCTTGGGTGCCGGCTGCATTGTTGTTGAATAGTTGATCGTGAGATCGGCGCGGACAGGAAGAACATAGAAAATAGCCAGTGCCAGCGAACAAAATGCAATTTTCATCTTCGCAACATAGCCAAATATTCGCCCCGGACAGATTGGAAATCTATCTTTCGAGGGCGCCGCGCGCAGACTTCGCTAAGTCCGCTTTTGCGTCTTCAACAGCTTGATGGCGTCGCGCAATTCCGCCGCCCGTTCGTAAAGCTCCTTCGCAACGGCGGCCTCCATTTCGCGCTGCATGATCTCAAGCTTCGAGAGCGGCCGTTTCGCTTTCACTTCCTCCATCCATTCGTCGAGAAACGCGATCTCAGCGCTTTTCGATGCGAGCTCGGGAAAATTTGAGCGTTGGAAAAAATCCGCGATCGCCTCGCGCCCGCGCTCAATTTCGGCGATCGCTTCAGTGAAGTTTCCTTGGCCGAGAAAAATGGAGGCCTTCGCGCGAGTGTGCATCATGAGCACGTAAGGCCGGAACTGCTGCAAACTCCAGGAAAGTTCTTCCCGATCGGTGTGCTGGGTGACGAAGGTGAAAAGATCGAGATTACGCTGCGTGTCGCGGACCACGCCGGCGAAATCGTTAATCTGAAACAGACTTAGATAACGATGATAATACTGGATGCCTTCCTGTTGGAGTTCGGCGCATTGTTCCGGCGTAAGCTCGTAGGCTTCGCCCTTTGCCTCCGTGCGGTCGGCTCGTTTTTGATGATATTCCAGAAGCGACTCGCAGTTGTGCGGACGCTGACCATCAGGGCGACCTGTCATTTCCATCTGCAAAACGCCAAGATCGACCCGCAGTTGCAACTTCTCGCGGCCATCGAGGCCGATGATTTTGCGCACCTTGATGTTGCCGTTTTCGTGCGGCCAATCTTTGAGGATCGTGTTCAAATCCAAGCTCATCGCGAAGTCAACATCGAACATTTAACCTTTGCTTGTCAATAATGTCGCGCGGAGTTCATCCCTGTAGAGGTGGTCCTGCTCGTTGCAAGGAATCAGATTCGGCACGCAACACGCCTGCCACTACGGTGGATTTTGCAGGGGATGCGTCTGTTCGCTAAAGTTCAGAAATGGAACAGGCGATCGATTCGTTCATCCGCTTCCTCGCGGTTGAACGCGGTTTGTCGGAAAATTATCAGCTTTCCACTCAAAGATCGCTCGGTGAATTCGCCCGGTGGTGCGCTGCGCGGAAGAGAATCGACAATCCGTGCGACGTTACGCTCCCGGTGTTGAGTGAATATCTCGCTGACCGCAAACGCTCCGGGCTTTCGGCTTCTTCGATCAAGTTGGTTGTGGTTGCATTGAAAATTTTTTTCCGATTCCTGGCAGGCAAAAGCGCGGTGGAACGCGATCCTGCCGAAGCGCTCACGCTCCCGCGAATTGAGCGATATTTGCCCGAAACACTGAACGAGTTGCAGGTTGAACAGTTGCTGGAAAAGATCGACACGAGCGCTCTCCATGGATTGCGCGACCGCGCGATGATGGAGCTGCTTTACGCGAGCGGTCTGCGCATTTCCGAGCTGGCAAACGCGCGCCTGGAAAATTTCAATTTTGAAGAACGCATTGTGCGGGTAACCGGCAAAGGCAACAAGACTCGCCTGGTGCCTGTGGGTCGCAAAGCGTGTGAAGCATTGGCCGCTTATCTCTCCGCCGAGCGACCCAAACTCGTGAAGCGCCGCAGCGGCAGCGAGATTTTCCTTTCCGCGCGGGGCACCAAATTAACGACCGCACGCATCTGGCAGATCGTGAAAAAACACGCGCGCCATGCCGGCTTCGAAAAAAACATTTATCCTCATCTTCTCCGGCACAGTTTCGCGACGCATCTCCTAGGCAACGGCGCCGATCTCCGCATCATTCAAGAAATGCTCGGCCACGCCGACATCTCGACAACGCAAGTCTATACACATGTGGATCAACAGCGGCTAAAAGCAGTGCATCGACGCTTTCATCCGCGCGCCTAGGCGCGTGCGCTGAACCCTATGATCCGTCGAATGAAACTGGCACTGTTCTGTTTTTTAATTGGATGCGCGCTTGTCATTGCAAACATTCTCGCCGAGGAGAACAGCTCGATGAATCCGTCAAATGAGGTCGCAGTGATTAAAACCAGCGAGGGCGAAATGGTGGTGCACTTTTGGACCGACGCCGCGCCAAACACAATAGAGAACTTTACGAAGCTTGCGCGCTCGGGATTTTATGACGGCACAATTTTTCATCGCATCATCAAAGGATTCATGATTCAAGGCGGCGATCCGAGTTCGAAAGACCCGGCAAAAGAAAACCACTATGGCGAAGGCGGACCGGGTTACCAGATCAAGGCCGAATTCGACCAACACAAGCACGAGCGCGGCGTGATCTCCATGGCGCGAGGACCCGATCCTGACTCGGCTGGTTCGCAATTTTTCATTTGTCTCGCACCCGTGCCTCGACTCGATGGCAAGTACACTACTTTCGGCAAACTGATTAAAGGCGACGACGTGCTGGAAAAAATCAGCAACACGCCAGTAACCAAAAACATCATGGGCGAGATGAGTAAGCCCACAAAACGCGTTGTGATCACTAAGATCGAGATTGCACCAGCCAATTCCGTGAAATAGTTCTACCACGAAGATCACGAAGCTCAGGAAGAGGACAGTTACTCTTCATCTTCGTGTTCTCTGTGTCCTCTGTGGTTAATTACTGAATGGCCAAGCCGCCGAAAACAAAGGTTGCCCTCGTGCAGATGCGCTGCGGCCCGGAGCCCGAGAAGAATTTCGCGCGCGCGATTGAATTTATCCGCGATGCGGCGAAAAGCGGCGCGCAGACCATTTGCCTGCCGGAGCTTTTCCGGTCCCAATATTTTTGTCAGACAGAAGACCATAAAAATTTCGCGATTGCCGAAGAGGTGCCCGGAAGATCGACGTCAGCCTTGGGAGATGTCGCGCGCGAGCTTGGCGTTGTGATCGTCGCGTCGCTTTTCGAGAAACGCAGCGCCGGCATTTATCACAACACAGCTGTCATCATCGACGCGGATGGAAAGTTGCTGGGTAAATATCGCAAAATGCACGTCCCGGACGATCCGCTCTATCACGAGAAATTTTATTTTACGCCCGGCGACCTGGGATTTCAGGCGTGGACAACGAGCCAGGGAAAAATCGGCGTCTGCGTTTGCTGGGACCAATGGTACCCGGAAGCGGCACGCCTGACTGCGCTGCGCGGCGCGGAAATTATCTTTTATCCGACAGCCATCGGCTGGCACCCATCGGAGAAAGAAGAATTTGGTGCTGCACAACTTTCGGCTTGGGAAACAATCCAGCGCAGCCATGCGATTGCGAATGGTTGTTATGTGGCGGCCGCGAACCGGGTGGGCCACGAAGCGTCTGCCGGCGGCGATGGCATCGAGTTTTGGGGGCAAAGCTTTGTTGTGGCGCCAGATGGCGAAGTAATTGCCAAAGGATCCGTAGATCGAGAAGAAATTGTCATGGCCGACATCGAGTGGGGCCGCGTAAACGAGCACCGAACACACTGGCCATTTTTGCGTGACCGGCGCGTAGATGCCTACGCCGGCCTTGAGAAAAGAATGATAGATTAATGAAAGCCAAGGTGAGGTAGGGGCAGTTCACCTGAACCGCCGGTGCGATTGCGGACAATCGCCCCTACCCGCAGGGTGCAAAAAAACAAGATGGATTTGATGACGCTGACAGAAATCCGCAGGGCAGCACAAAACGGCGCTGTCCCCGCGCGGGTGCATGTCCAGGTAGAAAGCGCCACTCCGAAACTGACGCGCGAACAGCAGCCCTATTGCGAGCTCACGCTGGCGGATGCGTGCGATCGAATGACGCTGCGCGTCTGGAGCGATCATCCCGCATACAAGGCGTGCAGCGCGTTCGGCGGCGGAGAATTTCTTGAACTCACTGCCGACTTCCATCAGCACTCACAGTTCGGTCTCGAAGCGCGTGCGCCGAAGTGGACGATCCGCCCATTGACCGAACAGGAAAAGCACGAATTGCTGCAAGGGCCGGCGGATTTGCGCGCCAAACAAGCCGCCGATTGGCAATTTATTTTGCAAACGATCCAGACCATTGCCGACCCTCGACTGCGCGAGTTGTGTGAGGCGTTCCTGAAAGAGTGGGGCGACCGGTTCCGGCGCACTGCGGCCGCGCGCAATTATCATCATGCGCGTCGTGGCGGCCTGGTCGAGCACACGGCCCAAATGATGCGCGTGGCCAAAGAGATCGCGCCACTCTATCCGGCCCTGAACTTGGATCTGTTGCTTGCGGGGATTGTCTTCCACGATTCGGGAAAACTTTGGGAGAACGCGCTCTCCGAAAACGGATTCGTGATGAATTACGACGAGCGCGGCGAATTGGTCGGGCACATTTCCATTGGGCTCGAGCTGGTGAATTCGTTGTGGCGAAGGCTGAGCGCTGAGAATGCGGCAGCGTGGAAAGACCTTGTCCCCGCCTCAGAAGACGTTCGTCTGCACCTTTTGCATTTGATCGGCGCGCATCATGGCGAACCTGAATTCGGTTCACCGGTCGCGCCGAAAACGCCGGAGGCAATGGCGCTCCATTACATCGATAACCTGGACGCGCGCTTGGAGATGTTCGCTGCCGGTTATACAACAGCCAAGCCCTTGGCAGCGCGCATTTTTGATCGGGTCCGGCCGCTTCCGGGGAATTTAGTGAAGTCGCTGGAGAAATTTGTGAAGTGAGCACTGACACGAATTACACCAATTGCGACTAATCAATTCGTGCGGATTCGTGAAATTCGTGTCTTCGCTTCCGCGAGATAGGTCTCGTCAATTTCAAACCCGATAAATTTTTTTACGCCACAGCGCTGCGCCGCGACTGCGGAATTTCCGATGCCGACAAACGGATCAAGCATGGTCTGCACGCGTCCGGCGGCGGCCGGACCGTGGAGCTTGATACACCATTCCGCTAACTGCACCGGAAAGGTTGCCGGGTGTGGTCGTTCTTTCTCGCGACTCTGAATCGTTTCATACGGGATAAACCAAGTATTGCCGCGACACCGCAGATCGCTCCCGCGAGTGTGACGCCATCGTGCAATATTAGTTTTGTCTTGATATGGAACTCCGATGGCCAGCCGATTGAGTTCAACGCGGCCGGTCTTTGTTAAATGAAAAATGTATTCGTGACAATCATTCAGGAATCGGCTGGAACTTATTGGCTTGAAATGTCCACACGAACGAACCTCTCCCGCTCGATCTTCGATAGTAATCGACTTGATCCAGTGAATTGTGTTCTGCAAAACGAATCCGCATGAGGCGGACGTCAGCTCCATAGCAATCTCATGCGGCAGCATTGGGTTCGACGGGGCAGCGCCGATGTTGAGAAAAAATGAGCCGGCCGGTTTCAGAATTCTTCGAACTTGCGACGCCCATTTGTGACACCATCGCAAATACGAACCTCGATCCTGCGCGTCAGAGTATTTTCCGTAACCAATACCGAGATTGTATGGCGGCGACGTCACCACAAGATCGACACTTCCATCCGCGAGCCGCGCCATTCCTTTGATGCAATCTTGCCGGCGAAGATCAAACTGAGTCACGGAGAGAAATGTTGCGTGATCACGCGGCCCGTACAAGCAGAAAATTACGCGCGTGTTCTGTTTTCTGGGGAGCACAGGCTGCCAGCCTGTAGCATTCGGCCGCTGGCCGAATGCACCTGGAAAGTCGAAAGGCAAATCGCGCTAACAGGTTCGCGGCAAGCTGCCGCGAACTACACGCCAGCGGCGTGTGCTCCGCAGAAGATCGACACTCGCGCGTCTGCACACATTCGTTTATCCTGTGAGCATGGCGGACAAGCCTTTGAAACTGAAAATCGCTGACCGCGAATTCACCTCGCGCCTGATTGTTGGCACGGGCAAATTCGCGTCCAACGAGTTGATGCGCGACGCGCTGATTGCCAGCGGCACCGAGCTCGTGACGGTCGGGCTGCGGCGCGCCGATCTTTCAGGGAAACACGATCCGTTTGCCAACATTCTCGATTTTATCGATCCGAAACGTTTCCTTCTTTTGCCGAACACCAGCGGCGCGCGCAATGCAGAGGAAGCGGTGCGGCTTGCACGTCTTGCCGCAAGCGCAGGCTTGCCGAAATGGATCAAGCTCGAGATTCATCCGGACCCGCGCTATTTGCTGCCGGATCCGGTCGAGACGCTGGCGGCGGCGGAAATTCTGGTGAAAGAAGGATTCACAGTGCTTCCGTATATCAATGCCGACCCGGTTTTGGCGAAACGATTGCAGGACATCGGCACCGCTACGGTGATGCCGCTCGGTTCGCCGATCGGCAGTAACCGCGGAATCGAGACGCGGCCGGCGATCGAGATCATCATCGAACAAGCGACAGTGCCGGTAGTGGTGGATGCCGGCCTGGGCGCGCCTAGTCACGCGGCGGAAGCGATGGAGATAGGCGCCGACGCCGTGCTCGTGAACACTGCGATCGCGATCGCTTCCGATCCGGTTCGCATGGCAAAAGCATTTAAGAAAGCCATCGAAGCAGGACGCGAAGCGCGCGAAATCGGGTTATCGGAAAAATTGTCCGGCGCGTCAGCAACCAGTCCGCTGACCGGATTTTTGTCTTAAATGAGGGCACCCAATTTTCTGGCAGCGGCGTAGCGGCGCGTGTCTTCAGGCGCAGAAATTTCTTGCGCAAGACCAGCTTAGGTCACAAGCTCGCGGGGCAATGAGCACGTTTGCGCGTTCAAAAAATCATGGACGCGCGTTTATTGCGATTTGCATCTCGACGGCATTTCTCTGGGCGCTCGCGCTGAGTGCGTCACCACAACTGCACCAGCGCATCCACGCTGACGCAAACCGTGCCGACCACAACTGTGCGGCGACGCTGATCACATCAGGTAGCTACGATCACGTTGCTCATGTGCCGTTGGTCAGCGCATCGATCCCGGCGCATCAATTTTCTAAAATTCCGGCGTTGACTCCGCAGTGGGTCCAATCGCCTTTCCTTGGCGCGCACATTTTCGAGCACGCGCCACCTGCGCGCGGTTAAAAGATTGTAGGGCGTCCGCCGCGGCGGACGCCGCCTAACGAATCGGCGTTTCACCGAAACGCCCTACAACCGCGCCGCATTCACCGGCCATGCGCAGATCGCAAAGGCCACAACTCACCAAAGTCAAAATTGAGAATTGAATTTCATGAAAAAATTTCTGATCACATTTCTCGCGGTATCGCTCATATGCTACATCGCGATCGGCCAAGACGCCGCTCCGCCATCACCGAATCCCAGTCCTTCGCCAACTCCATCCGTTGCTGCTACGCCCGGCCCCGCATCGGTTGAACAGGTCGTCGTCACATCTCAGGAACTCGACATTTCGCGAGAGGCGATTGTGCCGAGTCTCGGCTCGACCCGTTACACCGTTGGTCCGGATCGTCTCGAGTCCCAGGCGCAAGGCGAAAGCGCTCCATTTAATCAGACCATCCTGCGATTTCCCGGTGTGGCGCAGGATTCGTTCGGGCAGCTTCATGTCCGCGGCGAACATGCAAATCTACAATATCGCATCGACGACGTGCTTATCCCAGAAAGTATTCCGGGTTTTGGCCAGGTACTGGAGACCCGCTTCGCGGATAACATTTCACTCATCACTGGCGCGCTGCCGGCACAGTTTGGATTTCGCAATACCGGCGTAATCGATATCCATACGAAGAACGGCGCCGTCTTCCAACAGGGCGAAGCATCGGTTTATGGCGGAAGCTTCGACACGATCATGCCGAGTTTTGAATACGGCGGTATAACGGGGAAGCTGAATTATTACGTCACCGGGAGTTACCTGCACGACGGCATCGGGATCGAAAATCCGACGCGCACTGCCAACCCGATCCACGACGACACCGATCAATACAGGATGTTTGGGTACTCTTCGTACATTGTGGACGACACCAGCCGATTCGTGTTGCTCACCAGCGGCTACCACGGTGAGTTCGAGATTCCGAACACGCCAGGCCTGCCGCCGATGTTCACGGACATGGGAAGATCGACATTCAATTCCGCCAAGCTCGATGAGACCCAAGTCGAGCAAGATGCATATGCCATTCTCGCCTATCAAAAAAAGATCGGCGATTTCAATATGCAGGCGTCGATTTTCACCCTTTATAGTTCGGTCCTGTTTCGGCCCGATAACGTAGGCGATCTTATTTTCAACGGCGTCGCTTCACGCGTTGATCGGGACATTTTCTCGAATGGCATCGCATTTGACGCGAGCTACAAAATCAACGATCAACACACGCTCCGCGGCGGTTTCTTTTTTACTGAACAGCATGCCACCGTCGGAACGGCAACACTGGTTTTCCCGGTCGATGCCAATGGCAACCAGACGAGCGACGTGCCACTGCGCATCGTCGATAACAGTGGCAAGTACGGCTATCTGTATGGGCTGTACTTGCAGGATGAATGGAAACCTTTCGAGCAATTCACCATTAACTTCGGTGGCCGTCTCGATTTTGTGAATGCGTTTGTCGATGAGAATCAGCTTAGCCCGCGTATCAACGTCGTTTATGAGCCGTTCAAGGGCACGACGCTTCATGCCGGTTATGCCCGCTATTTCACACCGCCGCCGCTGGAGAATGTCGATCAAAGCACGATCTCGAAGTTCGCCGGCACAACTAACGAATCCGCGATAACAAAGGACGCACCGGTCACGTCGGAGCGCGCTCATTACTTCGATGCCGGGATCACGCAAAAAATTATTGAAGGTTTCAATGTGGGCATCGACGGCTTTTATAAGAGCTCGCATTCGGTTCTGGACGAAGGGCAATTCGGAGAGGCGCTCATCCTTTCGTCGTTCAATTACAAGCGAGGCGAGATTTACGGAGGCGAGTTCACGGCAAACTACAACAAGGGTGGCCTCGCCTCGTATTTGAATGCGGCCTACGAATGGGCCCGCGGCACGAACGTCAGCTCGGCGCAATTTCTTTTCGATCCGGATGAGTTCGCTTACATCAAGAAGAACTGGGTCTTTCTCGATCATGATCAGCGCTTCACCGGTTCCGCCGGCATTTCTTACACTTGGAACGATTGGCAGGCGGGAATCGATGGACTTTATGGCAACGGGTTACGCCGAGGGTTCGCAAACACGCAGAAGAACCATCCCTATGAGACATTCAACGTTAACTTGCAGCGCCGGATCAAGATCACGGCGAAGACTGCCCTCAAAATCCGTTTCGATGTCGTCAACATTCTCGACACGATCTACGAATTGCGCGACGGCAGCGGCATCGGAGTCGGGGCGCCGCAATTCGGCCAGCGCCGCGGCTTCTACGGGACCGTCGCGTATGATTTTTGAGGTTGCTCGATAATTGTCACGCTTGTGATCCGACGTTTTGTATATGCTCCTATCCTCATCTTGTGGGCGTACGCTGCTGCGGCTGCGCAAGATGAAGCGTTAACAGCAACTTCGCTTGCGCCGAATCCTCCGAGCGCTGAGAAAATCACGTTTTCGGAAGTTAACGTCGATGGGCCATACATCGCGATGACTTTTGATGACGGCCCGCACGCGACTAACACGCCCAAGCTGCTGGAGATGGCAGCGGAGAGGCATATCAAACTCACCTTCTTTGTCCTTGGCGAATGCGTCGAGCAGAACCCAGACGTTCTCCGTCGAGAGGTCGCGGAAGGACATGAAATCGGCAATCACTCCTGGTCGCATCCTAATCTTGCGAAACTCTCGGGCGCGGATGTTCGAAGCCAGCTTCAGCGGACCGAAGATATGATCGTGAAGACCGTAGGTATAAAACCCAAGTTGATGCGTCCTCCGTATGGCGAGTTAACGAAACGACAGCGCATATTGGTGAATCACGAGTTCGGCTACAAAGTCATCTTGTGGGACGTTGATCCACTGGATTGGAAACGACCCGGTTCTAACGTCGTCGCCCAACGCATCATCGCTGGAGCGCGTCCGGGGTCGATCATTTTGTCACATGACATCCACCCGCCGACGATTGCGGCGATGCCGCAAGTTTTTGACGCCCTTCTCGCAAAAGGATTCAAATTCGTCACCGTCTCCGAGTTGCTCGCCATGGACAAAGGCGGTGAGAGAAAAGCGTCGAAATAAGCTTCGGTCACTATTCCTTCGATCTTACGGGCTTTGCCGACAAGATCTACCAACGGCGCGAGGCACCGGAGCGCCGCAATTTGGACAACGCCACGACTTTTACGGAACCGTCGCCTGGGATTTCTAACCCGATCTCTTTACATTCGCAGTATCTTGGTTTGGATGTACAGTCGTCGGCGATCGATTGCGTATACCCACCCGGGGTATATAATATGTTCTGATGGCTCATACTATCGCGAACAAGAAAAAGCTCATCGACCGGGTGCGGCGGGTTCGAGGACAGATCGATGCTGTAGAAAAAGCGCTACGGGAAGAACAGGAGTGTGGGGAGATACTCCAGCTTATCGCGGCGTCCCGAGGCGCGTTGAACGGCCTCATGGCCGAGATCCTTGAAGGCCATCTTCGTTTTCACATCGTCAACTCTAGCGGCAAGGCGATGTCGAAACGGGTCGCGGCGCGTGAAGTGATCGACGTGGTGAAAACCTATTTGAAATAGAAGACCCGGGAAACCATGAACGCCGTAGCAGCCGAACGAGAAACAGGCGACGACCGCCTTCCCGAGAATCATCGTGATCACAATGGTGACGATCTCGAACACGATCACGCCCATCCCGCAGCCGAATACGTCCGTCTTGGGCTAATGGCTCTCGTCATTGTGGCGAGCCTGACAGGTTGGTGGAAATACTCGTTGTCGCGAGACTGGCTGGCTTTCGGCGCGACGCTCGTTGGCGGCTATCCCATTTTTCAAGAAGCATGGGAGAACCTGCGCAAGCGGCGCATGACAATGGAACTGTCGATGACGATTGCGCTAGTGGCGGCGCTGTGCATTGGACAATTCTTCACCGCGCTAGTCATCGCCTTTTTTGTGCTCTTCGCCGAATTGCTCGAAGGCTATACGGTCGGCGGCGGACGCAGAGCGATTGAAAAGTTAATTGAATCCCTGCCGCGCCAGGTCACCGTGCGGCGCGATGGTCGGGAGCGCGAACTAAGCACGCAGGAAGTAGCCAGGGGCGAGATTATTATCATTCGGCCCGGCTCACGCATCCCCGCTGACGGCGAGGTGCGCAAGGGCAACAGCTTTGTGGACCAATCCTCCATCACGGGCGAATCGCTCCCGGTCGAGAAGGTTGAAGGAAGCAAAGTGTTTGCTGGCGCCATTAACAAGGACGGCGTGCTCGAAGTTCGAGTGGAAAAAATTGGCCGTGACACCACGTTTGGAAAAATCATTGAGATTGTCGAGCAGGCGGAAAAATCCAAAGCGCCGGTTCAGCGAATTGCCGACCGTCTGGCCGCCGGTTTGGTTTATTTCGCTCTTAGCGCGGCGGTGCTGACGTTCATCGTCACGCGCAATGTCACATCGACGATTGCAGTGATAATTGTTGCCGGCGCCTGCGGTGTGGCGGCAGGAACGCCGCTGGCGGTTCTGGCTGGCATCGGCAGCGCAGCGCGGCGCGGTATTATCATCAAAGGCGGTCTTTATCTTGAAGAACTCAGCACGATTGACACGGTGGTTCTGGATAAAACGGGCACTCTAACTTTGGGCGTGCCGAAAATCACTGCGATTACTCCGTTGAACAGCGTTGGTGAAGATGATCTCCTCCAGACGGCTGCAATTGCTGAACAACATTCCGAGCATCCGCTTGGCGAAGCAATCGTGCAACGCGCGCATGACCGCAACTTGCCGTTGCGGGAGTATTCAACGATTCGTTATCTCCCCGGCAAGGGCTTGGTCTGCATAGACGGAGGAAGTGAAATTCTTGTCGGCGCACCTGCTCTTTTTGAAGAACACGGCGCTAAACTGTCAGACGAGGTTCGTAAGGTCTTAACTGCAACGGAACGACCTGGACATACCGTTGTTCTTGTCGGTCGCGACAAGGACGTCCTTGGGACTATAACATTAGCAGATGAACTTCGTGCGGAAGCAAAAGAAGCAACCGCGACGTTGAATCGCTACGGTTATAGGACAATTCTCTTGACGGGCGATGCGCCGGAAACCGCTAAAGCCATTGGTCGAGAACTTGGCGTTAGTGAATCCATCGGCGGTCTGCTGCCTCATCAGAAGCTCGAGAAGATCCGTGAGCTTCTTCGCGAAGGCCGCAGAGTGGCAATGGTCGGCGATGGCGTGAATGATGCGCCCGCGCTGGCCGAGGCCACCGTTGGTGTGGCAATGGGCCAAGGCACGGATGTCGCACTGGAGACCGCCGACGTGACATTGATGACGAGCGACTTGTCGCGGTTGCTCGAAGTGCTCGCCATCAGTAGGCGTTGCTATCGCGTCATCATGTTTAACTTCTGGGGAACAATCGGCGTGGATACTGTCGGCATTGCGTTGGCGTTTTTCGGAATGCTTGCGCCGATCGCTGCCGCGCTCATCCATGTCGGCTCCGAGCTTGCCTTCATCCTCAATTCCGCGCGGCTATTTGCCGCCGATTCGCCCGAAACTTCTTGAGGTCTAGCCGTCGTAGGTTTTTTGGGGAATCTGAGCGGCTGATGTCGCCGTTGCTGATTCAAGCGAATTCGGCGAAAATGCGTGACCTAAAGCCAACAGATTCTCCTTCGGCTTACTAGCGAAGCTATGCCTGCCGTTCTTCAGGAACCACAAACATCAACTTCTGCGCCGCGGCGGCGTTCACGAAGGCCTTGGATGCGCCGTGTCGCGGTGAATATGGCGCGGCTGGCGATTCTCGTCACGATCCTGGGTGCGCTCGGCGCCGGCTGGTATCTCGCGAAAAGAGGCTTCGGACGGCAGTGGCGCTACCGCGTTGTCGAGGAATTGCACAAGCTGGGAGTGGAAGCTTCTATCGGCCGGCTGACACTGAATCCGTTCCGCGGCTTGGTCGCAAACAATGTACGGATTTTCGATTACAAGAACCGGGAAAAAACGCTCGCCCTCATTAGCGAAGTCTCACTGGACATCAATTACGCTGCGCTGATTCATCACCAACCGTTTCTGAACGCGCTCGATGTACGCAACGCGGAGATCACACTCCCATTCAAAGCAGCACCCCGGCAAGCGGAGAGAGCGCAGCTTACTGATTTTCGCGCCCATGTTTATTTTCCACCGGAGCAGATTTACGTCAGTCAGGCGGAAGGAGTTTTTTGCGGGATTCGGATTTCGGCGACTGGTCAACTAATCAAGCGCGCGAATTACAATCCGTCCCCGCCGTTGTCGGAAGAGGAGTGGCAGAAGCGATTATCATTGGTGCAACGCATTGTGAGCGAGCTTCAAAAGTTTAATTACCCCGCGGCACCTCCCTCGCTGCAGGTAAAATTTAGCGGCGACATTGCCGAAATGGAAAACGCGCATGTCGAAGCCACGTTGCGCGGCGACCGGCTACAACGAGGCAACTACGAGATGAGAAATCTGTCTATCGTCGCGGGGTGGCACAATCAACAGCTCGAAGTCGGCCAGTGCGAATGGAACGACGACGTGGGCGGGTTCGCCAGCCGCGCTGATTGGGATCGGCAGCGCAATGTCGCCAATTTTCAAATGCGCAGCAGTCTCGATCTCAAAAAGTTTCTCGACGCCTTCGGCTGGGGCCGCCTACTGGCAGATACCACATTCAAGTCGGCGCCTTCGGTTGAAGTTTCGGGGTCGGCAGACTTCGGAGCGAGTCTGTTTCGACCACAACTCATCGGCCGCGTCGCTTTTGGCCAGTTCACTTACAAGGGCGTGCCGTTCTCCGATCTTGCCGCCGATTTTTCCTGGGACGGCGAGCGGACATTCGTTCGAGGCGTTCGCATTCGTAACCAGACTGGCCAGCTAAGCGCCGAACTGTTCGATGCGCCGGGCGATTTTCGTCTAAATGTGGAGAGCACAGTTGTCCCCAGCGCAGTGCGCTCGCTCGCCCCTCCAGACTTGGCTGAATTCCTGAGTCAATGGGAATGGCAGCGTTCGCCCACGATCCATCTCGCGATTCGCGGTCCGGATCGCCATCCGGAGAATTGGCGGGGCGATGGAACAGTCACCATGGACCGGACGCGGTTCCGCGGCGTCTGGATGAAAAGCGGCGCGAGCAGAATCCATTTTGCCGACGGCGCGTTGACTTGCGAAGATTTTCGCGTGACACGCGACGAGGGCGTCGGCACCGGCACTTTTACCTACGATTTTAAAAAACATGAGGTCCGCGTCTCCAACATCAAAAGCTCGTTGCATCCGGCGGAGGCGATTTTTTGGATCGAGCCGAACCTTTGGAAGACCATTACGCCTTACAAATTTCGACGGCCGCCAATCGTCACGGCCAACGGCGTCTATCAATTTCGCGGCGGCAAAAATACCCATCTCGACATCACAGTCGATGGCAACAATGGCTTGGATTACGAGTTTCTGGGGAAGACGCTTTCGTTCGATCGTGTCTCAGCGCGCCTGCTGATCACTAACGACCGCTTGCAAATTGTCGATCTTCGCGGCGCGCTTTTTTCTGGAAACGTGCTCGGCAACGCCAACATCTCCCTGGCGAAGGACAATTCGCGCTATCACGCCACCCTCGCTGTGACAAACATCGACTTTCCTCATCTAACGAACCTTTATTTCAGCTACTATCACTCCCGGACTGTGCGCGGACAGCTAAGCGGCACATATGATTTCGATGGTTTCGGGACCGACACACGCCAGATGTATGGCACCGGAAAGGTCGGAGTGACTAATGGCGATGTGTTCGCCATTCCCGTTTTCGGGCCGATTTCAGAAATCCTCAATCACATCCTGCCCGGCGCTGGTTACAGCATCGCGCGCAATGCCGGCGCGAAATTTACAATCAGGGACGGAATCATTCATAGCGACGATTTCAATGTGTCCGGACAACTTTTCAGCGTGCTGGGACATGGCGACATTTATTTTCTCGATGACAAACTCAACCTTGACGTGCGCATCAGTGCAAAAGGCCCCGGGATCGTGCTCGCGCCGGTTTACAAACTCTTCGAGTACAAAGGCGAGGGCAGCTTAAAGAAGCCGGACTGGCATCCCAAACGATTTTAGCTCTTTCCATGTCGCGCGCAGTCACGGCATCTCCCATCACACAGTTGGGAGTTTGACGAAGAAGCAGCAGCACGAGATTTCTCGACTGCGTTTCGCTCCCCTCGAAATGACAAAAGAAATTCTTCTGGGCGCGCACATGTCGATAGCTGGCGGTGTCCACATGGCCATCGCGCGGGCGCGTTCGATCGACTGCACCGCCATGCAGATGTTTGTGAAGAACAACATGCAATGGTTCGCCCGGCCGCTGACTCGCGGCGAAATTCGCGCTTTTCTGGAACATCAGCAACGCGCCGAGCTATCGTCGATCTTTGCCCACGCGAATTATCTGATCAATCTCGCCGCGACGAACCCGCTATTTCACGCGAATTCGATCCGCGCGCTCTCGGAGGAACTCACGCGCGCTGACCAACTGGAATTGCCATTTCTCGTTTTGCATCCGGGAGCCCATCGCGGCGACGGGGAAGAAGCTGCCTTGGCGAAAATCATCGCTTCAATCAAGGGGGTGTTCCGCAAAAATCCGAAGGTGAAAACGAAGATTGCGCTCGAAACAACCGCCGGACAAGGTTCTTGCGTTGGCCATCGCTTCGAACATCTGGCGTACGTCATCGACAATGTGCGCGAACCCGAGCGCCTGTGCGTTTGCCTCGACACCGCGCACATCTTCGCGGCGGGCTACGACATCAGCGGCGAATCTGCTATTCGAAAAACCCTCCACGAATTCGATCGGAAAATCGGACTGGATCGTCTCGCTGCGATTCATCTCAATGATTCCAAAACCGGCCGCGGCTCACGGGTGGATCGGCACCAACACATTGGCAAGGGCAAAATCGGACTCGACGCTTTCCGTTTCATCGTGCGCAGCCGTCGTCTGAGTAAAATCCCGAAAGTGCTGGAAACGCCTAAAGGCAAAGATTTGCGTGAGGACCTGATGAACCTAAAGACGCTGCGAGCGCTGGCCCTGCCGTGAACTCGGCCGCTACAGCTTTTTCCCGGGTCCCCAGAGTGCGCGACCCGGTTTGGCGCCAGTGTGCTCTCCGTCTTTGAGAACTTGCACGCCATTTACAAAGACGTGCTTCACGCCAACTGTGTATTGATGCGGCTTCTCGAACGTCGCGTGGTCCGAGATCGTTGCGGGATCGAAGACAACGACGTCGGCAAACATGCCTTCTTTAATGAAACCGCGATGATCAAGACCGAGATTCGTGGCAGGCAAGCCGCTCAATCGCCGGATCGCCTCAGTTAGCGAGAGCACTTTTTCGTCGCGTACATATTTGCCGAGAAGTCGCGCGAAATTTCCGTATGCGCGCGGGTGCGGATTCGATTTCAGGAAAACCCCTTCCGGCGCCTGAGAAGCTTCATCGGAGCCGAATGAGATCCACGGTTTGGCGAGTTCTTTTTTAATGTTCTCTTCCGAGATCATGAAATAAATCGTCCCGATGCGCGATTCGTCCTCGGCGATTAAGTCCATCGCCGTGTCGATCGGATCTTTGCTGCGCATCTTCGCGACCTCGGCAAGCGTTTTGCCAGTAAGCGGCTTCAACTTTTCTGATTTGAATCCGACTAATATGATGTGTTCCGGACCGCCCGCAGCGAGATACATGTTTTCCCAATCGTCACTTGGCGTTTGCACTTGCGCTTTTATCTTCTCACGCGTCGCCGGATCGCGCAGCCGCTTGAACAATGCCGGATAACCGCCGTCTTCCGTCCATGGCGGCAGACACGCGTCGAGTCCGGTGCCGCCGGCGGTATAGGTGTACATGTCTGCCGTAATTTTGAGTCCTTCTTTTTGCGCAGCTTCAATGCGCGAAAGAAGTTCGTCTTCTTTCGGCCAATTTTTCTGGCCGGCGGCCTTGATGTGATAAACCTCCGCAGGAATTCCCGCTTCCCGGCTGATCCGGATCAGTTCATCGAGCGCCTCAAGCAACTGATTCCCCTCGCTGCGCATGTGCGAAATGTATTTGCCGCGATATTTTGCGGCGACTTTGCATAGCTCGATTAACTCGTCGGTCTTCGCGTAGAACGCCGGCGGATAAATCAAGGATGTGCCGATGCCCAACGCGCCCGCTTCCATTTCTTTGCGCACCAGATCGCGCATCTGGTCGAGCTGTTGCGGCGTGGGCGGTTTATCTTTGAATCCGATCACGTATTCGCGGACCGTGGTCGCGCCGATGAACGAAGCCACATTGCAGGAGATCCCGCGGCTTTCGAGATACTTCAGGTAATCCGCGAGCGTATTCCATTTGATGTCATATTTGATGTCGCTCTGTGCGCGCAGCATGTGTTCACGCACGCGATCGTTTACCGGGCCCATCGATTCGCCTTCGCCCATGATCTCGGTGGTGACCCCCTGCCGGATCTCGCTTTGTGACCGGCCGTCCTGAATCAACGATTCGTTCGACCAGGAAAGCATGTTGATGAAACCCGGCGCGACGGCGGACCCCGTCGCATCGATGATTGTTTTCGCCTTCGCGTTTTTAAAATCGCCGACGCCCGCGATGCGATCCCCGCGAATTGCAAGATCGACGTGTTGCGGTTCTGCCCCGGTCCCGTCATAAACCGTGCCGCCTTTGATGATGACATCAAAATCCGGCGGCTTCTGCGCGAACACCGGCAACAGAATCACCAGAAAAACACCGAGACAAAAAACGGTTTTCTTCATTGTGCTGATTCAAAGAACATCGCGCTACGATATCGATTCTAAAAGAAGCGAAAATGGGAATTCAGATTCACTGAAACAGATTCACTGAAAGGGTGTTATATTATCTGATGAAAAGAATAGCAAAACGTGAAAGAAAACACCGCAGGCCAGCAATGTTGCTGTCATTGCTTTGCGTGGGCGTCGTCGCCATGTTGATCACCGGTTGTGCGGAAGCGCCTTACGTCACGACGCATGACACCCCTTATTATTATCCGACCGGGAATCCCGTCCGTGATTACTGGGGCTACTACCAGCCCTACCCGTTTTCGGATACACCTAACGGCCCGCGTTACCGCATAATCGACGGCATGCACGTTTACGAGCCGTACCCTTATCAGGCCCCCGCACCCGCCGGTTACTGACACTCTTTGCGACACGGCTAGCGTAATGAGTCGACGCACCGGCAAGGTGCGACCGATGTGGCGCCCGCGTCTTCTTCTTATTTACACAGCGCAACACGACTCCGTTGTCGGAGTGCAACACGAGTCTGCCGTCTGTAAGCGAGCGGCGCGCCGATCGCGCGCTTTGTAGATTGTTGCTGGCGGTTCGAGCAGCACACGCGTCGAATGTTCATCCCGGCTGATTGAACGCAGGTGGTATGTCGACGGGAAAAAGTTTTCGTCGCCATATTCAATTCGAATTTCGGCATCGAATTTGAGCGGAATCATGGCGCAGACCTCATCGAAGATTTTAGAAACTTCGCCGCAGTCATATTATCGCCGTTCGCATCCCGGGACACCAGAGCTAATTGGGTAATCACCACGACCGAAAGAGTGGTGCGAAGCGATTCTTACTAGTGAGACCTGTTTTATCCTGGCAGGTCGCGGGCGGGGCCAGCCAAAGACATAGCGCGGCCCCGGCGGAGAAGTGAAAAATCAGAAGGAAACGAAAGGGTATATCTGATGAAAACGATAACAAAACATCGCAAGCGAGGGCTTCTGCTCTCATTGCTCTGCGCAGGCGTCGTCGCAACTTTTTTGGGCGGATGTGCAGAGGGCCCGTACATGACGGCGTATGACACCGGTTATTATTATCCGACTACGTATTCTACGTATTATACGCCTTCCTCCTATCACTACTACGGCTATTACCCGTATAGGAGCTACTACTATTACCCGTCTAGCTACTATTACGGCTACTAGCCTGTTTTCGGGAGCAGTGTACTGATTTGCGACAGGCGCTTGGCTACGCATCGGTGCACACAACTGTGCGCCGATGCGAGTGGCGGTGCTTTGTTGAATGCGCGGGTTGAAATCGGTTAGCAGCTTAGCAGCAGGTTAACAGCAGGACTGAGCAGCCGAGCAATAGGCATCACCTGCCTGCGCTAACTGCAAGACCCGACGGCGATCTCGTGCCTTGCAGCTGGTTGCTGGCGGTTCCAGCAACACATGGGTGGCATTTTCGCTCCGGCTGACTGAACGCACGTGATATGTCGACGGGAAGAAATTTTCGTCGCCGTATTCAATGCGAATTTCGGCATCGAAATTGAGCGGGATCATACTCTGGACTTTATCGAAGATTTTCAGAAACTTCGCCGCAGTCATGCGATCGTCCGCAGGGTCATGCGGCACCCAGAGCTGCGCGATCGTTTCATGCCATCGGTTCACCTGACCGCCGCAATCGACAGTATCATACGACGCGGATTTCAACTCCGTGAGATGATAGCTGGCAGGTACCGCGTGGCCGTCCAAATTCAAAAACACCAATTGATTCGCTGGCGCCGCACGCAGCGCTGAGATGAATTCATTTGTTTTCACTTGATTGGGGTTTGCTTGGGTTTTCTTTCTCTAATTTCGCAGCAAACTTTTCGGCGTCGTCGGCGTTCGCCATTCATTCGATGGTCTTTTGCCATCCACGCGCGCAATCCGCTCAGCACCTGGCGCACCAGCGGGTCGCCATGTTGCGCCCAGCGATAATGCATCCATTTTCCGCTGCGCTGCGCGTCCACTAGGCCGGCCCGCTTCAGGCGCGCGAGATGTCGGGAAACTTTCGGCTGGACGACGCCAAGCGTATCGCTCAATTCGCACACGCACGTTTCGCCGGCGGCCAGCAGATTTAACAGACGCAGCCGCGTCGGATCGGCCAACGTCTTGAAGAGAAAAGCTGGCTCGCTTGATAGGCGTTTCACTCTACACATATACGGATAAACGTATATATGTCAAGAACGCCTCCGAGTTAAAAGCGGTTATCCCGCCTGTTTTCTGTTTTCGATGGGAGACCTCGCATAGCCCGGGGAGGCCATGGCTCCTTAGAATCTATTTCCGCTTGTTGATAAATATGGAGATGCGCTTGGCAAATGCCTTGGATGATTCCGCGTAAAAGCGCCTGCCGAGTTCGAGCGCGTTGCGACGCAATCGTTTGCCGCGTTTACGGATTATCTTTTGGAGTTGTGCGAGCTCGTCGCGCAATGTTTCATCGCCGCTTTCTTTCTCCAGGCGCGCCCAAAGAAAATCCAAATCGTGCTCGAGTCCGAGCAATTCACCTAAAACTTCCGCGTCGTGAGCCATCTCTTCCAAGACCACGCGATTTAGCGGCTGCAAAATGCGCAATTGATACCAGAGATCTTTCACCCGCTTGCGCCAGGCATGAAAATTTTCCGGGTCCGGATCATTAATCGTTTTCGCGAGCCCCCGCTGGCCGCGCTTGTAGATTTTCCCGACCGCGCCGCAAATCTGCTTCCAGTTCAGGTCTTCTAGCGGCCATTTCAAAAGACGCGCTTCCACGCCTTCGAGTTGCGGGATCGCTTGTTTTTGCCAGCCTGCAAACGCGGCGGAAAAACTCTCCCGCTCAAGCGACAATAATTCTTCAATGCGAGGAAAGCTGTCTTCTCCCGAGCGCTTTCTTGTTTCATCGCGAAGTTGAATCAGGGTTTGAAGTCGCACTTGCGCATCGCGCAAGTCCGAGACCAGTCGGCCGATTTTGCGTACGCAGCGATCCTCGCGCTTATGCCGATTCTTGCCCACTTCGCCGATGGCAAGGCGCATTGCCGCGCGCAGCTTTTTCAGATGTTTACGAACTTCGTGCACCGTGACGCCGCGCTCCTTTGCCGGGTGCCGGCACAATTGGAGAGCAGACTCGATTTGTTCGCGAAAAACCCGCTTCAGTCCGTCCGGTAACGGTTCGCGCAATTTCAAACGGAAGCCCATAAGTTGTTTGCCTACTCGTTGGCCAGTCGCACGTTGCTGTAACGTTTTTCGTCAGTGACCTCCAGCCCAAACCAGGAAGGCGGCTTGAATTTCCGGCACGTTGCGCGGTCGGGAAACTCCACTTCCGCCACGACCAAACCGGTGTGTTTGCCCCGATAAATATCTATCTCGATCAGGAGATTTCGCCAGGGAATTTCGTAGCGCAACTTGTACAATCTCCTGCCTGCGGTTGCCGGCCAAAGAGTCGCGAACTGCTTCGGAGTCAGCTTGATCTCGCGCTCCTCCCGGTTTGCGCCGCGACCGACCTTGAAAGTCAGCGACGCGGTTTTGCCTTTTTTTCGGAGACGCACCTGTCTGCCTGCAGTTTCTGTTGCCAGATAACCTTGCTCGATAACGTGATGCCGCGAGCGCTTCAGTTGATCGGGCAGCCGCTTAAGCAAAAATTTGCGCTCAATTTCCCGATTGTTTCGCGTCTGATCGTTCAGTTGCACAAGGTGAGAATGCTAAACGCGATGGATTTGCTGTCGAGATTTTCGCGCAGTATAGGCTTAAACACGAACTTGTATGGCAATCAAGCTTCCTCACATCATTCAAAACTATGTCGATTCGACCAATCGACACGATGTGCAATCGATTCTTTCCTGCTTTTCAGACAATGCAGTTGTTCGCGACGAGGGAAAAACGCTGCATGGAAAGAAAGCTATTCAGGACTGGATTACGAAGACAATCGAGAAATACAAATTCCAGTTCAAAGCTTTCGGCATCAAACACGAGGCTGCAGAAATCGTCCTCGCAGTGGAAGCGTCGGGAACGTTCGATGGAAGCCCAATTACTCTCGATTATCACTTTATGGTCGCGGGAGACAAAATCGTGTCGCTCGCAATTGATTAACATCGAATGCTGAAGACGCGCAGTGAATATTCCCAGATTGAATTTTGCTCATCTTCCGACGCCGGTGGAAGAGCTCAAGAGACTTCGGCAAGTTTTGGGTGGACTCCGTTTGATGATCAAACGCGACGACCAAACCGGACTCGCATTCGGCGGCAACAAGACTCGAAAACTGGAATTTCTCGTAGCGGAAGCGCGTGACCAAAGCGCAAAGACTTTAATTACTGGCGGAGCGTTGCAATCTAATCATTGCCGTCAAACCGCAGCGGCCGCCGCTAGACTTGGATTTGAATGTATTCTTGTGTTGACCGGGGATAAGCCAGAACAACCTTCGGCAAATCTAATGCTCGATCAATTGTTCGGTGCGCAGATTGTGTATGTCGCGGACCGGAAGGACCGCGACAGAATTCTGCAAAAGACGTTTGATCGAGCGACAAAGGATGGAAAGAAACCTTACCTGGTTCCGTACGGCGGATCGAACGCCACAGGCGCGTTGGGATATGCCTTTGCGATGAAAGAACTCATCGATCAGAACGTTGGCGCCGACTGGATCGTGTTTGCGACATCTTCCGGCGGAACCCATGCCGGGCTGCTGTTGGGTCAACGCATTTTTGGATTCAATGGCAGAATCATGGGAATCAGCGTTGATGAATCCGAAGAATGGTTGAAGAAAGAAGTGTCGAAATTAGCATCAGCGACCAGCGCGAAAATTGGCGAGCGCATCGAGTTCACACCAGGTGATGTTCTGGTGACTGCTGATTATTGCGATGCGGGCTACGGCGTCGTTACCGAACGGGAGCGGGAAGCGATCCGGTTGTTCGCGCGGTATGAAGGAATTTTGCTGGATCCCGTCTATACCGGACGCGCTGCGGCTGGGATGATTGATTTGATCCGCAAAGGTTTTTTCAACAAGGATAAGGCTGTGTTGTTCCTGCACACCGGCGGACAGCCGGCGCTGTTCGCCGATCAATACACAGACAAATTTCGGTGAAACAAAGGCTTCGACATCGCCCTGAGCGCTAGTTGTCAGAGCCGTTCTTCTTCCAAATCGTATACGTCGAACCAGTGATGCACCACCCGGTTACGCGGGATGAATTGCTGGATGTAATCTTCCATGTACTCCCGGAGTTCCAGAGGCAGATCACTCAGATGCAGGTCGCGTTCTTTATTGTTCCAGGCGGTGATCTCAGCGCGCGGACGTTTTTTCGCATGTTCGCCAATCCACACAGCAATCTCATCATCGGTCGCGCCGGTGGCGACAAATGATCGGAAGTCGTCGTAATCGATCTCAGCAAACTTAAGCCAGCGTTGATCGAGCGGACAATTGGAATGGTATTCACCCTCCCAGCCAACAAGCACGGCGCGACATTTATCTATGGCACGCGCCGCCAACACATAACCGGCCAGCGTAGCGCGCGGGCTGCGCGGGAATTGTTTTCCA
>JBKPQL010000067.1:0-2647 GCA_046734045.1 Verrucomicrobiota bacterium
ACTAGTGAATGCACTACCATCTGCAGTGTATTTTCGAGGAGAGCGAAAGACACAGTGATATCACCGATGTGCCTCAGCAAATTCTCCGGCACTTGATGCTGCATCATTCTTGGCACAGAATTCCTCCAAGCCTAACGAGAAAGAGATAAGCCACGGGCGGGGTCTGCGGCAAGCACGCTGAAGTTGCCTCGCCAAGGCGCCATTGGCTTCATCGGCTGGTTAGATGCTTTTGGCCTCGCAGCCGAAAGCAAGGTGATTCCCGTCAGGATCGGCAGCCATAAAATCTCTCATGCCGTATGGATAATCTTTGGGGTCAGACTTCACGATAGAGCATTTCTTTTTGATCTTTGCGCAGTAATCGTCGACCTCATCGCACAGAATATAAGCCGTGCCGCCGCCAACGGGTCTTTCGTGAACGCTATGTCCTGATAGGTGTAGACGCACGTCGCCTAGCTTTATGCCAGCATAGTCGCCGAATCGGAAGTCCTCGGAGAAACCAAATATGCCGGTGTAGTGCTTCAGCGAGGCTTCCACGTCCGAGACTTGGAATACAGGGATGGCAGTTGTTGTTTTCATGTTGTGTGTGCCTCTCTTCGTTGAACGCGGGTTCACCATCTAACGAGAATTAGACCAAATTTTTCGATCTAATCCAAGTGTCTTCACAAAATCATTTCTCGCGGAATTCGAGCGCGCCGTCTTTTGCATCGACGCGGACGGTCTGGCCTTCGCGGACTTTGCCTTCGAGGATGTCGATGCTGAGCGGGTCGAGGATTTCTTTTTGAATGGTGCGCCGTAGTGGTCGTGCGCCGTAAACGGGGTCGTAACCTTCGCGCGCAAGCAGTTCTTTGGCTGAATCGGACAGCTTGAGCGTAATCTTTTGTTGCTCGAGGCGTTTTGACAGGCGGTTAAGCTGAATTTCAACAATCTTTTTCAGGTCGTCCTCGCTCAACCGGTCGAAAATGATGATCTCATCAACGCGATTGAGAAACTCGGGGCGAAAATGCGCGCGCAACGCATCCGTCACCAGGCGCCGGCGCGCTTCCTTCGATTCTTCTTCGGTGATGTATTGCGAGCCAATATTGGAGGTCATGATGATGACCGTGTTCTTGAAATCGACGGTTCTCCCCTGCCCGTCCGTGATTCGGCCGTCGTCGAGCACTTGCAGCAGGACGTTGAAAACGTCGGGATGTGCTTTTTCGATCTCGTCGAAGAGCACCACTGAGTACGGCCTTCGCCGAACGGCTTCCGAAAGTTGGCCACCTTCCTCATAGCCGACGTATCCAGGCGGCGCGCCGATTAAACGCGCAACCGTGTGTTTCTCCATGTACTCGCTCATGTCGATCCGGATCATCGCGTTTTCGTCATCGAACAAAAATTCCGCGAGCGCGCGGGACAATTCCGTTTTGCCGACTCCGGTGGGTCCGAGAAAAATGAATGAGCCAAGAGGGCGATTTGGATCCTGCAATCCTGCACGCGCGCGGCGCACCGCGTTGGCGACGGCTTTGATCGCTTCGTCCTGTCCGACAACGCGCAAATGCAAATGCTCTTCCAGTTTGACCAGCTTTTCGCGTTCACCTTCCTGCAATCGCGAGACGGGAATGTGCGTCCAGCTCGAGACAACCTCGGCGATGTCCTCTTCGGTTACTTCTTCGCGAAGGAGCGATTTTTTTGTCTTTGCGCTTTTTGCCGTGGCGTCGGCCAATTTCTTTTCCAGCTCCGGGATGCGCCCGTACTGAATTTCGCTGGCCCTGGCCAACTCACCGCGACGCTGCGCGCGCTCGAGCTCGGTGCGGAGTTGATCAAGTTCTTCTTTCCATTTCCGCTGCTCTTCAAGGACAGCTTTCTCTTTCTGCCATTCAGCCTTGAGCGCAGAAGACTTTTCTTTCAGTCCCGCCAACTCTTTTTCGAGCTTCTTCAAACGCTCCTTGCTCGCGGGATCTTTTTCTTTCTTGAGCGCTTGCCGCTCCATTTCATGCTGCATGATCTCGCGCTCGATCACGTCAATCTCCGTGGGCATTGAATCGAGCTCGATCTTCAGACGCGACGCCGCTTCATCGACCAGATCGATCGCTTTATCGGGCAAAAACCGGTCAGTGATGTAACGCTGCGACAGCACAGCTGCGGCAACGAGTGCGCTGTCAGTGATGCGCACGCCGTGGTGCACTTCGTAGCGTTCCTTTAATCCGCGGAGAATGGCGATTGTATCCTCGACCGTCGGTTCGTTCACCAGCACGGGTTGGAAACGCCGCTCGAGTGCAGCGTCCTTCTCGATATATTTGCGGTATTCATCGATCGTGGTTGCGCCGACCGTGCGCAACTCGCCACGCGCCAGCATCGGCTTAAGCATGTTCGAAGCATCAACAGATCCTTCCGCTGCGCCTGCGCCGACGATGGTATGCAGTTCGTCGATGAATAAAATGACCTGACCTTGCGCATCGGTCACTTCCTTCAAGAACGCTTTCAGTCGATCTTCGAATTCACCGCGAAACTTCGCGCCGGCCACCATCGCGCCGATGTCCATCGCAATAATGCGTTTTTGCTTGAGCGAATCGGGCACATCACCGCTGATGATTCGCCGCGCCAGCCCTTCCACGATTGCTGTTTTACCAACACCCGGATCGCCAATAAGCACCGGATTATTTTTGGT
>JBKPQL010000068.1:0-6643 GCA_046734045.1 Verrucomicrobiota bacterium
GTTCACGATGATGTGAAATCATTCTCCAATTATCCTCCTTTCGGATCGGATCGCCAATAGGACTTAGGGCCAACACCTTCGCATGCCGTCTGCGTTCGTCAGCGATGCAGCGTGCTCAGTCGCGTCGCCTAGCACCTACAGAAGCGGACGCAGGCGGGCGGCTTCAATTGACCGCGAAAAACGTTGAATCAGATTTCGGTTTCCGCACTACAGGCTGATCCGTAATGACCACGGTTGTTCCCGGTTGTATTTCGTCGGCGACTTTTTGAGCAAATTCCGGGTTGAAACGCAGCCGCGATGCCAGTTGCTCGGCTTGGACGGGCCGACCTTCGCTATCCACACGCATCCACCTGCGGGCCTCGCGTCCGGGCGCAAGCTGGCTCGGTTTTCCGGTCGTCCCTTCCAGCAAAGTAAAAATATGACTGCCGAGACGATCACGTCCAGTAAGACCGCCGCCGCTAATTTCAAGCGCCGCTCGTCCGATGGGATTGCCGTTGCGGTAGACGTAGATCGCACGATCTGATGAGCTCACAACAATTGTGACCGGACCTTCCGGGCTCCGTTCGGGCTGCCAGTCGTACCCTTCCTGAGCGAGCGGCTGCAGCATTGCCGATCTGAAATCCTTTGGGGCCAGCATCAATCCGGGATTCGACGCCAGATGCGGCGTCGGCGTCTTCCCGTCTCCCACCACAACGGTGCCGCCCTTGGATGTCGTGGCGAAAAGCAGTTGAGAGAAATCGTAAGGAAGACGAATGCAGCCGTGGCTTGCAGGATATCCGGGAAGTTGACCTGAATGCATGGCAATGCCGGTCCAGGTGAGCCGCTGCATGTTAGGCATGGGCGCATTGTCGTATTTCTTCGAACGATGGGTTTCCTTTTTCTCCAAAATGGTGAAAACGCCGCCAGGCGTGCTGCCATTTTTGCCGCTACTCACAGTTGATCGACCAATGAGAATGCCGTTGCGATATACATGCATCGTCTGCTGCGGAATGCTGACGAGCGCAACCACGGGCCCGCTGGGAGAAAGTTGCGGCTTCCACCAATACTCGCCAGGCCTGAGCGGGCCGGTTGGTTTACCGGTCGACGTCCCCTTTGTGTGGAACGACGGTCTCTCCATCGCCGCCGACGCAGTCAAGATGGAGACGGAGAGGGCGAGGATCGTTAAACACTTCATGCGTGATTGAATTAAGTGACGGGAAATGGAGCACAAAGACCACCAGCAGGCAAACGACAAAACAGCAGCGCCTTACGCCCTGGCGCGTGCCATCCACTTTTCTTATCCGCATCTTAAGCAGGTTACTGCGCGCCATAGGGCCATCGAAAATCGTGTTGGTCGACAAAATAAAAGCATCGGAGGACTGGCGTGCGCAAGCATTCCTGCTCGAAAGGCGCTGGCCTAACGAGCAAGACTTTGAACGGGGTAACCTTCTGGGCATGGAGACAGATTTGGCACAGCTTAGGCTTGATCGATTTGGAATGCGGACACGCTGCATCGCTACGTTTCGAGCTCGATCATAATGACGCAGGTGCGCTGGTCTCGACCTTCACCGAGATTCAGAAAGCTGCTCAAGGACTCAAGTGATCCCGCACGCCTCTGAAATATTTGGACGACGGTTTGCCAATCTTCTCCTGTTCTGCGTTACCTCAACAGAATTGGTAATCCTCTTTTTACTGACACCCACCTTCACGATTACCGACTGGATTTACGTCCTGCAACATTTCATCGTTCTAGTGATCGCGCTCACGCGGCGCCGACCGAAGGTGTGGGATTACTCGATAGCTTCCAGCATGGCGGTCGGGGTCGCTTATGTTTATCCCTATGCCCAAGTCATCTATCTACGGTGGTCGCCCGGGTATGTGGCGTGGCCCGCAGCCGGGCTGGTCCTGGTAACGCTCGCGGCTGGTCTTAGTCTTGTTACGCTTCTTACTTTAGGGAGATTGTTTGGGGTCCGTCCGGCTTTGAGAGGTCTGGCGACCAGTGGACCTTACAGATTCGTCCGCCACCCGATGTATCTCTCGTACGTGCTTGCAGACATCGGGTACAACCTACAGGAATGGAATTCCGTTACGCTCCTCCTAGTGTTGGTCGGTTGGGCGTCTCTGGTCTATCGCATTCATGCCGAGGAGCGAGTACTCTCTCAACATGCCGAATGGCCAGCCTACGTCGTCCTGGTCCGCTACCGCCTTTTCCCGGGTCTTGGGTGAAAGCGCCACTTGCTTACCTGCTGGTCTACCGTATCGGACCATCTTTTGCTGCCGACCGCCACCGAAGACCGACTCTCAACGGGGTAAATCTCCCAGACCGGAAACGACGACATCTTAATTTTGCGATTCGTTTGATTCCCATGATAAATGCCGAGTCTGTAGACTTGCCGCTACCGGAAGCACTGTGTAAAGGATGGTCCATGCATTCCGTTTACCGGGATCCTTCCCTCGATAAAACTCGAAATAGACGAAACAAAGTTTCGTCGAATTGTAGTTAGATGCTCCCGCTCACACACGCCTGGTCGCGCGCACAAAAGTGCCTGCTCATCGCCGCGGTCCTGATTGCAATCGCGGCATTCGGTACGTTGATCTACAGCGTCGAGCGTAGCTACCGCCCACCGGACGGTAATATCCTCGCTGGCACTTGGGAGATGACCGCGCCCTATAGCAAGGATAGCTCCACCGTCTTGCGACTCGACCCGGAGCGGACTGCAGCGTGGCATAGTGGAACTTGGGTTCGCTATCCCACTGCCGGGCAGCAGGGTTATTCCGAGATGATGTGGTATGCCGGCGGTCGATACATTTACATGCACTTCGAGGAGGGCTCGCCCCAGATTTGGGAGATCATCCAAATTCTTCCAGACGAGCTTCGTCTTCGCCATGCAAAGCGAGACTATACTTTCAAACGCATCTAACCAGGCGATGCAGCGAACCGCGAGCAAGGCTCCGATCCACTGCATGAGTGTCTGCCATCCACTCTGTGCCTGCGAGTCACACTTCACCGGGCTCGCGGTCGCTGATCTTGTGTCTCGTTAGGCGTTCGCGATGCGCCGTGTCCACCTCGCTGCTGGCATCGCGCGCTATGTCTGGGCCGCGCCCTGCACTGCGGTTGGTCTGTGTCTCGTGGCGCCAGCATTTTTGTTCGATGCCACCGCCCGGGTAGTTGACGGAACTATTGAAGTCGCACTTTCCGCGTTCAAATCGTCCAACTTTCTCCTTGGAGCGCTGCCCTTCAACGCGATCACGTTCGGTCACGTCGTACTCGCAACCAGTCAATCAGAACTCGACCGCGTACGAGCACATGAGCAGGCCCACGTCAGGCAATACGAAAGGTGGGGAGTATTCTTCTTCGTGGCATACCCCGCTGCGAGCCTTTGGCAGTTGCTGAGGTGTCGCCGTCCGTACATAGACAACTGGTTCGAAGTGCAGGCACGTGAGCGATCCGGCCACTGTCCATCGTGAAGTTAAAACCATCACTCACTTGGCTCCTTTTGATCGTGCCGATCGCGATTGCATTGCGGTTCTGGCCGGGTGCGGAGAATCCCACGGCGCTCTTCATTTGCTCGGCCATCGGCATTATTCCGCTGGCAGGATGGATGGGGCGCGCGACCGAGGCGCTGGCCGCGCGAATGGGCGAAGGAGCCGGCGGATTATTGAATGCCACGTTCGGGAACGCGGCGGAACTGATTATTGCCGTGATTGCGCTCTCGAAAGGCCTGAGCAGCGTGGTCAAAGCGTCGATTGCCGGCTCGATTATCGGCAACATTCTTCTCGTGCTCGGCCTCTCGATCTTGTGCGGCGGCACAAAGTACAGCGAGCAGCGGTTTAATCGGACTGGTGCTCGCACCTCGGCGATCTCCCTCTCCCTGGCGGCGATCGCGCTGATCATTCCGACGGTGTTTCATATGGCCGCCGACCGCAGCCCAAGTGGCTGGAGTCCGATAATGGAGCAGCGGCTTTCCCTGGCAATCGCCCTAGTGCTTTTTGTCACCTACTTCTGCGTGCTCGGTTTTTCCCTCAAGACGCACCGGCATTTCTTTCAAGGTACTGAAAGCGACCTGGAGGAAAAAGGCGAGTATTGGTCGCGCGGCAAAGCGATCATGGTCCTGCTCGTTGCCACTGGATTCGTGGCCTTGCTCTCCGAATTTTTGGTCGGCACGATCGAGAGCGTACGCGCGACGTTCGGAATCACCGAAGTTTTCGTCGGCATGATCGTCGTCGCGATTATCGGCAACGCCGCCGAGCACTCGACCGCCATTCTCATGGCGTTGAAAAACAAAATGGATCTGAGCGTTGGGATCGCGATTGGATCGAGCTTGCAGATCGCACTCTTTGTCGCGCCGCTGCTGCTATTCGTCTCCTATTTGTTTGGTAAGCCGATGGACCTCGAGTTTTCGCGGCCGGAAGTCTTCGCCGTGGTCGCTTCGGTTTACATCCTGTTTCAAATCAGCGGCGACGGCGAAACCAACTGGATCGAAGGCGTCCAGCTTCTCTCCGTTTACGTGATCCTCGGCATTTTGTTTTTTTATCTGCCGGAAGCTGTCGCCCACTAGCTTCCGAATCGAGCGCGGGCGACTGATTCACGTTCATAATGAATCAGGCAACGTGATCCAGACGCACGAGCAGCGGGACGAGGTTAAGGAGCAGTATCGGTTTTGCTGGGGATCGCCTCACTCAATACCTTTCCGGCTTGCTGTTGCTGGGGCTCGTTGCTAAAGAACTTTCCGTGACCGAGACAAGCTCAGGGATGGCGGAGGAGATCGTCTGGCGCGGCACATCGTCGCAATGGAAGAATTTCGGCGTATACCTTTTGTGTGGTCTCTTTTGCTGGCTCATCGTGCCTATCTTTTTCGCGGTGGCCCGTTATTTCCAAACGAAATGCAGAATTTTCGAGCTGACGACTCAGCGCTTTAAAATCATGTCCGGCGTTTTTAGCAAAGTCACCGACACGCTCGAGTTGTATCGGGTAAAGGATATCGAAACGCGGCAGCCGTTTCTTTCGCGATTGGTTGGCATTGAGAATGTGCAGATGAACACATCGGACGCGTCGTCCCCAATTGTTTTAGTCGAAGCTGTGCCCTCGAGCGTTGGACTCGCGGACAAATTACGCAATCAGGTCGAGATCATTCGCCAGCAAAAACGGGTGCGTGAGATCGATATCGAGTAGCGATGCGTTGGGTAATGTGTTTGTGCACCGCGAACGCGGGTAAAGCTTCGACTTCGTGGTAAACGATCCCGAGGACAAGGGGCGTGACACTAATTTTCTCGCAACGGTGATGGAGCAGAGCAGGCTTAATAGGATTGCTGCTATCTATACCGCGCTTGCCATTCTCTTGCAGGCGGCAGCATCAAGCCCGCTACTTGAGTCGTGGATTCGCCGATAATCATTGCCAGATTAGGTGCGTCGAATCGCAAAAGTGTCCAAGAAGTGTCCAAGCAGATTTTTCACATTGTCGAGATACCGCGATTTACGCTGGAGCCGGCAGTCGGATTTGAACCGACGACCTGCTGATTACAAATCAGCTGCTCTACCAGCTGAGCTATGCCGGCAAGGAAGACCGCGTGGCAACCGGACCGATTGTATTTGTTACTGGTCTTTTCTCATGCCTTGCAATTCTTTCGCCCGATTTCTCGTTGTTATTCTTGTCTTAGTTGCCGCGCGCGTGTTGCCGGCGGCAGAAACGTCGTCCGCCGATTCCGCGACCGCTACCGCGGACCAACAACTGAAAGCACTAAACGAAAAACGGACCATCCTTCAGTCTAGCGTATGGCTGGACACGGAATGGGACCAATTCAAACATGGTGCGGAAAAGGCCACGTGGACGCTGGCAGGACTATGGGCTTGGCGAGTTAGCGACTGGGAAGACTGGGCTGTGCGGCTTAAGGTGCCGTTCGTTTATGACCGAAGCGATGAATCATCGGGCCACGCCGACATAGGCGGGGTGGGTGATATCGAGGTTGCCACGGGCACCGCTTTTCGCCTGAGCGAAAGATGGCGTACGGGCGGTGGCATCGAGTTGCATACCGATACTGCCTCTAATCCTGCGCTTGGTGACAGCATGTGGCGTTTCCACTCGTCTTGGGCCGTCGCACACGATGTCACGAACTGGCTCACGCTGATACCCACTGCCGAGTACACTCATTCAATCGCCGAAGAACATAATGCCCCGCCGCAGCGTTACCTCGAGCTGTCTTTACCTGCCACCTTTATCCTTCCGCATGATTGGTCGATCGGTACGAGGTACAAAGCAAAGGTTGATTTTGAAAAGGGCGACCACTGGACTCACACCGTAGACGTGGGCGTGGCCAAACGCCTTTCAAATATCCCGGTCGTCCTCAGCGCCACATTGGAAAAGCAGCTCGACGGCGGCAATAAGAAGTTTCAGGCGAACTTCACGATGACTTACTATTTCGAGCGATATCACGCCCCGAAATAACCCAATTTGCAGATCATGGTGCGCGATGCGGTGACACTGGAAAATCGCAGGGCTCCAGCAACGAAAATTAAACGTGGAGCAGTGGCGCTCGGACTTTTGTTCGCACTCCTGGCTGCATTTGCAGTGCAGGGGTGCAACCGGTCTCGCGAGGACTCGCACGCGCGGCGACTCGCGGCCAGTGTAAAAACCGAGTTTCTGCACGCGTGGCATAACTACGAGCG
>JBKPQL010000069.1:0-10091 GCA_046734045.1 Verrucomicrobiota bacterium
TGCTTTGGATTTCTCGGATTGTAAGATCGATAAGTAGCAAGCGCGCGAGCGCTGGCAAATGCAGTCTACCGTGTCGAAAAATTCGTCTGAGGCAAAAGCAGAGGGTGCGACTTCCCTCATCGTTCACGTGACGCGCGGAATCATTCGCGACCGAAGCACGCGGCGCAAAACGATGTTCGTTCTGCTTATGGTTGCGCTGATTCTTTTGGTCTCCGGCTCGACCTTTTTGCAATCGACGCTTAACCCGCGCGAGCATCCGGCCGAGTTCATTTTATTTTGGCTGATTTGCGCATGGCTGACGCTGACCGCGATGTTGCTGGCTATTTTCGATTTGCTTACGTTGAGATTGGAAGCGCGCATGGCACAGCGTGCGTCGCGTACGAATTCGGGGATGCAAAAGACACCAAACGAAGAATAACGCGGCGGAGCACCGGTACGACGGACTCTGTCCCGTTCGGCCAGTGGCCGACGACGACACGGAAGTCGTCCCTTCGAGTTATCTATCCGAACGATGAACGAAAATTGGAAGATGCGCGGGCAAATGGAGGCAGCAGAGCGCGCCATGCTCGCGCCGTTTGCTCAAAAATCTGGTGATTCGCGCGGGCGGCAACACCCAGAACCCAGCCACGCCTATCGCACGGAATTTCAGCGGGACCGCGCCCGCATTATTCACTCCCGTGCATTTCGTCGCCTGGAATATAAGACCCAGGTTTTCCTCAACGGCACCGGCGACCATTTGCGCACGCGCCTGACGCACTCCATCGAAGTGGCCTCGATCAGCCGGACGATCGCCCGAGCATTGGGGCTGAACGAGGATCTCGCCGAAGCGATCGCGCTGGCGCACGATTTGGGGCATGCGCCTTTTGGGCACTCCGGCGAGGAGATGCTGGCGGAATGCATGCGTGAACACGGCGGATTCGATCACAACCGCCAGAGCATGCGCGTAGTCGAACTGCTCGAAACTCCATATCCGCATTTTCCGGGTCTAAATTTGACATTCGAAGTGCGCGAAGGTGTGAGGAAACATCAACGCCCTTACGATTTCCCGGCGCCGGGAGGAGGAAAATATTATTGTCCATCGTTGGAGGCGCAGGTCGCGGATCTCGCGGATGAGATTACTTATTACAGCCACGATCTCGATGATGCCGTTGATTTTGAAGTTTTGAGCGCGGCGCAGTTGGGAGAAAACGAAATCTGGCGGCAAAGCCATGGCGCTGTGCTTACGCGCTACGCCGGCGTGCGGGAACCCGAGCTGCACAAGTTAGTCATTCGCGACATCATCGACAACGAAGTGCACGATCTGGTTGCGACGAGTGCAAAATCGATCGCGGAATCCGGCGTGCGAACCACCGATGACGTCCGGCGGCAGCCAGCACCGCTGATTCGCTACAGTGATGAATTAGCGGAAGCGAATCGCGCGCTCCGGAAATTTTTATATCAGAATGTTTATTATCATCCGCGCGTTTCCGAAGTGAACCGGCGCGCGTGCGGGATGCTGCGACGGGTTTTTGAAGCGTACTTTGCCGATCCCGACAGGCTCGGTGATGGCGCGACGAGGCGGATTGAAAAGGAAGGATTGCATCGCACCGTATGCGATTACGTTGCAGGAATGACGGATCGGTATTTGATGGAAGAATACGCACGCATTGCGCGGTAGCATGCCGCACACGCCCCGACAGTTTTCGGGGCAGCGCTGGTGACTTCGCATTTCGGTAATCCTAGGGTGTTGCCCAGGCTTTGACATGAATGTGGCGCCTTTGGCGCTAGGCACGTGGCAGCGCCGAGAGCTGTTCCTAGCTACGCCGCCGCATTGCCAATTTCGTCTCGTAAATATCTGATGAGGAAACGGAGTCGCTCGTTAAGAGAACGTTCTTCGAGGACGCGTTGCCGCCGCAACGGATCGTTGATGAATGTCGAAGCCATGAGATCCGCCAGCATTTCTAAGTCGCGCAATTCGGAAAGATATCGATCGACTTTTGTCGGCAGCTGGCGCCGATCGTTTTTTAGATTCGCGTACAGCTCGAGCACTTTTGCGCCAAGCGCTTCAGTCTCGACCGTGGGTGCGCCGCGGGACTCGACGATGTCGATCCTGGCAATCGGGAACGGCGTTTCCTGCTCAAAACTGACAAAGCGCACACGTTGCAGGCCTTGCAGGATCAAATTCGATGTGCCATCACCGCGCCCGACACATGCGCGAATCAAGCCGACGGTGGCAAGATGAAAAAAATCCTCTGGCGCGTGCCAGTCGGGGCAACTCGGCTTGATGAGCGTCACGCAAAACATGCGATGATGGTGAAGCGCGTGTTCGAGCATGCTGCGATACCGCGGCTCGAAGATGTAGAGCGGGAGCAACCCGTGCGGAAAAAGCACCGCGCCCGGTAGCGGCATCACCGGCAGTTGCTGTGGCAAAGTTACAGGCGAAGACATGTTAATTCGCTTTTTAGCATATATGCGCTGGGGAAAGAGCAAGCGAGTGAAACGTTGATTCGTGATTTGTTACGACGTCAAAACGTAGCCTATTTAGGGATCTAACCATTTCACGACTTACCGTCGCGAAGCGATTCCAAGCGCGCGAAGTTGTTGGAGCGAGAGCTGTCCTTCGATGTCGGTCCCTTCGGCGACCGACGCGTAAACCAGGGCCGAGCCGGCGCGCGCCAGCAGGACGCGCGAAATCGCGCCAAGTTTGCCGATACCCATTGCGGCTACGGCAAGATCGACATCCTTCTTTATGATGAAATCGAGCAGACGTGCGAGTTCAAAGGGTGTGTCAGTGCGCGTCGCGACCTTGAAGATATTTGCGGCACGCGCTTGGGCAGCGCGGGCTTTCGCCAACAGAATTCGAGCAGGCGGTGTCGATTTGAAATTGTGGAGTGAAATGATCCGCCGCACGTTTTTCTGCTCCGCCAACTTGAGCAATGAACGCAGATCCAACGCTGAGCGCAATTCGACATCGACATAGTCTGCGTGGCGTAAAAATCGAGTCAGTAAATCGCGTCGTTGCCGCAGTGATAAGGTGTTAGCGCCGCCCTCTTGGGGGTGTCTCGCGGTGATGATGAGGGGCGCGCGCAACCTAGGCAATTTATGTTCCAGTTGATCCACAATGCGCGCGAGACAATCCAGACGCAGCTCGAATAAATCCGGCGGCTTGCGCATTCGCATGGCGCGATCCAAGTCCGCCTGTGATGCGATTACGCCGACTATGCAAGAGCGCTGACGCGCGGTCATTTTTTAACCACGAATGGCGAGTCTTCGCTCGACGTACTTAGCCAGAATGTCGAACTCGGTGTTCACGAGATCCCCGGCCTGCGCGCGATCGAGGTTGGTGTGGCGTTTCGTGTACGGGATGATCCATACGACGAAGCTTTTAGGAAAGACATCAGCAACCGTTAGGCTGATTCCGTTCAGGGCGATCGAACCTTTGCGAGCTACATAGTGTGCGAACTCGCTGGGTAACTCGACTTCCAATCGAAAGTCTGAGCCTTTCTTGCTGAAGACGACAATGGCCGACACGCAATCGATGTGGCCTTGGACAAAATGTCCACCCAGGCGGCCCGTGGCGGGCAAGGCGCACTCCAGATTTACTGGATCCTTCCGGCACAAATTTTTCAGATTCGTGCGACTGATTGTTTCCTGGAGGAGATCGAAGGTGAGGCGATCGCCGCGTCGCGAAGTTAATGTCAGGCAGCACCCATTCACAGCGATACTGTCGCCGCTGCGTGTTTTCTTCGCAGTGCTCGGCGCGGCAATTTCCAACTCAGTGCCGCGATCACTCGCTCGCACCTCGATAACCGCGCCGACTTCTTCAATCAGACCCGCGAACATGAGGTAGAGTTAACCACTAATGAAACACCAATGCACACAAACCAGGGAGAGGATTCGCCCGCGAATCAAGCGAATAGACGCGAATTGCAGCAGAAAATGAAAGGGATTTTTTCGAGTGAATTCGCGTGATTAGCGAGGATCCCTCCTTGTAAATTCGTGTTCATTCGCGTCGATTCGCGGTTAGAAAAAACAGCCAACCATATTCCAGCGTTTCTTCCGGACTGAGACGGTCGGCGGATTGATTCTGCTGCTGGTCTCACCTTTGAATTCCAGCGTCCCTTATGCTGAAGTGGAACGAGACGCAGATCAGAGCGTGCTGTGGGATCAACGCCCATTTATCGTCACCGCGGCCGGACCTTGTTTCGCGTTCGGCGGGTGCCATACTACTTGATTTGTAAAATGAAACTCGGGCACAAAATCCGCAAACTGGCAGGACGGTTAACCTATCGGCGCGCGTGGCGGAGAGTGCGGCGCTCCTTTTTTCCTCTGCCACTGGAGCCACTGCGGGCGAAAATCGATCTGGAACGATTGCGCGAAATTCAGCAACGCTATACCGATTCCCCCGAGGGATTCGCCAAATACACAGATGTTGATCGCTACTTGAGGGTGAATCGCGAACGCGTGCAAGATCTAAAACTCCATCGTTCAACGCCCAAACGCGTGCTCGACCTTGGCTGCGGAGGCGGATTTTTCTTGTTCATCCTCAAAAAACTCGGCCATTCCGTCCTGGGTCTCGACGTCGGACACATCGATCTGTATACCGAGTTGGTCGAGCTTTTCGATGTTCCACGTGTGCTTTGGGAGATTAGCGCATTCGAGGCACTGCCCGACCTTGGTCAAAAATTTGATTGGATCACCGCATTTTCGGTCACGTTTAACCTTTACCAGCCGTCAAAACGAAGCTGGGGATCGGCGGAATGGGATTTTCTGCTGCGCGATTTGCAGCGACACCTCGCGCCCGGTGGCAAAATCTTTCTTGAGCTCAACCCCCCTGATTACCACGCGTCCGAGCTGCGCGACTTTCTTGTAAGCCGGGGCGCAACTGTCGAGCGCGAACGAATCTTTTTCGAGAAGGGGCTCCGTTTTCCATCGATTTCGTACGCAGCATTCGGCTCGAAAGATAGCGAACTCGCTTCCGTCGCCGAAGCCGATAACCACGAATCACACGACTAGGACGAATGAGGATATGATTCACGAGGAGTTAGGCGGCGAGATCATCGGTGCGGCGAGAGATGTTTTTTTGCAATGGTAATAGCCCGACGTTTTAAGGCTGGGCTATTTGTGATATAAACCGCGCGAGTCCCGACAGGGATGAAAGAAAGTATGCATTCTTTCAGCAGCATTCTGGTTCACCGCGTTTGGAGTACAAAACCGCGAGCCGACTGCAAGAACGGCGAGGGCTGATTTAGCGCGTGACCTGAAAAACTATGGGTGCAGAGCGAAAGCCAAATTTGGTTTTTTTCCTGCCGGACCAACAGAGAGCGGACACCGTCTGTTGCTACGGAGGCGTAAAGGTGCACGCGCCCAATCTGAACAAACTTGCATCTGAATCTGTAGTCTTCGAGCGGGCGTACGTCACTCATCCGGTTTGCACGCCCTCGCGTTCTTCGCTTATGACAGGTACTCGGCCGCACATTAACGGTTGCACTAGGAACAACGTTCCACTCGACCGACGGTTTCGTGTTTTCCCCGAGCTGATGGAGGACAAAGATTATCGCACTGCGTACATCGGGAAGTGGCATCTCGGCGAGGAAGGACCTGCCGGGCGCGGATTCCAACAGTGGATTTCCACTGACGATCACGGCGACTACGTAAACTTCCTCGTTTCTGCCGGCGTTGTGCCCGATAAGCCGAATGGACGATTCTCAAAATTGGCCATCAGCAACCTGCCGCTCGAACTTTCGCGTCCAAAGTTCCTCGAAAAACACGCCTGCGAATTTATCGAAAAACATGATCGCGATCCTTTCATTCTCGTTGTTGGTTTTGTAGAACCGCACTCACCCTACAACGGTCCACTCAACGATGAACATCCGCTCGATCAAGTGGACCTCGATCCGACTGCCACTCTTCCTGCGAGTGAAAACGTTCCGCTACGCTATCGTTTGATGCGCGAATGGCAGCAAGCCGAAGCGGCGCTGGATCGCCAGCGATTGCCGGCTCAATTGTTTTTTGGCATCACCCCTGAAGAATATCGAAGTATTAAACAGCGCTATCTCGGCTTAATCACGCTGGTGGATCAAAGCATTGGCGCCATCCTTGGATGCCTGGAGCGATTCGGCTTAAGCGGCAACACGATCGTGGTGCACACCAGCGACCACGGTGATAGCCTTGGCGCACATCATCTCTTTGGGAAAGAAACAATGTTCGAAGAAGCCGCGCGCGTTCCGTTGTTGATTCGGCTGCCGGGCCAGAAAAGAGGCAAAATCGTTTTACAACCGGTCAGTCACATCGATTTGGTGCCAACGCTGCTCGATCTTCTCCGTCAGCCAAGACATCCTCAGTGCGTTGGTAAGAGTCTGCTGCCAGTAATCACTGAAGAAGTAGCGCCGCCGGAGAACGTATTTCTGGAGTGGGCCCCAAACCGGACGAAAGTAAAAAAGGGGACGTCATTGGCTCGGCGGCGGCTAGTCAAGCGCGCCGTCGAAGAGTCTACTCGCGCTGTTGTTTCCTTCGAGGGGTGGAAGCTTTGTCTGCGCGACAAGGATGTGAACGAGTTGTACAACTTGAATGACGATCCCTGGGAGACGCGCAACCTTTACGAGGATCGACAATATGCGCCAGTTATTTCGCGCCTCACCGGCGAGATTCATCGGTGGCAGGAATCTGCAAACGACAAGCTCAGATTGTGAGTGATCCCTGGGCCGGCCCTGAGACTCAAAACTGATAGCCATGCAGTTCGATTTCTTTAGCAAAAGCTTTTTCCACGATTCGTCGTTGTTCGTCGTTGAATACCTGCCGGTACGGTCTCCGATCGGTCCGATATTCGGATTTTGCTGCGACACCAAGGGTTCCATCGAAAGCGATGTCCAATTGCGAGAAGACTTCACCAAGTTCGGCCATCAGGTTCTCGTAGCGGAGGACGCGATCCACGATGATTTTCGTGCCGGCGCGATCAGTGTACCGGAAGTAGTTAATCGGGAACCGGCCACGAGCGAGATACTCATCCAGGGAAAGCGAACCGCCTTCGCGGGCGGCGTGCATATGGTAGTGAGACAAAACTTTGTCCCAGGGATTTCGTTCCACGCAAAATTTGAAATAGCTGTTCCAAACTTCGGCAGGAACACGCTTCTGCACCTCAGAAGCCGGCATGTGACGGTAAAATTTCTCGCGACTGAAGATTGAATGTTGCAGCGCGGAAAAAAATTTGCCTGGTCTCTCAAGAATTTCAGGGATTGGGTTAATGAATCCCTCGTAATTGCGCGGTTGATGTCCTTCGATCGGCGGCGTGACCGGGGTCAGGACATCGCCGGGACCGCAATACTTGGACAGAAAGACTTCAACGCTCGTGCCAGCGGTCTTTGCCGTCTTAATGAAAATGAATTTGTATTTATGAGACAGGATCATTGTTCCCGAGGGAACCTCTCGCACGCTCGCAAGATGCTGGCCAGTACTCGCATCACGAACCACGCGTCGTAGACTAGGCCTCGCGAATGATCTCATTACAGAAACGTTTTCTGTTCGTTCATATACCAAAGACCGCCGGCAACTCGATTCAGAGCGCGCTGCGCGATTATTCAGAGGATGAACTCGTTGCGTTGCGCAAGGAGCAGGATGGGATCGAGCGTTTTGGGCTGCGGAATCCGAAGTACAGAATCAAGAAACACTCAACGCTGGTTGAGTACCGGGCCGCCCTTGGAGAGGCCGAGTTTGGGAACCTCTACAAGTTCACATGTGTGCGAAATCCGTGGGACCGAATGGTCTCCTATTATTTTACGCCTACGCATAAGACGGAGGCATGGGATAGGAAAAAATTCAGAAAGGTCATTTCAAGAGCTCTGTCGGTCGCAGATTATCTCCGGCTCGATAAAGGCGAAGGAGATCCATTCGGCAACGTGGATTACATCATGCGTTTCGAGAATCTTGCGGAGGATTTTCGCACCGTCTGCGCGGTGTTAGACATCTCGCCAACGATCCTGCCGCAGTATAACCGCTCCACCCGCGAACATTATTCAAAATATTACGATGACGAGCTTCGCGAATTGGTACGCACGCGGTTTGCCAGGGAGATCGAACGTTTTGGCTATACGTTTGAGCAGCGATAAGAGCTACAATTTTCCGAGCGTCACGTATTCTCCGTCCGGATGGCGAAACCATTCTGGTAACTCAATCCCTGCCGCGACCATGCTCTCGTAGCAATTTTGCGTGATCACACCCCGCCGGGTGCTTTCTCCAAACACCGCGAAATTTTCCTTTGTCACAAACAAGCGGTGCTCGGGCAACTTGGGCACATCGTCCTTGATCTCATCCATCGCCTTTGCACTGGGAATGTGGTCCGGCAGATGGGTGAAAAGGTATCGAAGCACTTTGGCGCGGAGGATCTGATGAATCCATATTTGGAACCAAGCCCTCCGTTCGAAGTAAACATCGCCAAATGGATTCTTAACCTTACGTGGGTAGAGCGTTAGCTTGGGGCTATTTAGGGTCGCCCTGCATCGGCAGAACAAAAGACCATCTACTTCCGGTGATCGCATGGCATGAGAAATCAGGCTGGCGATTTTGTCGGTGACAAGTTGGATCGGGTATTTGTCGTCCACGCACCAGTAAATCCATTCTTCATCATCGATGTCCGCCAGCAAATGCAAGACGGTCGCCTTAATATCTGAGGGCGAGGTTAGGTACCTGACCTGTTCGGTGTCCACTCCGCCAAGCTCTTGGTAAGGAACGTGAAAAACGAACGGGTGATCCGGCCAAAGCCGTTCGTATTGAAAGATCACGTGCTCTGTTGTTGCTCGATACCGATCGCACGTGAGAACGATCGCTTTAATTTTATCCGGCGAACTCATAGCCAAAATGCTCGATGTCCACTCTGAACTTGTTCGCGATTATATCCCTGGTCTGTGGCGTGTAGTATTCAGTGTAATGCCGCACCCGCGGATTTTCCCTTTGGTGGGGCAACTTCTCGCTCACGCCCAGCTTCTTCGCCACAAAAGCCCAGTCCTCGTCGAGTCGTTCAAATTTCCCAATGAAATCGGCGAGCACATTTCCGTTGGGATCGACGAACCAATCCAATTGGTACCGATGTGGGGAAGAGTGAACGCAGGTGGCGCTGCTGTGTTGAATCCAATCGACAAATTCGTCGAACGTCATTTTGTCTCTGAGTTGTAACGCCTCTGTGCGCTCGTAAAGAGAAACGACGCGATCCCACGGGTTGCGAACGAATCCAAACTTGAAATAGGTCTCGAATTGTTTGCGTCCGATTTCTCTGCGGCGCTCTTCCGGAAGCAACAAATACAAAGACGCAAGAATCCGATTCTTCCTTCCGCCATAACGCGTCCAATATGTCTGCATCTGGTTCTTGATCTGCCACAGATTCAGATGCGGCTTCCAAGCCTTACCCAGGATGGCGCGGATGCTGGTCGAACCGGTCTTAGGCACCTCAACGAAAATGCATTTGTACTTGTGCGAAATCACGTCTGGCGACGCTCATTGTACATCGAAAAATCTCGCAGGCATGAGAAAGTAAGCCTCCCCGCGTCGTAACGCCATCGGCTCAATCCGCAGTCAAATCCACGGTGCGTAGCAAGCCGCCCCGACCTGCGCGTTCGCTTGCCGCGTCGAAGCGCAAGATGTGATCAATTTTGGGAAAGTTGAATCAAGATTCGAGCGCTCGGTCTATCGCCGGCCAATTGCGCCCATCGTAATTCCAGTGGGGCCATGGCATTGTGAAAGCGGGCATGTGTCCACGCATTCCAAACTACGCACTTCGGCGCTATCGAAATTTGTGACGCTGCTTTCTAGCAGATTCGTCTCAAATAAGGGGCGCACTCCAACCGAGGTAAACGCGGCCGCAAAAGCCGCTCAAAAAAATTTAAAAAAAAATTAAAAAAAAGCTTGCCACTGCCTTGGCCGCTCATTAAAACCGGACGCTCAGGGACAAATGGGGGCCTTCAAGCGTTCAAAAAAAAATTAAAAAAAAGCTTGTCAGGCTTCAAAAAGTTTAATAAACGCACCTAAACCTAACCAAACCAATGGAGAAACTAATGATTAAAAACGTGCTAAATAAGTTCGGATTCGTGCGTATCGCACTCGTGGCGAGCGTCGGATTTCCA
>JBKPQL010000070.1:0-13245 GCA_046734045.1 Verrucomicrobiota bacterium
GTAACAGCAGGGTGACAATTAGCCGTCACGTTTCATCAGCGTGGCGGCTTTTTGTTTCCAAGCGCTACGGGCTCTTTGAAATCGCCCTTGTGCTCGTGCGTCTCAATCACATTGCCCGTTTCATCGTAAACGCGAATCACAGCGCCGTGTAACCGGCTGAAGAATTTCGCGTATCCAACCAAGTTTTACCGCGCTTGGTCCACAACCGGAGCGGATGAAGGGTTGTTTGCATTGTGAGAATAACAATTGGACGACGACTGAAGGGCGAGTTAACGGCATCGCACTCGATTCTCGCCAACCTTTTCATTTTGGCATCCACCAACCGTCTTTTCTCGCATCCTAGTGACATCTGCCGAGAGTTGCTTTGTCAGGGAAATAGTATTCGCCGCGCTTTTTCACCTCCACCATCTTCCACTCCAAGTTTCTTCCATGGAGCGCCAAACGCACTGTTACTACCGCGTCTGAATAAACACTATGCACATCAACGGTTGCCGTATACCCTTTGATTCTGCCATTAATTGAGGGTTCGCCTTCACCATCTGGAGCGGTATCAGTCCTCCTTCCGTCTTTCGTCGCCCCAGAATGATAGCCGGTCAAATGATCGCCATCTTGGTGTAAATGAATATCGAAAGCCAAACCTTCGCACTTTGTGTGGCAGCACCATTCTCCCTCAAACTCTTTTTGCTGAGGATTTGCGTACGAACTCTCAATCAGACTTATAAAAGATAGATAAATCAATAACTGAATAATTCTTTTTATAACTACTCCTTAGCACTAGCACCGCGATGAGTCAGGGAGATTGCCCGAAAATCTGGACGATGGAATCAGGATCGATAGCTTTGGAGCCATCTGTAAACGTCACCAACTGCCCCTTCAAGACAACGTACTGACGCCATTCAATCTTGTCCAGGATGTCTTTCTGGACATCGGTCAACTCCCACATGTAGCGGATTGTGTAGTATCTCTTAGCTGAAACAATATCGCAGCTAGCTCCGGCGGGATCGTGGCCATAACTAATTCGACCGGTTAATTCCAACGGTTCCTTTTTTACAATATGCGTAGCGTCTATTTGCTCTCCTGAACGAGCGGGAAAAGTAAGGAGCGGTTTTTCTAGAGATGGTTTGAACGGAAGATTCTTCAAATCTTCTTCCAGTTCGGAGATTCGACTTGCATAAGCCTTCTCCAGACACGCCGCATCTTTACATGTGTTTCTCGGATCTTTCACCCAGTCCCGCTGCTGCTCCTTAGAATCTTCAGGAGCGGGGCTTAGTTCCAAGACTTTCTTGTAAAGAGCGTTTAGTTTGTCGTCTAAATCCGACAGCTTGGGGTCACCGCAAACGAGTTTATCAATCTTTGTTTTAGCTTTTGCGCAATCAAAACTTGCGGAATACACGTATGGCATCCAAGCCAAAGATATTGCGACGAGTGATAAGACGATTCCGGTTTTCATATTGGTTCCTTTCCCCCGTGCTGGCCGAGCAAGTGATGCTTCGCAGGTTGAGCCGGTTGACAATAATCGAGCCCCTTTAAACAACTGGTTAGCCGACAATCCATCAGTTTTTGAATTTCACGCTCGACATCATCATTCTGTTAAAAATCTCTTCCAGCGGTTCGCCCGTCGGCTTTGATTTGTTAGCCCACGACCTCATTGGCGTGAAACACACCGAGTCTTCGAGCTTTTCGTGACGGTAAAATCCGATAGATCTAGACGAACCCAAGTTTCGATTGCAGCTCCTAATCCATTAGCCCACCATTCTTTCGCCTTTGGACAATTCTCCTCTGTTGCACGGCCGGTTTCCAACCAGAATTCCATATAACCTGGTTTAATTTTCGGCTCGTCCTCCTCCGACGAATATTTTCCAGTATAGACTTTCTTTTTCTTACTGAGGTCCCAAATGATTAGGCCACGAGGGTCTGGGCCCGTGCCACTGTCTAAAATAAGTAAATTCCCTTGAAGTCCGAGGAAATACTCTGCCTCTTCATTTGGGATTTCAAAATGACCTGGTTTGACCACATATTTACAAACCGGCGGTTCACCTTTTTGAAGCTTGTATTTGACCAGGAAATTCGTTCCCACCTGTCCAGTGGAACCCTCGACGATCAAATACCGCGACGATTCATGGCAGGTTGCTTTTTCCTCGGCAGTTGCTACAGAAACCAACGTCATAAACAAGAGCGCATAGTGCACCTTCAATAATTTCATAACCACCTCCAGTGGCCTAACGTATTGAGTTCAGCCGCGGCGCCCGGAGGGCGACGCCGCCTGCAATGAATGGTTGGGTTGACAACGACTCAATCCATATAAAAACCCCAATGTATCGCCGCTAGTTTTCCGCCGCGCATTCGAAGCATTATCTCCTGATTTTGTTCAAATGGCGGATAGACATAAAGGAGATTTCCATCTTTCCTTTCGTAAGGTCGGCCTAGACGCTGCGTTACTGCTTGTTCAGACATTCCGTTCGTTAATCCGCAAGGTAGCTTTCTGTTAGCGGTCAGAAACAGGTCGGTTACACCCTTGTGGGGTGAGCAAGAATTACATTCCAATGTTGTAACCCAGCTGCCCTTTAAGCTAAGCGTTGTCCAATGCAGCATTTCTCCAGGCGCACCGTTAGGATTCGGCTCTTCTCGAGTCTTCTTTGTAGCTTCTTTCGAGAAACGTGTTGGATCAAACCCACGTCCATACTCATACAGCTTCTTGACGCATTCAGCGGTTCCGGCCAAAGAAAATGACGGGAGTAAAAACACTAAAATCAGTTCAGCTCGAAAGCTCATATGGTGCCTCCCTTATCAATCCAACTATAGTTAGACGACGTTCTGCAATCTATTTCTCGCCACATAGAGGCAGTTTGCGCCAAAACGCTGCAAGATAGCAAGCCCTACCTTGGGCCCGATCCGAGATTCGCCCGCGCTGCTTGGCGAAGCGTAGCACTCTTTGAACTTTCCAGCTTGCTCGTGCGTTTCGATCACGTTGCCCGCTTCATCGTAAACGCGAATCACAACGGTATAAAGCCGCATCCTACACATCATTCAGGCGTTGGATAATGTTTTTTGCGTGGGACAAAGTCGAGGATTCTGGGATTGAAGTTCTTTGGCAGCGACTGCGAGCACTCACCGGTGCGGAGAGGCGGTTATTGAAGTGGGCCGTGCTGAAGATGTGGACACCGCGCCAGCGAAGTCCCCGTGCAACCTTCGCCTCGCAGTCGGCTGTCAGACCTCGCGACGCTAAGGCTCACGTCCCTCTGACACTACGGCCAGATGACCGAATCGGGCCGCCCGTGACCCACTGGCCATCTTTGGAACATATTCAGGAACTTTGCTCCAGGATTTCCGTAGATGATGACAGCAAGCGCGTGAATTGTCTCCGCAAAACCGACATCTGGATTCTGCCACAGGGAACGCTTACCCTGGTTAGACCACTCACCCAGAGGGCGAGTGAATGGATTAGCCAGCACGTCCAAGATGATCCTCAGTGGTTTGGTCCCGCGCTAGTCCTGGAATGCGACTACCTCGCAGACCTGCTCAATCGAATGATCGAGGACGGACTACACGTAACACAATCATTCCAAAACAACGAAGAGCGGGCGTCGCAAATCCCGAAATTGAACGCACAGCCAGAAGTGAGGGGGCCTGCACCGCAAGTAGTCAACAACAATAAATAGGGGCCGTGACGCTTCATTTGTTTATCCATGCTGTTTGGCCTGCGGTGTGAAGTGTTGGGAAATCATCGCTGACAATCTCACCAAAGCCGGTTGCAGTTGGCTCTGTGTCTCAGCGGTGGGTTCTCGCGGTCGGACTATCTTCGTTGCTGACGCGCATCATGGCGACGGAAAGCGGCAGCTTTCCTCCTTGCCGCCCAGCGAGCCTTCATTAGGTGAGAAAGCCGTTTTCGCCCAGCAGGTGTGAGTCCGCCTTTTTTCCTAGCAGCGGCTGGTTTCCTCGCGCCCTTTAATCTTGCCCAACGGGCTTTGGCGGCAGCAGAAAGTTTATCTCTAGTCGCGGGCGAAAAGTAGCGCCCTGCCTGTGTAGGACCTGTCGGTCTCGGAGCTGCGCCTTCCAAGATCGCGGAAAGACGTTTTTGCAGAGTATCGATTTGTCGGCGAACAGCGAGGGCTTCTTCCAAAGTCTTGAGAGAAATGTCCATGAAGAATTGCTTTAGCGGCAAGTGCGACATGATGCGAGCAAAAACTTCACCACTCTTTGAAGTCGCCCCCGTGCTCGTGCGTTTCAATCAGGTTGCCCGCCTCATCATAAACGCGAATCACAGCGTCATGTGAGCGGCTGCGAAACTCGGCGTAGTCTACCGCATCGCGTCACCATGAGCCCTTGAATTTCTCGAACGGAATGCCGTGGTGGAATCGAAGAACATGGCCGCGCTCGATAATGCGCGCGAAAAGTTCGATCCGATCACCAGAAAAACCGTGGGCACAACCGATCAACAGCAGTCGATCCAAGTGAAACGCCTCGATATTCGCGAGATCATGGGCACCAAGCTCATGCGCGAAATCACGCTGAAATAGCTAAACGCCGCCCGATTTAATTCAGGGATATAATCCACCGCCGCAGTTCGGATGACGCTCCGCCATCAGGAATCTCTGCGCTCGCACCGGACCAGGCATATTTAGCAACGATCACTGTTAATGGGCTATGTTGGACAGTGGCAGAACCACTTTTCGTTACCGGACGTGGCCTGGTGACGCCAATGCTTCCCGCCGGACTGGTCGAGAGCGACTTGAGAAGGGTCTATTCGTACGGGACTTAGTAGTGATGCGAATCGCCCTAAGCGCTCTGCTGACTTTCGTTGCTTCAAGCGCGCCGGTCCTCGCCAGTGATTCCAACCTTAAGTCGGAGGAGGTTTATTCGGCATGGCTGCAGATGTATGATTTAAAGTTCGAAGAAGCGCACCGAACATTGGAGCGGTGGCAGGAATCGCACCCCAACGATCCTCTTGGTCCGGCTTCAGACGCCGCAGGCTATCTCTTTTCCGAACTAGCACGTCTCGGGGTGCTGGAGTCCCAGCTCTTTGTCGATGACAACCGGTTCAAGAATCGGAAGGTGCTCGATCCGGATGCTCGGGTGAAAGCATCTTTCATGGAACGGATCGGTCAAGCGGATCGATTGGCGGATTTAGCGCTCCGCAAATCGGACCGCGATGCCCGCGCTTTGTTCGTTAAGACACTAACTCAGGGACTCCGCGCGGATTATATCGCGCTTGTTGACGGGAGGGGTCTCAAGGCGCTGAGTTACACGAAGGCGGGCCGCGTTTATGCCAACAGACTCTTAGCCGTCGATCCAGAGGCGTTTGACGCTTACCTGGGCTCGGGAATTGAGAATTATTTGCTCAGTTTAAAACCGGTGGCGATTCGGCTTTTCCTTCGACTCACGGGTTCTGAAACAGATCGGGAGAAGGGGCTCGAACAGCTGCGGAAGGCCGCCCATGATGGCTATTATCTCGAACCATTTGCCAAGCTTCTGCTTGGGGTAGCTGCGCTGCGAGACAACCAAAAAGATAAGGCGCGCGAGATTCTGACCGAACTGCACAATCGCTTTCCGGACAATCAACTGTATGCCGTCGAATTAGATCGCCTCGTCGCTACGAAGCAGTAGTTTGACGAGATCCTAACCAGTTTACAATGAACCCACCGGCAGAATTCGACGTCGATATCACACACATTCGGAAGCATTACGACCGCCTGTCTTTCTTGTATCGGCTGTTATGGGGCGAACATATTCACCACGGTTACTGGGAAGACAACGAATCGGTGGGCAGGGCTCAGATCCAACTGATGGAACGTCTGGCAGCAAAAGCAGCGATCCCGCTCGGCGCTAGCGTTCTGGATATTGGTTGTGGCCTTGGAGGCTCTGCTTTCTGGCTCGCCGAGCAGTACAACTGCCGCGTCACAGGTCTTACCATCAGTCCAGTTCAAGCCAGAATCGCAACGAAGAAAGCGAAGACCGTTGGATTAGATAATCAAGTACAGTTTCAAGTCGCCGACGTTAACCTGTGGCGACCGCAGCCGGAATCTATCGATGTGATCTGGATAATGGAAAGCAGCGAACACTTCCGGAACAAGAAAGGCTTCTTTAAGAGGTGTGCATTCGCGTTGAACTCCGGTGGCATTCTCGCGATTTGTGCCTGGCTTCGGGGAGATCGGCCCCTCCGAGGCGAGGAAGAGGAGTTGGTCACGACGATCGGTGATGCGATGCTGAGCGCAGGCCTTAATACTCTCAGCGAATATAAGGCGTGGATGCGCGACGCTGGCCTCAATGTCGAAACCGCGCAGGATATTACCCAAGATCACGCCTACTTGGGACTATTGTTCCCGGTTGGCCGAGCGTTTGCCATTGAGGTGTTTACTCCGCTTCGCCGACGCTTCCACCCGCCGCTTTGTCAGATCGTTTCCCTTGATGAAACGAGCTTATGCTGAAGGAGTGATGGCTTTCGGTCTCTTCGTGGCGAAGAAATGCAACCCAACGTGAGGCGTCTCCTCAGTGCGCGTCTCGCGGAGGTTCTTTGCGAGCGCCCGGCTTCCATCATGCGGCTCTTTTTTTGCGGCGGTCAACGAACCGAACGATCAACAATCAGACTCTCGGCTAGCGCTCACCCACTGCGCCGGACGAACGTTCGAAGTCGCGAATTGCACTGCGGGTCTCCGGGCCCATGATTCCATCGATCGCGCCGTGATAGTAACCTGCTCGAGCTAGCCGGCGCTGTAACTGCTCAATCGAAGATCGATCGCCATAGCCGTGGCCTTGATTGTCGTAACCTTGGCCTTGATTGCCATAGCCTTGGTTGCCGTAGCCATAGCCCTGATTGCCGTAGCCGTAGCCTTGACCGCCGTAGCCATAGCCTTGATTGCCGTAGTATCCGTACCCATAAGCGGGACTGCTGTAATAATCATAGCCGTAACCGTACGAAGAATCATACCCGTACCCGTAGGGGTACGAACTGTATCCGTAATAGCCGTACGGATAGTAACTGTAATAGGGATACCCGTAGAAAAACGGAAAACCAAATCCGCCGATAACAATGGATTGGTTGCCACTCCAGTTGCCACCGCCCCAGTTGCCACCTCTCCAATTACCGCCAGTCCTCCAATTACGGCCGCTCCAATTGCCACCGCTCCAATTGCGACCACCCCAGTTGCGGCCACTCCAATTACGGCCGCTCCAGTTGCGGTATGTTCCCGAGGTGCCCCGACCGAATGTCGCTCCGCCTCGGGTGAACGCGTGTCCGCCCCGCGGCGACATTGAGCTAAAATGCCGGCGACCACCGCGCGGATCAGCGTTTACTACCGGCGTGGCCAACGTCGCCACCGCGAAGCAACCTAAGAAAAGTATGAGTTTTGCGTTCATAGAATGTTTGAGTGTCTAAGTATTATACACCCCAAACCGGGAAGAGTTTTAGATTTTTGCCTTACCGCTGAAAATTGTACGGCAACGTTGAATGGCCTTTCTCGACCTCCCTGCCATCAAGGGTTCATTTTACCCCAGATAAAGAGCAGAATCAGCGCACCGATAATCGACATGATAAAACCGGCGGGGTGAAACGAAGAACCGGGCGCGGGTCTGGAGAACAAGCGAGCGATTAACCCACCAACGATTGAACCGCCAATGCCGAGTAGCGTGGTGGTAACAAAGCCAAGATGTTGGGCACCAGGCATGACGGCACGCGCGATCAGACCGACGATGAAACCGATGATGATAGACCAGATGATGTGTAGCATAGTTTTGTTTGGGTTAGGCTACGCAGACTATCATGGCGGTTAGGGGGAATGCGATTCTTTTGATCGCAGGATCGACAATCTGAGTCTGTAGCGGCAGGGCCTGAACTTTTTTACCGAAATTTTCTCACACCATTAAGCAAATGGAGGCGGCCTTTTGCGCGCCCGCTGGTGTTGCTGCGCTCCAGAAACTCATGCACTCGTACGCCCGACGATTATCGAGCGTTCACGTCTATTTCCTTTCGTCTTGGCCTCTCAGCGAGCTTCACGCTTTTTTTTTCCATCGTTGATAACGAAGGTGTTGTTTTCTCCCACAGTTGACCACGGCCCGCGCGGCACTTCGCTAAAGTCCACAAACCTCCAGTCGGTTACATCCGTTTCTCGCAGTGCGAGGTAGTCACGCACAGCAGGTGAAACATCGAGGCCGGCGCCTTTGTTCAGATTAGGTTTGGGGCGTTCATTGCCGAACACGTATTGCCAGTGGTCCGTTCGGAAGGGTCCTGCGTCTTCCCATTGCGCATAAACCGTCCGATTCCCTTTGCGAATCGCGACCCATCGATCTTTGCAAGTGGACACCGCCGGGCCCTGGTACGCCTCTTTAAACCATGGAACTACGCCTGGCGCTTCCGGTCGATGGCCCGTGCGTTGCTTGTCATTGTAAGGGAGCGCACAGTAAAATGGGTTCTGTCGCGGCCTAAACTTCATCGGAATATAATTGCTCCGATGGGCCGGATTTGGGTCATCAAAACCGCCGTAGTTTCTCGACCATTGTTTGTCCCACGAGCTCGTCCGATTCGGCACAGGATTATTTCCGCTGGGTTGTTCGCCGATCCAAAAGACAGTCGTAACGATACTTATTTTCCACGGATACCGCCCTGCAGGCCGAGAGCGTGCCGACGGCTGCCTGGCGGAGGGCGCCGTTGAACTGACCGTGGAGGAGCGATCACCGGATGATTTTCTTATGAGGGGCTTGCCGCTTTGAGTGAGCATTTCGACTTGAGCAGCAAAAGCTGGGTCAAATGCGACGAAGAGCACGAAAGAAAAAAGGCTAAGTAAGCAGCGCTTCTCCATTACTTTTCGAATCGGTTCCTTTACGGTTCGCGCAGTAGATTATCACTTAGACGCAGGATTAAAAATCGATATTTTTTAGGATGCGCAGCTTTTTCACTTACCTCTCAGAAAGATGTAAATGGGCATTAAAGGGAACAGGTGCAGTTTGTGGAGGGGTATCTCTCGTTGTTGGAGCTACGCTGGCAGTTCTGATTTGGTTTTATCCACGGTGGTTTCACGAGCATATCTCGGATCGAATGAGCGCATTTGTCCTGGGCATTGTTCCGTTACTGACTGGAGCAAGCGTGTTTCTCGTTCGGTGGTTGGTCTCTCCCTATCCAGTTTATATGCAGGTTCAACAGAAGCTGGAGACGCTAAGCGATAAGAAGAAGGCGGAACGCGCCAAAGCTGTGCAAGGCTGTTTTGAGCGAAGCGCTGCAATCCTAAAAGAACATCATTCGGTGTTACTGTCCTTTCACGCGCTATCGCGAGCAGCGGGGCACAGATTGGAATCTAATGAGGAAGTTGCCCAAGTTTGCGACCAAATCGAAGAAGCCGGATACGATCATCCATTTTGGGGAATATCGCCTGGATACGTGCTGGAAGAAGACTGGCTGCCTTTTTTGAAGTACGTCAAACACGCCCCTAATATCAATCCAGAAGAGGGCAAGGATTATCTCGACGCGGCCGAGCGGTGGCGAGAAGACCACGGCTATCCTTCGCCACCTGACGATGCTGGTTTCGTATCGTTAGTTGCGAGGACGTTGCTGCGAAATGGGATATGACAAAACACTGTAGCTAACGGCTCCACTACATCAGCATGCGACTGGCAGTGTGCCGAAATCAGTGGCCACTTGGGTATCTCAGAGCCGTGCCTCAGCCGTTCATTGCGAGCTACTTGTTAGGTCCAATCTGTTGCGGGCCTGAGAGCAGTTGCTGAAAATCGGGACGATTGCGGATTGGGTCCCATACTGGATCAATCTTTAAACGAGCGATGGAAACTACTGCGCCCGCCGGGATGGAGAGCAAACGTCCAAGCCTCCTAATAGCTTCCTCAGGTGCGCCTGCACGTGCCTCGATTTGCGCGAGCCCGATCTGAAAAATTGGACCGGCAAAAGCGTCTTTTTCAACTGAGATTAAGTCCGCCGCTTCTCTGGAAAGGCGTAGAGCATCGGCGTTGCGTCCAAGGGCAAGGTAAACCCAGGATAACTCTCTCATAGCCAAAGTATCATCCGACTGCTCTCTGAGTCTGGCCTCGAGTAACGGCAGCGCTTCTTCTGCTGCTGATTTGGCTGCCTCGACCTGTCCGGCCAGAATGTGAAGCATGACGCGCGGGGCAAGCTGCTGGAGACGATCATTATTGCTCGCCCGCTTCTCCAGAGTCTGCAAAGCACCGGTGAAACGTCTTTCAATCACATCGAGATAAACCGCCATACCGAGGACAGCCCAAACGTCGCCGCCTGCGCCATAGCCGCGCGCGCCTAGGCCAGCGAGCCTGTTCTTGGTATCTTCCAGAAAACCATCGAACGCTCGCCGGGCTGATTCGGCATCGCCCCTGCCGTTGACGCGAGTGATGAGCAGCATTGCCGCTGCGATCGTGTTGTGCGGATCAATGGCGAGAGCTCGCAATTCAGCACTCTCTGCACCTTTCCACTGACGCAATGACAGGTAGGTACCTCCAATATTGGCCGAAATCGATGCATCGCGGGGGTCGAGTTCCTCTGCTCGTTGAGAATCCGCCAGCGAGCGCTCCCATTCACCACGCCGGCGATAGACGTACGCACGGTATTTCTGCGCCAAAGCATTGTTGGGTTGCAACTCGAGCGTGCGGTTGAACTCTGTCAGCGCGTTCTCGTATTGCCGGTAACCCCAATAAAAGAATAACCCCAGCGCAAAGTGCGCTTCGGGCGAATTTGGAGCCAGCGTTAGAGCGCGGTCAATAAGCGACTTCACCTCCTCCAAGTCTGTTGCCGTCAAAGCTGAAACATACCAGTGCCGCGATAGCCGACTGCGCGCGAGCTCTGCCGCAGCCTCGGCAAAATTTGGATCCCGTGCCAGGGCCTGCCGGTAAAACCCGTCGGCACGATCGTAAGCATCGCTTGCCAGAATGCTCTCAGCTTGGTGAAACTCATACTCGCCTCTTAGAAAAAGATCATAAGCTTCTGCATCGCGCGTCCCGACTGAGGCGAGAGCATGAAATTCACTTGCCGAAAGCTTCGCTTGCAGCGCGTCCGCAATTTCTTGCGAAACTTCGCTCTCAACCCCTAGAACATCTTTAAGCTCACGGTCGTAGCTTTTCGCCCAAAGATGCGTATCGGCGCGCGCGTCGATTAACTGCACGTTCACCCTTACTTTGCCGCCAGTCTTCTGCACCGCTCCCTCCAGGACAGTGGAGACCCCCAGTTCTTGCGCCACCGCCTTTAAGTTGTCCGGCTTGCTCTGATACTTCGCCGTGGAAGTGCGCGAGATAACCTTGAGATCGTGCACAGTCGCTAATTTCGTCACAATCTCATCCTTGATGCCCTCAGCAAAATAGGCGTTGTCCGGGTCGCGGCTGAGATTTTCAAAGGGGAGAACGGCGATAGACTTCGCCGGCAACTCAGCTGACTCGGTTTGTTTTCGCGAAGCAGTGTAGCGCCCGAGAAAGAATAAGCCGACAGAGAGCGCCGCCCCGATGAGTACAATGTAAACCCATGCGCCGCCGCGCGAGCGCTGTCCGGCAGCATCTGCAGCTTCTGTGCGTTTGATCCCTTCGGGCGTCGCTTCAAACGCCCACGCAATCACCAGCGCGATCGGAAAGCCGATCACAATGAACAGGACGATGAGTCGAATTCCCCAATTCGGAATTTCGAAAAACGGAAAAACCTGAGTGGCGACTTGAATCAATAACCAGCCGACCACACCGTAGGCGATCGCGACTTTGTAAACATTGCGTCGCTTTAACTCGGCGAAGAAGGTCTTCGGCTTCACTCTGCGTGCCTTAATGAAGTGCTCGTCATGCAGCACTCTAGCTAGGTGCGCTGAGTTGAAAAGCGTGCGCAACGTCCGAGACAAAGAGCGACCCTAAACTTTTGAGTAAGAAATTTTTCTCACGTCTCTTGTACAGCAAACCCAGCCTTCGCAGGCAGGAGTATACTCACCCATGGGGTGGGGGCTGCCCCGATCAATGGCAGGGGGACGAATGAGCGCGAGCGGCCAGTCTCGGCGAGTTCAAGGATCCATGAGTTTTACACGTGAACAAAAAGCCGCCACCCGTTGAAAAGGTGACGGCTGATTGTCAGCCTGCTACTGCCGTTTGGGCTACGCAGCTTTATTGATTGTTGAGGACCGTTTGCGGTGCGGCTTTGCTCACTTCGACTTTCGCGTTCACTTTGTCGATCTTCGCATCTTGCGCCTTCAACCGTTCATTGACCGTCTTGAGTGCAGCTTCCAGCTTCTGAACTTTCTCGTGTTCTTTGAGAAACTCATTGAGCAACATCGCATTCACCGCTTCGTAGCGCACGCTGTAAGGTTTTCCTTTCTTATCGGGCAGCACCAGCGCGGGATTCACCTTTGCGACTTCTTCGGCAATCAAACCAAATTGCGGTGTGCCTTTGGTGTCAGTCTTGTAGTGGAAGGTCACCGGTCTCAGTGACAGGATTGCTTCACTGGCCTTTTCCATGGCGCTGATGTCCGTTCGCCCCTGAGAATCAATCGCTGAGACGCAGCCCCAACTCCAACCGGCTTTACTGAGATTGTCAGCGATGGTTTCGCGCCATTTTAGGCCTCTGATCCATTGTCGCCGCCGGGGGCAATGAAACCGCTAGCGCCACCAATCTCAGACTGAAGTTCCAGCAACGCGGTCAGCGGCGGGCAAATTTGGCCGCGATCATCAGCAGCTCGGCCAAAGCACAGCGCGAGTACGGCAACATGAGCCGAGGAAGGTCCGGATGAGGCCAAGCGGACTCGATCCTCACTTCGAGCTGTCGATGATCTGCTGCGCGTTCTTGATCGCGGACTCGTCCGGCGCTTTGTCTTTCTTCAGGATGTCGATCGCTTTTTGCGCCGAGGCAACGGCTTCTTTCTTGTTGCCAAGCTTCGCCTGAATCTGCGCCTTCTTGTAGTGCATAAAGTAGGCGTCTGGGTTCTTCTCCAGCGCCTGGTCGATCCACTTTGCCGCCTGGTTCATATCCTTGTTATTGTCGTAGTAAAAGGCCGCGGCCTGATAGGCGGTGCGCGGGTCGAGCGGAGTCGTTGCGCTAGCCGCTGCGTCGAGTTGCTTGCTTACCTGCTCGACATCGTCCGTGGTCAACTTCACTGGCACGCGCGTTTTATCCCAAAGGAAATTAAGCGTTGCGGAAGCGCCTTTCACATCAGCTAGCGCGATGGTGAACGTCTCGATTGTGACCGGAATGGGTTCCGGCTTCGCTGTGAGACGCACGGCATCGTTCTCCTGCTTATAATCGGCCGTGCTCTGCACCTTCGCGTCCTTCGA
>JBKPQL010000071.1:0-5603 GCA_046734045.1 Verrucomicrobiota bacterium
CTTACCTGCTCGACATCGTCCGTGGTCAACTTCACCGGCACGCGCGTTTTATCCCAAAGGAAATTAAGCGTTGCGGAAGCGCCTTTCACATCAGCTAGCGCGATGGTGAACGTCTCGATTGTGACCGGAATGGGTTCCGGCTTCGCCGTGAGACGCGCGGCATCGTTCTCCTGTTTATAATCGGCCGCACTCTGCACCTTCGCGTCCTTCGAAACGATGATGGTCCACTCGTCCGCTGTCGGAATTGTGAAGAGTGCGTACTCACCTGCCGGGATCTCCTTGCCGCCGAGTGTTACCGCGTGGCTAAACTTAATTTTGGTGACCGCGTTGGCGCCCGTGCGCCAGAGCTTCCCGTAAGGCACCAGGCCGCCGAAGATCTCGCGGTCATTCTTGTTCGGGCGCGAATAATCCACCTCGACATCGGTCAACCCGACACGTTGTTTTACCACCGCGTGCTGGCTGGCCGAGGGGAACTCCATTTTTTTCTCCTCCGCCGCCCGAAGGCTGCCGGGCAGGGCCGGTCCGGCGCCGAAGGGAAGTGCTAACAAAGCGGAAAGAAGAAGCGAAGGAAGACGTGAGGATTGGATCATAATGTGCGGGATATTTTAAGATGTGATGATTTAAGCGGAGAAGATATCGCGGGGCGGCAGGAGTCAAATCGGTCAGTCTCACCGAGTCCGTCACCGTGCCGGCTGGCTGTTCCACAATTGCCTGAAATCGCAAGAGACCACGACCCTTGGAAACCGACCGCCTCGAACATGAGTGACTGCACATCGGAGCGCGGGCGTGAGGAGGTTCGCGCTCTGTTTTCTAAGCAACACCGCCCGAGGAACGCGTGAAATTTTTCCGGATCTTCGCCAATTCTCGAAAGCTCTTCCGCCAATGAAGCCACGTCGGGATAAACTCGGCGTCGATCTAATCTCCGATGCGCTGCCATTCGGTCGGCTGTGGTATAGCGAACCGAATGCGATCAGCAATGTAATCGGCTACGCCAAGTTTCGCAGCCGCTCTGATCGCGCTGTGATTCGCGTTTACGATGAATCAGGCAACATGATCCAGACGCACGAGCACGCGGGCGAGTTCAAGGAGTGGTGAGCTTGCATCAAATCAATTTGTGCGCAATGAGATGAACCGCCGTAATGGCGATAAATTGCAGGTCATTGCGCCGGCACTCAGTGATGCGGTGGAAGCGCAAGTCGGGTTTGTGACTGCTAGTACGAGGCTTTCCCTTCTTGGCCTGAAGTTCCGGATTTATGTCCTAACACCCTGACAGCAGTAGAGCCATTCTTCTCTCGCGTTCCTTTCAAAGAAGCGATTCACACTATGAAAAAATCAATCATTCTCATTTTTGCGCTTCTGATCATCGGCTCGATGCTGGTGTCTTGCTCAAGCGAACCCGAGACGACTACGACCACAACGCGTCAAACCACTGTCACGTCGGTGCCTCCGCTTCTGATGGCAAAAACGCATACCGGTAGCCTTTCTGGTCAGCCAGCGATGGATGCAGGCAGTTACTAAGCGCGAACTAAGCGCGAGAGCCGAAAGACAAGAAGCCCAAGTGAGTGCACCGAAGAACAAAGAGAATGCGCACACCGGAGAATCAGGGAATGAGAGGCCTAAGCGCAGAAAAGATAAATTGATTCGCCTAGATGACCTGATTCCGAAACGGGACGTCAAGGGCGGGCGTCAATTGCTGTTCGGTGTCAGTGACACAACACAAACAACAAACCCAAAGGAAAGTTAAAATGCAACGGCGGCCAGCGCCGCCAATGCAATCGACGACGCAAAGTTTCGCAGCCGTTCACATGGCGCTGTGATTCGCGTTTACGATGAAGCTGGCAACGTGATTGGGGCAGGCCAGATAGAGAATGTAGCGCGGCGCCGGTCGCCCAGGCGTGATCCGGCACCGCAGTTGCGCTCCCCTTCCGGGTCGGCAGTTGGGGTTATGTTTGCAACCAGTATAGGTATCGTAGCCCCTGTTGAAAGATGCAATCGGGCGCGCGGCTGAGTGTACGATGAGATAAAATCCTATGGGCCCGCACAACCAACTTGGGATCAGCGCCAACTTTTCAGAATTATTTGGCGATAAGACACCGCTGCAGGGATTCCGGCGCACGAAGCTTAGTAGTCGGAGGGTCGGCGGTGAAAGAAGAGCGACGCATCCTGATTGTTGATGACGACCGGGACAGCAGCCACTTGATCAAAATCCTTCTCGAAAAGATCGGCCCCTATCTTGCGCTGGAAGAAAACGACGCCGCCAAGGCTTATCAGATTGCGCAGGATTTCAGACCGGATCTGATCTTACTGGACATAATGATGCCACAGAGAGACGGAGGCGACGTAGCAGCAGAAATCGAGTCCGATCCAGGATTGCAGAGAACGCCCATCATCTTTCTCACCGCTCTCGTCACCAAAGCCGAGGCAAAGGCGGGCCTTCACATTCAAGGACATCCCGTTCTGGCGAAGCCGGTCAATGTTCCCGAGTTGATCAACAGGATTGAAGAAAATCTCGCCGCGCGCACGACATCTGAAGGGGTTGAAAGGTGAACTTTGCGGAATTTCAAAACCAATCGCGCCTTTATGTCATTGGCGCATTGGGGGCTGACGAAGTGGAAGAATTTGAGCTAGGGTGCAAAAAGTTCGGCAAAAAGGCGGAACATTTAATTACACAATGTTACGCCTTACACGAAGCGTTCGCGCTTAGCTTGCGCTCGGCGAAAGCTTCCGCCGCCGTCAAAGAACGGCTCATGTCCATGGTGCGAGAGCGGACGACACATGCCCGAAACGCCGCGGGCTGACTCCAGTTCCACAAACGCAGTCAACTTTTCCTCCGCGTGCACGACGAAACGCTTTCCGTCGTCGCGATGTGCGTCAGCAATCCAGATCGTTCGCCCGCGCGAATCCAGGGTTGAGACACAAGCCCAACTCCAACCGGCTTTGCTGAGAATTGTCGGCGATGATTTCCCAGTACTTGATCTTATGTCGAGCGTGGCTCCTTTTGGTAGAATAGCGCGGGAACTAGGAAAGGGGTCGTGCCGGCGGGGGTTGACTCGACTGGCTTCCTTCGTAAGATTCGCGTTCCTCCTGCTCGGGAGAGAGTCCCCCTCAATGGATAAGATTCGTAATATCGCCATCATAGCGCACGTCGATCACGGCAAAACAACGCTGGTCGATCAACTATTGCGCCAATCCGGCACGTTTCGCTCCAATCAAAAGATTGAAGAGCGCATGATGGATTCGATGGATCTCGAGCGCGAGAAAGGGATCACGATTCGCGCGAAGAACGCAGCTTTTCAGTGGAACGGCTATCGGATCAACATCGTTGATACCCCCGGCCACGCGGATTTTGGGGGCGAAGTCGAGCGAATCATGAAAATGGTGGATGGCGTGCTGCTGGTTGTCGATGCGCACGATGGACCACAGGCGCAGACGCGTTTTGTCTTGCGCAAGGCGCTGGAGAACAAACTGAAGCCGGTTGTTGTCATCAACAAGATCGACAGAGACAACGCGCTTCCGCACAAAGTCCTGGACGAGGTTTTCGATCTCTTCGTCGAACTGAAGGCGACCGACGAGCAACTCGATTTCCCAATCATTTACGTCAGCGCGAAGAACGGTTTTGCCATGCGCGAACTGCACGAAAACAACGAAGACATGACGCCACTCTTTCAAGCGATTGTGCAACACGTGCCGCCGCCAAAAATTTCGAGCGAGTCATTCTTTCAAATGCTCGTCTCGAATCTGGATTACAGCGATTACCTCGGAAGAATTGCGCTTGGGCGTATCGTCAGCGGTCGCGTCGCCGTCGGAGATTCCATCGTCTGTATTCACCGCGATGGTCGTCATGAGCGGTCTACGGTCACGGCGCTTTTCACCTATTCGGGATTAGAGCAGGTAGAAATAAAACACGCCACCGCCGGCGACATCATTGGACTGGCCGGTTTCGAGGAAGTTTATATCGGTGAAACCCTCTCAGACCGCGAAGAACGGACGCCGCTTCAATTTGTAGATATCGATCCGCCTACGATTTGTATGCACATTCTAGTCAACGATTCGCCGTTTGCCGGGCGCGACGGAAAGTTTGTGACGGCGCGTAATATTCGCGAGCGCCTTATTCGCGAGACGCGCGGCAACGTTTCACTCCAAGTCAATGACACGGAAACCGCGGGCGCATTTGAGATCAATGCGCGCGGCGAAATGCAGGTCGCAATTCTAGTCGAGCAGATGCGACGCGAGGGCTATGAAGTGATGGTTTCTCGTCCTGAAGTGATTTTCCATCGGTCAGAGGATGGCGCCCTGCTCGAGCCGCTGGAAAATCTCTATGTCGATCTACCGAACGAAAAACTCGGTGACGTTTTGCAATCGGTTGCCAATCGCAAAGGCGAGGTTGTGAGCATGAACCATCACGCGACACGCGTGTCGATCGAGGCGATTATTCCGACTCGCGGCCTGATTGGCTTTGAAACTGATCTTATTAACCTGACCCGCGGCGAAGGAGTGATGAGTCATCTCTTTCGTGAATACGCGCCGTTCAAAGGCGAAATCGGAGGACGCGGTCGTGGTGTGATGGTCTCGATGGAATCGGGAGCCAGCACGGCTTACGCGCTCAACAACATTCAGGAACGTGGCCGGCTTTTCATCGGTCCGCAGGAAGACGTTTATGCGGGAATGATCGTCGGGGAAAACGCGCGACCGGAAGATTTGCCAGTCAATCCCTGCAAAGCAAAACATCTCACCAACATGCGGAGCCAGGGTGAAGGCAAAGGGATTCAGCTCGAAGCGCCGCTATGCATGAGTCTGGAACGCGCGATTGAATACATCGACACCGACGAATATGTGGAAGCGACGCCGAAATCGTTGCGTTTGCGAAAGCGGATTCTCGACGCAACCGCCCGGAAGCGCGCCATTGTGATAGCTGCTTAATTCAGCTGAAACTGGATTGTGCATTTCGGCGCGCGCGGAACCGTCGGTAACAAGCGAAGCGACCGGGGATTTTCGTGCGCGGCAACAAACACGGCTATCGCGTAGCGGATGTTCGTGTTGGCGGCTATGCTGTGAAAGTGCTGCGTGGAAAGCTAACTCTGTAAAGCATCATGAGCGACGAGACCCGCGAATACTTCCAGAGTGTTGCCGACAAGTGGGACGAGATGCGACGTACGTTTTTCGGCGAAGGCGTTCGGAACTCGGCAATGGCTGCGGCAGGCATAACCCCCTCCAGCGTCGTCGTCGATGTCGGAACCGGCACCGGTTTCATGGCCGAAGGTGCTTTGGCCGCCGGAGCACACGTCATCGGTGTCGATTCGTCTGAGAGGATGCTCGTGCAGGCACGAAGCCACCTTTCGCAACCCACCTTCGAGACGCGAGTCGGCGATGTCGAATCATTGCCGATTCGAGACGAAGAAGGGGACGTGGTTCTGGCAAATATGGTGCTGCATCACGCGCCCGATCCAAGGCGTGCCATTCACGAGATGACGCGCGTCCTGAAACCAGGTGGGCGGCTTGTAATCACGGACGCCGACACGCACGAACACGAATGGCTACGCACCGAACAACATGACCGGTGGCTCGGATTTGAGCGTAGCGATATTGCGCGCTGGTTTCGTGAC
>JBKPQL010000072.1:0-34418 GCA_046734045.1 Verrucomicrobiota bacterium
ATGTCGATATCCCGGCATTGCTCCGGCCATTCCTCGAATGGAATCGCGCGGCCACCAACGAGTCGTGCCAACTCGTGAGCGCGATCAATCGAGCGGTTGCTCACTCTGAGATCGTTCACACCACGAGAAACCAGCGCTCGCGCGGTACGCTCGCTTGTTTCGCCCGCTCCTAATACCAAAACTTTGCAACTGCCGAGCCGACCGAAAATTCTTTGAGCAAGATCAACCGCCACCGAGCCGACCGACACCGAGCCGCGCGTGATTTCCGTGTGTGTGCGAACTTGTTTTGCAACACGAAACGCGCGTTGAAATAAGCGGTGCAGATAAGGCCCCGCCGCTCCGGAAGCACGCGCCCTTTCGTACGCCTTTTTGGTCTGACCAAGAATTTCGGTCTCACCCACTACCATCGAGTCGAGCCCGGAAGCAACGCGAAAAAGATGCTGCGCACACTTCGCACCTTCGTATCGATAAAACGGCGCCGCTTGATTGTGATGGCGGTCTGTGACCGCCGAAAGACTTCCGGCCCCAGGCATCAAGCACCGCGCAATCTCATCCGTTGAAACCCGTTTCTCAGACACGCCATAGACTTCCACCCGATTGCACGTGGTGAGCAATAAGGCTTCAGCACACCCCGCGTTGCGCAAAATACAGTCGGTCTCGGCATGACCGGCAAAACGCTCGCGCGTTTCCACGTTGGCCGTGTGATGGCTCAATCCCACGCAGAACAGGTTCATGGCACGGAGGACAGCTGCGCGGTAAATGTGATGCCCCAGAGAAGTGTCAAGGCAACGCTGAAACCGACAATGCATAAAGCGGCCACGCGTTTCGGTGCGAGGCGCCGGAGGCACTGGCCTTGCAAAATTGCCGCATAAAGCACCCACACGGCGATCGCGGCCACAACTTGCACGCGCGGTAATGGATGTCCGGTAAAAAAACCGCTGACGATGCCGAGCGTATACAGCACAAATCCCCACCAAAGCAGGCGGGTGATCGCGGCGAAGAGATCAGTAAGCGGCGGAAGATGATAGAAAATCGAATGCAGCTGATGCGTCTTGAGCTGACGTTCCTGGACCAGATACATAACGCCGGCGATACAGGCGAGCGCGAACGCACCGTAGGCGACGGTTGAAATCGATGCGTGAAACTCCAGCCACGGATTTGCTGCTACTTTCCCCGGATGACGAACGTCGATGGGCGCAATCAGGGCAAAACCTTGAAGCAAAACAACAAGCGGCGCGGTGAACGCGCCCATCAATGAGAGCCGATAGGCAGGCCCCACCAGCATATAGATCAGCGCGACTGACCACGCGAGAAAGATGAACACTTCAAAGAGGTTTGTCAGTGGACAGCGCCCCAGTGCATGACTGCGGATCGACAGAAACGCCGTTTGAAAAATAAAGCCCGAGCCGACCGCAAAAAAATTGAACCGCATGGGACGAAATACTCGGGCACGCAATTCAAAGACTGTATGCGCAACCGCGGCCAGAAAACAGACCGTCGAAACGATGAGAAGGACTCGATCCACTGGAAAACGTAGCCTAAGCGCGCGGTCTCCAGTTGGCAATTGTTCGCCGAATTCGGAGTGCAGGGACCGGACGTCTCAGAGAGACGCGGCTACGGCAGCCAACGTTGACGTTGCGCGGTTGCTCGCTAGGATCGCGCCGATGGGTACGGATGTCCTCGAAGAATTGCGGGCAGGAGTGCGGGATGTCCCTGATTTTCCGAAAAAAGGAATCGTATTCAAAGACATCACGCCGATCTTGAATGATCCGGCGTTGTTTCGTGCATCGATCGATCTTTTTCTCGAGCGCTGTCGCGGCAAAAGGATCGACAAAATTGTGGGAATCGACGCGCGCGGCTTCCTGTTTGGATCTGCCGTTGCATACGAACTCGGCGTTGGTTTCGTCCCGATTCGTAAACGCGGCAAATTACCTTACAAGACCGAGGTCGCGAAGTACTCGCTCGAGTACGGCGAAGCGGAAATGGAGATGCACACCGACGCCATGATGGCCGGTGAGCGAATTGTGCTGGTCGATGATTTACTGGCAACCGGCGGAACTTCTGCCGCCGCGGCGGCCCTCATCCGCAAAGTGGGGGGAGAGCTCCTCGAAGCGCAGTTTTTAATCGAACTCGAGTTTCTTAACGGTCGCAAGCAAATCGAGCCCACAACAGTGATTTCGTTTTTGAAATACTGAGCTGCGGATCGTCGCGCCTTATGGGGCCGATGTGCAGACATACATTCGGCGAAGCGACTGAATGTTATACGCTGGCAACCTGTAGTCTCCTTAAGACCACCGCATGCCGTAGCCGCAGGGCGAGAAGCGCTGCGATGATGGCGCAGGCGCCGAGTAGCAGGAATGCAGAAGCATGTCTGCCTCCATGTTCCTTCATTGCCCCAATGAGCGTGGGGCCCAGAAATCCGCCTACATTGGAAATTGTCGGAACCAACGCAACACCGGCCGCCGCAGCTGAGCCCGTGAGGAACCGCGTCGGCATCGACCAAAACGCGCCATAAGCGGAGCAGTGCCCGATCGGAACAAGTGCCAGCGACAAGATCGCCAATCTGGGTTCGGGCAGAAGAGCGCAGCCGAAAAAGCCTGTACCTTGAATCAACAAGGGAACAGCCACATGCAGAGGCCGCTCATCGGTGCGATCGGAATGCGCGCTGTTCAACAGCGAACAAGTGATGGTGATCCCACTAATGGCAGCCAGGATCATGCCTATACCCAGATTACTGCTTCCCGTGAGCGACTTGATGACGAGCGGTGACCAAAACGAGTATCCATAAAAACCAATCGCAGCGAGAAGGAAGATGATTCCGAGTTGCCACACAGTCCCATTGATCAATGCCGCGAACGTGCCAATGGAGTGCGCCGCGCGGGAAGCAGCTCGCTCAGTCGTGAGTTTGGTGACGAGCCATTTCTGTTCGGCCGGAGCTAGCCAGTTCGCAGCCTCGGGACGATCGGTAAGGTAAACCAGCACGCCAGCGCCAAGTAATATCGCAGGAAGTCCTTCAGCCAAAAACAGCCATTGCCATCCCGCGAGTCCAAATACTCCATCCAGATTTAGAAGTGCCCCAGACAACGGCCCGCCGATAAGACCCGTCACTGGGATGGCTGCCATGAACGCTGCAATCGCGCGAGCGCGTTGCGCTTCTGGATACCACAGGCTCAAATAATAAATCACTCCGGGGAAGAAACCTGCCTCGGCAACTCCGAGCAAAAACCTCAGCGTGTAGAAAGTCAGCGGTACCCGAACAAACATCATAGCCACTGAAATAGCGCCCCAACTCACCATGATTCGCGCGATCCACCGGCGCGCTCCTACGCGGTGCAGAAGCAGGTTACTCGGAACCTCGAACAGGCAGTAGCCCAAAAAGAACACGCCAGAACCGAAGCCAAACGCAGCCGAACTGAATCCGAGATCGGAATTCATTTGGAGCGCCGCAAACCCTACGTTAACTCGGTCGAGCCATGCCACGATGTAGAGGAGAAACAGAAAGGGAATCAACCGGCGCGTGACTTTGCGCGTGGTCACGATGGCAACATCTGGCGGCTCAGTTGAACGCGACTGGATCTGTTCTGCGAAAAAGCGCACCATAGACGCAGGGTACTTGAGAAATGGCGAAGCACGAATCACGAAAGAAGCTCAATGGAAAATGAGGAACGTGTCGCCATTCGGCACGACAACTTCAATTTAATTTCCCGGGGATCAGAGCTTCAAGATGACACTTGACGCAATGCGGGGATGCACCGAAAAGATTGCAAATGGGTTCGCAGGGTCAGCAGAAACCGGCAAAGCCGTTGCGTATTCTGGTTGTAGAAGATCACAGCGATACGCTGCAAGCTTTATCCCGTCTTCTCACTCATTTCGGACATGAGATTTCGGTGGCCGATGGTGCGCAGAGCGCACTGAAGATTATTGATTCAAAAGAGTTCGACGTTGTTCTGAGCGATATCGGCCTCCCAGACGGCAGCGGCTATAATGTAGTTTCCGAAGCAAAACGGCGGCAACCGATCAAAGCCGTGGCTGTTACTGGCTTCGGAACAGATGAGGATATCCGCCGGGGCAAAGAAGCCGGATTCGATTTTCACCTGGTCAAACCGGTGGATTTCCACGAGCTGCGCACCGTTCTTGGACAGATCGCCGCGTAACAACCACCCGCGAATCACACGAATTCACGCGAAAAAGATCTTCTGAAATTTCTCTTTTCGTCTCAATATCCGCGTTAATTCGCGTGATTCGTGGGCCTGAAAACTCCGACGGCCAGAATTGAAGCGTCAAGAGTTGACTTCGCCCAATTGAGTCATTAGATTGTGTCAATTGAGTTAGCGCTTGATTTATGAAAACTGCGACACTTGAGAAGAAGCCTGTTCACGCAAAAGCGAAGCATCCGCATGAACTGATTCGCCGGATTCAAAAGGGATTACCCTTCTCCGATCTGAAAGTTTTGCAGGACAGCATCGATATGCCATTTGAGCAGCTCGCTGCAAAACTCTGCATCTCAAGATCCACTTTGCAGCGGCGCAAAGCAGCTGGGCGGTTATCGCCAGATGAATCGGATAAAGTCATGCGCTTTTCGCGGTTACTCGAACACGCGACGAATGTTTTTGGCGACATCGAAAGAGCGCGGGCCTGGTTGAAGTTTCCGCAACGCGGTCTTGGCGGCGCGATTCCGCTCGATTATGCAGAAACAGAGGTTGGCGCGCGGGAAGTGGATAATTTGCTCGGCCGAATCGATTACGGCGTTTATTCGTAGGAACGATGGCTTCGGCGTGGCGGATTGTCCGCGCGAGTCGCGCGCAGACGGCGTTTACCGGAGAAGGACCGTGGCGATATGGCGGACGTTGGAACTCACCCGGCGTGCGCGTTGTTTATGTAAGCGAACATCAGTCCACCGCTGCGTTTGAAGTGTTCGCGAATCGGGTGCCATTCGTTCTCGGTGAAAAATACAAAGCATTTCGTCTCGAATGGCCGGACAGTCTGACGGAAACTTTTCCCATAAAAAAGTTGCCGGCGAACTGGCGCATTAGTCCCCCGCCTGTTGAGACAATGGAAATCGGCGACAGCTGGGTGAAAGAACGTCGTTCTGCGGTTTTGGCTTTGCCGAGCGTGATCAGTCCCGTTGACACAAATTTTCTGTTGAATCCCGAGCATCCGGACTTCAAACGCATCCGCATTTTTCCGCCGATCAATTTCGAATTCGATTCGCGCTTAATAAATCGATGATGCAACGCCCCATTGCTCAACGAGTTTCGCGTTCCCGGCGGGAATGGAGCCGACGGGAGTCGTGCGACATGGACGAAGCCCGTTAGGTGAGCGAGCGGGACCGAGCGAGTCAATCGAAGCGCAGAACTGCGCGCGTCCCCAGAGAGTCTCAGACTCGCAGGATCACACAAATCGTTCCCGGCGGGAATCGAACCCACATTTAAGGTTTAGGAAACCTTCGTTCTATCCGTTGAACTACGGGAACAATAACTTCGTTATCAAATACTTATAGAATATCAGCAAATCGAGCAATTTTCTTGTTGCCAGTTAGAGGCCAGATATGCGGCGCCTGCGTCTCTGATTGTTGAAAAATTGGCGCAACTTCTTTATCATGTTCACACGAACATGGCTCGACGGAAAGCGTCTGTCCAGTGGAAAAAACCAGCCCGAAATTGTCAGCTATTCGGATGCGCGCACCGAACTAGCCCGGGTGCCGCCAGTGACTTTGAATCAAATGCCGTCGCGGCCTCTCCGCCGCCGCCGTTATATGGCCACAAGTTCCGCCTTCGCCTTTGTCCCCCACCAGCAATCGATAAGCAAATACCTTTCCGAAGTGGAATCGCTTTGGATGAGACCAGCCAGAAATTGACCGACCTGTTGGTTGCGTTGAGTAATGGCCTGATCTTCCATCGAGAAGATCAAGACCGAGGGTCGCCTGCTGAGTTCAAATTCAAAACGTCCCGGGGTGATTAGATCTTCCTCTGACGCCGAAGCTGCTGCTTGCTCGCAAAGGCAATCGAACAACCGAACCGGTTCATCGTGATAGCGGCCATTGGTGTCGGCAATGACCTTTGGCCCCCGCACGTTCGGCAACCAGCTCAGCCGGCCGCCATCCTGCTCGGAATCGAAGCGAAAACCGAAATCGCGGTAAGAACGCGGCCCGCAACCGGAAAAGAACGGCCTCACTACAAACTGCGCAGAAATAACTGTGTCGCCTCGGAGCGCCCATGAGAATGCGACAGCTGATCCATCATGCGGCAAAAACATTTGCTGTTCCAGCAGCAGTCCGTCTGCGAGACGAAAGCGCGAGACTGGCCAGGAGATAGCGGCGAAAAGCCCGCCACCAAAAGATGATCCCGGCTCGATCATCGGACCATCCGAGGAAATTGAGTAAACGCTGCGCGGTGTCGTCAAAGTGGCCTCGAGGCAACTCAACGCCACCTCGGAGCTATTTTTTGAGGATCGGATTGTGATCATGGTTTGAAACAGATTTGCAGATGCGTCGCGCGCCACGGCGAATCCTTACAGGCCTGTCGAGCTTCGGCTTACCCCGTAAGGTTTTGCGCGGTTGATCGACATATAATTGTGGAAACAGAAACGCCGCACACGAACTGTGCGCATCGCTCATGGGATTCGCCTGATTCCGCAGTACCGTCGAAATCGTCGGCTCGCAGCAATCGGACGTGTCGGCCTTTCGAGCGTTCGCGAGCTTGCCATGAGCATCGTTGATCTTCACACGGCAGCGTCCCGTTGGGTAGACGACCATCGCGAGGGCCTCTACCGATACGCTTTAGTGCGTGTGCGCAAGCCCAAAGTAGCCTGTCTCGAAGTGAATTGGTTCGACATCCCAGCGGGAGGAAAAGTCTGATGCCGGAAGAACCATACAACCCATCGCCGATCGGTAACCCGTCAGTTCTCGCGCGAAGAAACTTGTGGCAAACGATGCTCGTTAAGTTCATCGGCAAACACACGCCTAAATGCCGGGAAATGGTCCGGATTTTATCCCAATCAATGGACGAGCCGATCTCGCTGACGATGCGGATCAAAAAACGAATTCATTTCTTGATCTGCCGCTGGTGTCAGCGTTACGAAGAGCAGCTTCGTTACATCCACGAGACGGCACGCCGATTCTCGGAACATGCCGAAAAGGCATCTGATATTGCTTTTCCACCAGACGCGAAGGAACGGATCAAACAAAAGCTCGTCGACCAAATCCGGTAAAGCAGGACGCAGCTAGCGCCGCATTGGAAGCGGTCCGATACCTCGGGACGTATATATTTCAGAATGCAACGCTCATGAGCGTGGCCCGAGGCGTCTGGTTGTAAGGATTCCGCGCGCATCGCGACGAATGGGCCATGAGTTATAAAACCATATTCACTTCCTTAACCGCGCTGGTCATCGCTGCCGTGAGCAGCTTTGCTCAGGACAGCCACAAGAGTGGACCGTTCCAAGGCGCAAAAGCAAACAAGGGCTTCGTCACGCATACGACGCAAAACGGCAAGAGTACGCTCACGCTCTCCGACGACTTCGTCCCGCCGCAGACGCCCGATCCGCATTGGCAGATCGTGGACTCGAACGGCAAAACCTATCTCCTGGATCGCTTAATGACGAAAAGTCAGAAGGTCAAGAAATTGATCGTAGTCCCCGATTACGTCCCTGACATCGCCAAAGTGCAGATGTGGTGCGCCTTTGCCGAGGTGAACCTCGGCGAAGCAGCCTTCGAACATCCCGTTAAGTAATCTCTATTGCGGGCTGGCCCGGCCTAACCAATTGCCGGCCAGCCTGGCAAAGTCTTATGAAAATTTCTATCTCAACTCTGATTGCGGTCTTACTGGCGACATTCGCTGTTGCTCCTGCTCGCGCGCAGATCGTGGAGAAAAAATCTCTTAATCTCGACGGCGCGAAGAAAGCGATCGCCGCCGCGGTTGATTACGCTAAAAAAAATAACGCGCCAGGCGGCGTAATTGCAGTTGTCGATGAAGGCGGCAACTTGATGGCGCTTGAGCGCCTTGACAGGACTTTCGCTATGGGCGCGACTATCTCCATTGGCAAAGCGCGTACGGCGGTTCTTTTCAAGAAACCGACACGCTTCTTTGAGGAATTGATTAACAAAGGCCGCACGGCCATGACGGCCGTGGATGGATTCACACCATTGATCGGCGGAATTCCAATTGTCGTCGACGGAGAGGTTGTTGGGGGAATCGGCGTCAGCGGCGCAGCGAGCGCGAACCAGGATGAAGAACTCGCGCTGGCCGGCGCGGCTGTTTTCTCTGGATCCCCGAAAGCCGATCCATCCTCAAAATCGACAGCGGCGGGTGACGTTAGCGGCGCGCCAATGATGAAAGCCACAAACGACGCGACGTTTGTTGACGCAGAGCGGGTTGCCACGGCCTTCGCGAAAGGCCAGCCATTGCTGGAAACTGCCGGTTACAAAGTGCATGCCAGCCGCCGCGTTGAACCCGGGCAAGCTGAAATTCACACGCTCGATACCGACGTTATTTATGTGGTCGATGGATCAGCCACGCTGGTCACAGGTGGAAAAGCTATTGATACAAAGGAAATCGCGCCTAACGAGATTCGCGGCACCAAAATCGAAGGCGGTCAGGAACATCAGATCACCAAAGGCGCGGTGATCGTCATTCCCAACGGACTCCCACACCAATTCACCGCCGTCACCGGCGAGCTGCATTACTTCGTTTGCAAACCAACCGCGCTCGCCGCAGCTCCGCAAGTTTCACAACGCTAACTCAACTCCAACCAACTCATCACAAAGTTATGAAAACATTCCTCTTATATCTCGCAGCTCTGATTGCATTCGCCGCCGTAGCACCGGGCGAAGTCGTCAACATCGACAAAAACGGCGTGGCGCTTCAGGGCTACGATCCGGTTGCCTATTTTACCGATGGCAAACCGGTCAAAGGCTCGCCGGAATTTACCGCCACCTATAAAGGCGCCACGTACCAGTTCGCATCGGCGGAGCACAAGCAGTTGTTCGAAAAATCGCCAGCAAAATACGAGCCGCAATTTGGCGGATTTTGCGGGTACGCCGCATCGATCAACAAACTCGCGCCGATCGAAGTCCAATACTTCCAGGTGCTGCATGATCGTTTGATCCTGCAACACAACGAAAAAGCCTGGAAACTTTGGTACCAGGACGTCGAAGGCAACCTGAAGAAGGCCGACGCAAATTGGCCCGCCTTGTCGCAGCAAAAAGCGCCGGCACCTTAACCGGTGAAAAGCATGACTCGCATGTCGATCAACGATTCGTTAGTCCGAGCTTGGGCAATGGAGTTCAATCGCGCACATCGCAACGCCTCAATCAACGCCTCCATGTGGCGCCTGCGCTTCGCGACGGTGTTCATCTTTGGCGTGCTGGTTTTTCTAGCGAGCCGCGCGCTTGCTGAGACGAATGCCGACGCGCCGACCGGAAAACCAGACGCTGTGGTTGACCTCGCCACGAAGGAAGGTGTCGATCTTGTCAAAGGTCAGTGGCGCTACAGCGACACGAAAATTATCCAAGTCGATTTCAAAGCTGCTGGTCCGGACAAACAACCGACCGGCAAACCAATCAAGACTTACGACTTCACGCCGCACGCCAGCGGCGCAGATTTCGACGACTCGAAGTGGGAAAAGATCGATCCGACAACGCTCGATGCGCGACGCTCCACGGGTCGGCTTTGTTTTAATTGGTATCGGATCAACGTCACAATTCCGCCGCGAGTCGGAGATGTCGATCTTGCGGGAACGACCGCGGTTTTAGAGACGTCGGTTGATGATTACGCCGAAGTCTGGGTAGATGGCGAAATGCCGCGTGCCCTCGGGCAAAGCGGCGGTTCGGTCGTCAAAGGTTGGAACGCGCCGAACCGGTTGATCATCAATCGCGGGGTTCAAGCCGGACAGAAAATCCAGTTCGCGATTTTCGGCGTGAACGGCCCGCTCTCCAACCCGCCGACCAATTACGTCTACATACGCGAAGCAAAGCTGGAGTTTTACAAGAACGGTGTGGTGCCCGTCGCCATCACACCGAGTGAAGTGAATGTCGAAGTCATTCGCAAAGGTCCCGCACTCGACGCGATCGTGCCGCCGAATCCGAAGATCTTCAAACTCGCTGAAGGCTTCAAGTTCACCGAAGGCCCGGTCTGGGACCGCAAAGGCGGTTACCTCCTCTTCAGCGACCCGAACAACAACACGATTTACAAATATTCGCCGGAGGGAAATGGACAGCTCACTGTGTTCCGCGAAAAGAGCGGTTACGAAGGCGCCGACATTGCCGAGTACACGCAGCCTGGCTCAAACGGTTTGACGTTCGATCAACAAGGCCGCCTAACGATCGATCAACACGGAAACCGTCGCGTGGTGCGTCTCGAGCCCGATGGCCAGCTCACCGTTCTCGCCGACAAATTCGAAGGCAAAAGGCTAAATAGCCCTAACGACCTTGTTTACCGCAGCGATGGCACGCTCTACTTTACGGATCCGCCATTTGGTTTGCCGGAGTTTTTCAAGGATCCGCGCAAGGAACTGCCTTTCAGCGGTGTCTTCGCGGCCAAAGATGGGAAGGTCACGCTCGTCAGCAAAGATTTGACCGGGCCAAACGGCCTCGCCTTCTCACCGGGCGAAAAATATTTCTATGTCGACAACTGGGACGACCACAAAAAAATCGTGATGCGCTATGACGTCAACCCGGACGGCACTCTTAAGAACGGAAAACTTTTCTTCGATATGACCAGCGCGGGCACCGAGGACGCGCTCGATGGGATGAAGATCGACAAAGCTGGCAATCTTTACGTCTCCGGACCGGGCGGTCTCTGGATTATTTCACCGCAGGGCAAGCATCTCGGCACGATCATCGGTCCGAAGCATCCGCACAACTTCACCTGGGGCGACGCTGATGGAAAAACGCTCTACATGTGCGCGCGGAGCGGACTGTATCGTATCAAGCTAAATATCGAAGGCATCCGGCCGTGATGATTTTGGATTAGACCGACATGATCCAAGCGCTACGCGAGCATTGGCCTGAATATCTGTGCGAGGCAGCTGAGCTCGGCCTCTTCATGATTTCGGCCGGGCTCTTCACGATTTTGCTCTGGCATCCCAGCTCGCCAGTCCCCGGCATCATTCCCAGCGCATTCATTCGCCGAATGTTGACTGGCATCGCGATGGGTAGCACGGCCATCGCGCTGGTTTTCTCGCCACTTGGCAAACGATCCGGGGCTCACTTCAATCCCGCAGTCACGCTAACCTTCTGGCGGTTGGGTAAAGTGAAGAATTGGGATGCAGTGTTTTATATCATCGCGCAATTCATCGGTGGGATAGTCGGCGTATTCGCGGTCGCTGTGTTCGTTCGCGAGGCGATTTCACATCCAGCAGTGCATTACGCTGCTACCTTGCCAGGCCCGCAGGGCGCGACAATTGCGTTCATCGCTGAATTCGCCATCGCATTTGTGTTGATGTCGGTCGTGCTTCGCGTCAGCAACACACCGCATATTGCGCGTTACACTGGACTGTTTGCCGGCGCTCTAGTCGCTACCTACATCACGCTGGAAGCGCCCTTCTCAGGGATGAGCATGAATCCGGCGCGCACATTTGGCTCCGCGTTGGTCGGCCATCTTTGGACCGGCCTCTGGATTTACTTCACCGCACCAGTCCTGGCGATGCAGCTAGCTGCGGTGATTTACGTCCGCGGCAAGGGCATTGTGTATTGCGCGAAATATCATCACTACAATCGGCACCGCTGCATTTTCAATTGCCGATTTCCTGAATTACTCGAACGAGAAGCTGTAGCCGGCGGCGGTGGTGCCGGCAGGCTGGAGAGCAACGCAACGAGTTCAGCGGGGTCAGCGCCCACGGGTAGAACAACCGTGAACACACAATGAGTAAGCGCCTTTCACTTCTCCTGCTCGTCATCGGGTTCAGCGGCATCGTTGCGCAAGCAGCGACGTCCGTCGAATCGATCGGAATGACGGTGAGCGATCTGGATCGCGCTGTGGAATTTTATTCCGCGCTCACATTTCAAAAGATTTCAGATGTGGAAGTGTTCGGAGACGAATTTGAGCACTTGGAAGGAGTCTTCGGCGCGCGGATGCGAATCGTGCGGATGCGGCTGGGAAATCAATATCTCGATCTTACGCAGTATCTGGCTCCCCCGGGCCGTCCGATTCCCGTGGATTCGCGGAGCAACGATCTTTGGTTTCAACACATTGCCATTGTCGTGCGCGACATGGATCAGGCTTTCGAAAGGGTGCGGGCGCTGAAAGTACAATTCGTCTCGACAGGTCCGCAGACTTTGCCGCCATCGATCAAAGCCGCTGCGGGTATTAAGGCGTTCTATTTCCGCGATCCCGATCAGCATAATCTGGAGATTATTTATTTTCCGCCGGGCAAAGGCGATCCGCGCTGGCAGGAAAAAACCGACAAACTATTCCTCGGCATCGATCACACTGCGATTGGGATTTCGAATACGGACGCGAGCTTGAAGTTTTATCGTGACTTGCTCGGACTACGCAAAGCGGGCGAAAGCGAAAATTTCGGGACAGAGCAGGAACATTTGAACCAGGTTTTCGGAGCGCATCTGCGCATTACTGGAATGCGCGCGGATGCCGGGCCAGGCATTGAGTTTCTCGAATATCTCACCCCGCGCGATGGACGCGCCCAACCGGCGTATGCAAAGGCGAACGACATCGTTCATTGGCAGACGATGATCGCAACGAACGATCTCGATCTTCTCGCGAAGAAATTACGCGATGCACACGTTCGTTTCATTTCACCTGGGGTCGTAGCAATGCCTAAGGACAAGGCCGGTTTTTCGAGAGGCGCGATGGTCAGCGATCCCGACGGGCACAGCGTGTTGCTGATTCAAAAGTAGGGAAGCGCACACGCCCCCGCGTACTGGCGATGGCCCCCTCGCCATCGCGAGCTTTCTTCATGCTTCGACTATTACGCAGAAGGGTTTCGGCGAAGGCGCCGAAATCCACACGCGAGGCGCATGTGCTCCCCAGACGATCGCCTAGACACGCCAATTACGCCGTCGGCAAATTTTTGCGCGCATGACGGAGCGCACGCGCCATCCAGACAAGCTCGTTCAGGAATTTTTCGACGCGACCGCTATAAGCTGGGTCGGTGATTTTACCGGTTGCAGGATCGAAAAGCTTTCCCGCCGTGCCGAAATAGACGTCCGAGAAAATTGTGACTAAACCGAGCTCGCGCAGCACTGGCAGCAAGCTCTGGATCATGCGTGCGCCGCCGAACGGACCAGCTGACACGCCGCAAACGCCGACTGCTTTGTGGATGTATTCCTTCAGATTTGTATCAAGCACGTGTTTCAACAGACCTGGGAAACTGTGATTGTATTCAGGGACTACCAAGATCAGTCCATCGGCGCGAGCGACCGTCGCCGAGAACTGACTATCCTTGAGCGCCTCGCCCGCGTCATCCATGCGGATGGGAATTTTACGAATGTCTATTAATTCCGTTTTGATATCGCCGCGTTTTGATACTTCCCCGTAAACAAAATTCGCGGCGGGTTCGGTCAACCGACCCTGTCGCGGCGTGCCGATGACCACTGGGAGAAAAACTGGTCGAGTGATGTCTTCCGTAGCCATGCTTTGATTTGTCGCCGTAGCGTAGGCAAGCTTACAATCAACGTGCGAGCGAAATCGTTCTGATCACCGTCGCTCCATTAGAGCAACACGGCCCGGGCTTATAACGCATTGTTGCGCGCCTTTCTGAAACCGCGACTTCGGTGTAACTGACCGTAGCTGCGTCCGGGCGATGCATACAAATTGAAAATGGCCCGCGCTTCGGCGCATGAGAACGATGCAGCCGTCGCAGCCAATTCAAGCTTCCCTGCTGATCATGCGCCGCGTCGCAAACTCGCCGCCGCTCAAGTTCTGCGCGACCCTCGTTGAAGCCAGATGAAAACCAGTGTTGTCGCTGCCATTGATGATTACCCATAGTCAACCGCTCGAGATTCCAGCGCCATTCGGCTGCGAGTCTTTCCGACGGCACAATCGTAATCAACCGGAACGGACGCAGTTTCCGTAGCGGCAACTTCATTACGCCGTTTGCGATCTCGTCAGCACTAGATTTGCCGGCTAGCGCCCTAACGATTTCGCCACGGCTAACGACATCATTCTGCGGCTCGCGCGCGACGCGGTGCCAGTTAATCAACGCGAGACAAACACCGGCATCATTTGCCGAAATCCACGTGTCCCCTGTAGGCTCGCGTGGAAAAACAGCGCGGCGGCTCCCAAGCTCAGCAATCGCTGGCGCAAGAGCCGTAAAGCGGTCCAGCTTTTCGTCGCGATTCATCGCGAGATAAAATCCCTGCGCGGTTGGGAGAAGCGAAACCGTACACATTAATCCGCCAATGGATACGATAGCGCAGCGGCAGAATATTGTCGCCAATTCCGCCAGAGCGTCATCAACGAGGTTGGTGCGTGACCGTTCGCTCTGTTCCTCGCGCCAATGGCGAAAACCAATCTCCATTGCTGGAACAGCGTCCGGTAAGCCGAGAAGAGCGAATTGCGCGGGTCGTAGATGCTGGTCGCTTCGGAGGTCGCGCCGTTGAGCTCGACGATTTGGAAATTGCGACCTTCTTTGAAATCTTCCTCGTTCGCATATCGAATGTCGTATCGCCCGATAAAAAAGCCAGGCAGCCTTCGCGAAATCTCATCGATCGCGCGCTCGAGGGCCTGCGTACGAAGATGCATTCCATCGCGGAAAATGCAGCCCTGCGCGTGATTACCGGTTTCGACGAGCTTTAAAGTCTCCCCAGGCGCCAGAATCTCTTCCCGGCGCGACGCAAACCGCTGAACGTAAGTCCTTGCCATCAACGCTGCGCGTGAGTCAGCGCGAATCAATTGTTCTACTGTATGAATTCCGTCTCCTGTGATTGCGGGAAAGATTTTTTCCGTGATCGCGAAGATGTGTCCGCGTGAATCGCCAGGAAACCGGTAATAAAAGACACCAGCTTCGTAGGGACCGGCGGCATAGCGTTGCAGGATCACTGGCGCATCGACGTCTTCAAGATAATGCAATGCCTCGCGCATCGACCGAATCAATCTCACGCCGTTACCGCGTTGGCCCACATCTGGTTTTAAGATGAACGGCAGCGTAATTTTGTATTCACGACAAAATCGATCCAGCAAAAGCAAGCGATCGGTCGTGGTGCATCCCTCAATTAAGTATGCGTCTGCCACAAGATCCGCATTTCGCTGTTGAAGTTGCTCAAGGATCTCGGATTTCGATTCGCCGATGAATCCTCCGGTCGCCATCCCTGGATTCGCCGAAGTCGGCACGCTGAGACCGCGATAGCGAATCGCCAGCCACACGTAGTAAACGCCTACAGGAATGTAGAACAGCCAGGCGGGCCAGAATTCCCAGCGGGTCCAGCGCTTCAAAAAGGCAGGTGCAGAACCGAAATTTCTGAAAAGAAAAAGCACCGCGCCGATAAAAAATGCAGTCAGGACAATCGCAGCGATTTTGCTTTGGAAGAGGGTGAGCCAAATCAATACGCGGGAACCAAGGAACTTTGCGATTGCGAAAATTCCTGCGATCCACACCAGCGCCGCGAACGCGGTGACCATAGCGAATCGCGCAACCGGCATCGAGAGCAGTCCGGCTGCGAGATACGTCGGCAACCGCATGCCGGGAACAAAGCGGCTGGCTAGTAACGCTAGCGAGCCGCGCTGATTAAACTTCTCCTGACAACGCCCGATCACAGCGGCGTCGGCAAAGCGGGCAACCAATCGACTCTGTAAAATAGGTTTACCCAGACAACGAGCGAGCGAGTAAAGGCCGAGATCGCCCAGCCAGATTCCGGCAAAACAGGCCGCGAACCCAAGCGGCCAGCTAAGCGGTCCGCCGAAGATCGACAACGAAGAAGAAATTGTTGCTGCATCTTCCGAAACGAAGCTCAGCAATATGATTGCAGTCGAAGCAAGAAGTGCTTGCGCAATCATGGGTGGTAGAGCTCACGCTGCTTTTGGTTGCTCGGCGTGATATTTCAGAGTTGAAGGCGCAACACCGAATCCGGCGGGAACCGGCACGCCAAGCATGCAACACATGACGGCGATCAATGCATAATGATGGATGGCATGCGCGACGGCGTACATGAACTCGCGGCCGACTGTCGATCCGATTAACGGCGCGGCGCCGAGTTGATAGTTTATCTTGCTCCGGACGTTGATTGGGCAATCGAGAAACGGCGTCGAAATTGATCCAAACGCGCGCAGGATTCGGTGCGTTTCCGCGAGCGCGAACTTTCGATCGTTCTCAATGCGAGGGTTCCGCTCCCGATGATCGTAATTGATTTCATCGGCGTCCAATCCTTGCAGCAGACTTTGGAAATGATCCAGACAATGTCGGTAATGCCCGCCAACAGTGGAGCTAAATACAGCCGGCAGTTTGCGCGTGTAATCTTCGTCGCTCAGAGAATTCAGAAGCAATTCGCCCTGGGCCAAAACTTCAGCGATAGCATCCTGCAAAGGCGATCGTTTCACAGATATGCTCCGATGAGGGGGAGGCGGCGGCGCTGCAAAAAAAGCAGCACGACGCTGCACACCGCCACAGCGAGCGCCAGGCCAAAGAGCAATCCGCCATTGTCCATTACGATGATGCCGAGCACGGAGAGATGGCTGAAGATCGCGCCGAGCATAACAGCGAGGGCCAGCCCGGCTCCCAGCCAGGTCGTCGGCGGAATTAGAATCAAAATTGCCGCGATCAGCTCGGCGACGCCCGAACCGATGCGTCCCCACGGCTCAAGCCCGACTTTCGTGAAGATGTAAACCGATTCCGGCGCAGCGGTGAACTTAAAGAAAAGCGTTTGTAATAGAATTACCGCAGCCGCGACGCGGCAAATCCAGGCGATGATTTTCGACATTTTGTTGGGTTGATTCATAAACATGGCGATTGACTTGCGGATTAGTCGCAGGCGCTCTGCATTCCTTACAGGCGCTCCTATCGCTAACGGCTCTGCTTTTTACGAGCCATTGCGATTGTCGTGGAACCTATTTCAGCAGCGCTTTTTTCAAACGCTCCTTCGCTTCAGTAGGGAGCTTCGCGTCCGATATTTCGCCGATTTTTTCTGGGAACTCGCGCGCCACGGTGCGCATGTATTTGAGCTGTTTCGCGTAGCGCTCACAAAATGAGCACATGAGGTAGTGGATCTGCAGCTTGATCCGCGTGAGCGGCGGCAGCTCTTTGTCCATACCCAGCGACAAAATACGAGTGACTTCTGGGCACGTAGGCGTAAATTTGCAAATGAGCAGCACGATCTGGAGCTGAAGCCAGTTCCGATGTTCCTGAAAAACGGAAGTATCGTCCTGTGGCCGTGGGTTCGGCGTCCAGTCCGCGACTGGTTTTAGCTTGTTAATGTTGCACCTCCGGGTTTTCGAACCAATTCATCGCAAGACATTCGCGCAAGGCCATTCGCGCGCGGTGAAGCATGACCCACAAATTGCTGTCGGAAATGGAGAGCATGGCGCAGATCTCTTTGCTCTCGACTTCGTCCATTTCGCGCATCATGAATACGGTGGCGATGCGCTCCGGAAGCTTCTCCAAGCAATCGCGCATCACCTTCCAGAACTCGTTGCGATGCATTACTTCATCCGCTTCCGGTCTCCACTCTTTTGGTCCGTTCATGTGCACCCAAAAACCTTCGGGCACAAATTTCTCGGCGCATTCGTCCGCGAGAAATTCCAGGTCGGTGAAAGAGGTTTCGCGTCCTAGCTTCCGGAAATAATCGCCGAGTTTGTGCTTCAAAATGCCGCAAAGCCAGCTGCGTACCGAGGATTGTCCGGCGAACTTTTCGTAGCTGCGCAGGGCTGCGAGCATCGTCTCTTGCACGAGATCCTGCGCTATATCGGGTTTGCGGACGCGCACGATCGCGTAGCGATAAAGCACGTCGCCGTGTTCGTCGACCCAGCGCTCGGGATCAGCGGCCGCAATAGCGGACGCTCCGTGTTCAACGGCGGCTTTCGTAACTTCGCCACCGATGCTTCCTGGCTGAAAAGACATGCGGTCTATCTACCCGGAACCACCCCATTTGTGAAGAGCAAAAACGTTGCCGCGATGTCGATTCTGTGCACACCGACTGCCAGCGTGTAAGGAGGTTCGCAGCCCTGCGACTAATGGATAAATGAGACGGATTACTCTCCTCGGCTTGGCTTTATTATTGTCGGTTGGAATCACAGCGAAATCACAGTTGCCAGTAAAAAAAGTGCTGACACTTGAAGTAGTGAAGAAAATCGCGGCTGCGGCAGAAGCGGAAGCGAAAAAGCGCGGCTCGACCGTTGTGATCGTTGTGGTCGATGACGGCGGACATTTGTTGTTGCTGGAACGGCTCGATAACACGCAGGTTGCCAGTGTCGAGGTTGGAATTGGCAAGGCGCGGACGGCAGCAATTTTCCGCCGGCCGAGCAAAGTGTTTGAAGATCAGGTGCGCGATGGTCGTGTCGCTGCGCTCGCCTTGCCCGGCGCAACGCCATTGCAAGGCGGCGTCCCGATTGTTTTCGAAGGAAAAGTAATCGGCGCCATCGGCGTTAGTGGGAATACGCCCCAGGAAGATGAGGACATCGCCAAGGTGGGAGCTGCAAGCGCCGCTGCCGCGATCGCAGCCAGGTGACGCTGTCGAAGGTGTTTCGCGCGCCACGAATTTGTCCTCCGCACGAACGCCACGTGCGCCGTCCAGGCTGGACGGAACTGTTCTTCGATCTGGTATTCGCGGCCGCGATCGCGCAGCTGAGCGCGCCACTCGGCAACGACTATTCGATTTATGGCGTTGCGCGGTTCGCGTTTTTGCTAGCACTGGTCTTCCTTGCCTGGTTCGGCTACACGACATTTTCGACACAGTTTGGCGTCGATGACGTGGTCGAACGCGCGCTTATCGTCGCGCAGGTGTTCCTCGTCGCAGTGATGGCGGCGAACGCCGCAGACGCTCTCAGCAGTAGAGACGTAGCCGGATTCGGAGCGGCGTACGGCGGAGTTCGCGCGATTTTGGCTTTGCAATACGTGCGAGTGATTCGACTGTCTGAGACTGCTAGTCTTGTCAGGCGACGAATCATGGGACTTATGGCAGCCGCAGTCCTTTGGACTGCTTGTGCATTGCTTGCCGCGCCGCAGCGATATGTTGGATGGGCTCTTGCTCTGTTGATCGACATCGCCAATTCGTGGCCGACATCGCGCAGCACGACCGCGTGGCCACCGGGTGCCACGCATTTTCCTGAACGCTTCGGGCTGCTCACCATCATTCTGTTAGGGGAATTCGTTGCCTCAGTGATGCGCGGCATCGAAAGCCAGATGGGCTGGAGTTTTCTGGCTGCATCCGCAGCCGTGCTAAGTCTGGCGCTGGGCTTTGCAATCTGGTCGGGCTATTCTGACGGCGCCATCGGCTGGGAAATCCGACACGTGCGAAGTCACATGGATGTGATGCGGCTGCGCCGTTGGATTGCGTTCCACTTTGCGCTATTTCTTGGCATCAGCATTCTCGGCGTGGGTGCGCGCCGCGCGATCGCGTTGCCTCCGGGCGGACACTTCGCTCCCAGCGAACAATGGATCATCTGCCCGGCAACCGCCGGCATCATATTGGTGATCATGGGAATCGCTGCAACATCGGAGCGCCATGTCCGCTCGCGGCGCGAATGGGTCTGGCTGGTGCAAGCTGGCATTGCGCTTCTCGCTTTGGCGCTCGCGTCGCTGAGTTCGCAGATTATCGCTACTGCTCTTCTGTTGCTCCTGTTCCTTTGCTTTATCGCCCAAACAGCGGTGCTGCTCGCAAATCGGCGACCGTAATGCGCGCGCTTTGGAGTGCGCGGACATATCCGCGCTTTGAAAGCAACGACACGTCGCCGCACTCCAAAAGCCCGGCATCACCGATGCCTGCTACAGGTATCGTTTGTCAAAACGATGTCTGCGGCTTCGCGCGGATTATCGCGTGCCAAATGGATGCGCTGCGCGGGAAAATAGATTGTCTCAAACGCCTCGATCGTTTCTGCTGCCGGCAGACCTTCCTGGCAGCGCGTGATTGCTCGCTCCAGCGCAGTCTCAAATGAGCAGTCCACCCATATCGTCAAATCGAAATGGTGGCGATACGCCGGCTTTAGCAAAAAGATTCCTTCGAGAAGGACGACGTCGATGTCGCGGAACGCGTAGTGACACTTTCGGAAAGTCGTCGCGGTTTCCTCCGCGAAATCCGATTCCACGTTGACGTTGCGGGTGTCTCGCAGTGGTAAGACTACGCGCTCGAACATCTCATCGAATCGAATTGCGTTGTCGTAGAAGTGCCTTGCCGGATCTGACCAGTGAAAACGGACATGAGGGAGATTTAGCCAACCATCAACGTTGATCACTGCCACGTTTTTGCCGCGCTTTTCCAGCGACTCAGCGATGCGCGCGGTAACAAACCCTTTGCCTGCGGCATCGATCCCGCTGATCCCGACAAGCAAGGCGCGCTGCGGCGAAACTGCTTTCCGGTTCTCGATGATCGCAGAAATCGCCGAAACATCTTCGAGCATGGGTTGCAGCTGGGATCGGTGATCAATGACGGCCCTGATCTGCGCCCGGCAAACGCGTCCCGGAACCAAGCGACGCTTCGTGATATGTCAGCGCGACCGCGTTCATACAGTAGCGCAATCCAGTTGGCGGCGGTCCGTCTTTGAAAACATGTCCTAGATGCGAGCCGCACCGTGCACACGAAATTTCCACTCCAAAGATCGCCGAAAACGTGCTGCTTTCGTGGACCGCTTCTTTGCGGATCGGCTGCCAGAAGCTCGGCCACCCGGTACCTGAATTGAATTTCGTCTCCGCGCTGTAGAGCGGATTGCCGCACGCGGAGCAAACATAGATGCCGTTGCGGTGATCGAGCGCGTTACCGCTGGCGGACGGTGGCTCCGTGCCCGCTCGGCGCATGACGTAAAACTGCTCCGGTGACAAAATGGCCAGCCATTCCTTATTCGTGAGCTCGACTTTTTGGTCGAGCGGAATGGCGTCCAGCCTCGCGCGAATTTGCGCTGCATCGACATTGATTGGCTGCGAGCGGCCGCACGCGGAGAGCACAATCGAAATCAGGCCCGACAGGATCTGGATGGCGCGTTTCATTGCAAATAGCAGCTACGGTTTCAGCCATCCACCTGTCGCTTGGATCGGAGGAGCGGTCTCGGCCGATTTGATCCAAGCGGCAAAGGCTGTTGGTTTGTCGGTCTCAGCATTGGTCGAAAGCAAAACGGTTCCGGTCCAGCGGTTGCCCTGATTCGTCATCTCGGTCTTGGCCAGGTGGAGCACAACAAAATCGTGATGCAATTTGCGTCCACTATTTTCGCCGCGCTTTACGTCCGATTGGAGATTTGTGCCGAGCAGTGCAACCTCGAGCTTCAGCGGACCGCGCGGCGAGTTTTCCGGAGAAAATGTCGCCACTGCTTCGTTTCGGTTCAGCGCCACTTGAAGAATTCCCACTTTTTCGGATCGCGCTTTCGGCAGGTCTTGGTGATTGAAGAACCCCGGCCATTCCTCTCCGTTTACGACAAATGCCGGGGTGTAAACCGTGCCCGAATTCCAGAACGAAGCGTAATGTTGCTGACGTTGAGTGAACTCAGGCCTGGCAAATCGGTCAGGCCAGCCGAGCCGATCCCAGTAATCGACGTGAAAGACGACGGGGACAATGGTCTTCCAAAGATCGGGACTAGTTTTCAACCGGCTCATCCGCGCCTCGGCAGGCGGACAACTGCTGCAGCCTTCCGAGGTAAAGAGCTCGACCAATGTAGTTGCTGTCTCGCTGCTGGCGAAAACTACCTGGTCAGCTGCGGAGCCAGACGTTACAGCGATTGACATCGATATAAGAACAAGCGAAACGATCTTCTGACGCTTCACCGTTTTTGTTTAGGCCCTCGCCATCGTTTCCGGTTGCTCGCGCCGTGCGTGCATCCGCTCGAGCAAGTGATCGCCAACTCGCAACGCATTGGCGATGATGGTGAGGCCTGGATTTACTGCGCCACTTGAGCAGAAGAAGCTGGCATCGACGACGTAGAGATTATCAAGCTCGTGCGCTTTGCAGTCGCGATCGAGCGCGCTGGTTTTGGGATCGTTACCGAAGCGGATTGTCCCGTTCTGGTGCGCCACTCCGGCGAGCGGGATGCGCTGGCCAAGAAACAGGTTACGGGCAAAAAGACCCTCGTGGCACTCGTGCCCGTGGATGGGGCATTTCGTCTGCTGTTGCATGAGACTCTCAAGTTTCTTGATCAGACGTTTGTGACCTTCCTCGTTGTTCGGCTTGTACTGCAAAACGATCTCGCCGTCGCGATTAATTGTGACGCGATTCTTCGGATCGGGCAGATCTTCAGATGTGAGCCAAAAGTCGAGCGAGTGCTTGCCCATCAGATCCAGCGTCCATTTCGGCGCGACCTTTGGGGCGCCGGCTTTCAGCGTGTCGCCGTCGAGCTTGCCAACAAAGGAGATGTGACCCATTGGAAATTCCCAATCTGGCGAGCTGAAGTAGAAGTCATTAACGGAAAGTGTTTTTTGGAACACGGTGGGGTTTGGGCATTTCGACAACGCCATCAGCACGGAATTCGTGTGGCCCATGTAATGCCGACCAACAACATCGGAGCTATTGGCGAGACCGTTCGGATGTTTGTCGTTTGCGGAGCGCAGGAGTAACGCCGCTGAATTGATAGCGCCTCCCGAAACAACAACGATATTTCCGGCGTAAGTCTCTTTTGTTCCATTGCGCTCGACCTGCACGGCTTTGACTTCGCGTCCGGAGCTATCCGTTTCCAGGCGGATGACTTTTGTGTCGGTCAACAATGTTACGTTTGGATGTTTTAGCGCAGGCAGAACGCAGCAGATATGCGCATCGGCCTTGGCGTTCACCAAACATGGAAACCCGTCACAGGTGTTGCAGCGGATACAGATGCTCTTCCACGGATTTTTTTCATCAAGCATGACGCCTAGCGGCGTGTGAAACGGTTTTAGGCCCAGCCGTGCAAAGTCGTTACTCAGCTGCTGAATGCGCGACTCATGACTGACCGCAGGATACGGAAAAGCGCCGCTGCGTCGCGGCTCAGTTGGATCTTCGCCGACTTGGCCGTGCACATGATAGATGCGTTCGGCCTGGGCGTAATAAGGCTCGAGCTCATCATATGCGACTGGCCACGCGGGCGAGACGCCGCCGTAATGTTTAATTTCATCAAAATCTTGTTCGCGGAGTCTGAAAAGCGCCGCACCGTAAAACTTCGTGTTACCGCCCACGTAATAATTCGTGTGTGGGTGCAGTTCCATACCGTCGGCATTTCGCCAGCGTTCCTTAGTGTTGTAGCGGCCATGTGCGTTTACTTCGAGCGGGTTCCAGTTCTCTTTCTCGCGCGGCACAAACGGCCCGCGCTCAATCAGCAGGATTTTCTTCCCACTCGGAGCAAGGTGATACGCCAATGTGCCGCCGCCCGCGCCGCTACCGATGATGATGAAATCGTAATCGCCGTTGTCCATGCCGATTCGTCGCAATGCAAACGGAATCCTTACGCGATTCCCGAAAGTCCCCGACCTCTTCGATGAGAATAGTCAGATCGACGATCCCGCATATCCGGGCCCGGATTGACGAACTCTAAAAGGAAGTAACGTGGTCTGGTGTCAGTGTGATACGGCCGGGAGAACGTTCCGCTTCGTTAAGATTGATGGGAATGGCTGAAGTAAACCCAATGATTTGCCCCGACTGTGGCGTCCCGATGAATCATCACGCTGATAAGCTCCGAAAAGAGACGCATCCCGACGACGCATCGGCGTTCGATAACGCACTTGGCGGCGTGATCGAAGAGTTCCACACCTGCCCGCAATGTGGCAAAACGGAGTCGCGCCGCTCCGGAAGCGAAACGAGTTAATCGGCCTACGCTTTTAGTGGGCCTTTTTTGTTCATTTCGGAAAACGCAATGGCCGGGTGGTTGCGAACTATTCCAGAGCCGATGGTGTTTCCGATCAGACGCGCTCGTGGCGACGTTCTAGCAACTCTCGACCAGTCTGTTTTGTAAGGAATCACACGCTATCGCGACGAATGGGCAAAACAAAAGACCTTATGTCAGCCCAAGAACGCACATACCGCCCAAAACCAAAAATGCCACACGCGCAGAACTTCATTGATCTGCCTAAGCCGGTTGTTCCCAAAATCGAAAATCGCAAACTGCTCAAGGGACAGAAGGCAATCGTTACCGGCGCCAGCTCAGGAATCGGCCGCTCGATCGCGCTCGCCCTTGGTCATGCCGGCGCCGATGTCTGCATTAATTATGTAGCAGGCGAAGACAAGGCGCAGGCGATGGTTGATGAACTGCGCGGTCACGGTCACACGGCGTTCGCATTTCGCGCCGATGTTTCCAGTGAGGAGGAAGTCGCTGCAATGTTCAAAGCCGTTCACGATGAGTTCGGCACTGTCGATATTTTAATCAATAACGCCGGGCTACAGCAGGACGCGCCGGTTGATCAGATGACGCTCGCGCAGTGGAACAAGGTAATCAGCGTCAATCTCACTGGACAATTTCTCTGTGCACGTGAAGCCATCCGCGAATTCAAACGCCGCGGCGTCCGGCCGGAAATCTCATGCTGTGCCGGAAAAATCATTTGTGTCAGCTCAGTGCACGAAGTCATTCCGTGGGCCGGTCACGTGAATTACGCTGCGTCTAAAGGGGGTGTGATGCTGATGATGAAAAGCATGGCCCAGGAAGTCGCGCCGTACCGCATTCGCGTGAATTCGATCGCACCGGGCGCCATTCGCACTCCAATTAACATGCAAGCCTGGGATACGCCCAAGCATTACAATGAACTGCTCAAGCTGATTCCGTACAAGCGTATCGGCGAACCGGAAGAAATTGGGCGCGTAGCGGTTTGGCTAGCCAGCGATGAGTCGGATTACATCCAGGGCGCGACACTCTTTGTCGATGGCGGCATGACGCTGTATCCCGGCTTCGAGACTGGAGGTTAGAGCTGTGACAATCGTAATTTTGTCGATCCTTGTGATTCTGCTGTTCCGCTTCGATTCCAACGCGCGTGATGAATCCAATTGATCCTAACGCCGAGTGGATCGAGGCGGATGGCCTCGGTGGATTCGCGAGCGGAACGGTCTCGGGAATTCGCACTCGCCGTTATCACGCGCTGCTATTAACCGCAACGACGCCGCCAGCGGGACGAATGGTGCTCGTGAATGGTTTTGATGCATCGGTGGAAACTTCGCGCGGCATATTTGCAATTTCATCTCAGCGTTATGGCCCTGACGTAATTCACCCGGACGGCGCATCTCGTATCGAGTCGTTTGAATACGACCCGTGGCCGCGCTGGCGTTACAAGATCGACAGCGACATTGTCATCGAGCAGGAACTGTTCGTTCCGAAAGGGGAGTCGGCTATTTTTATATCGTGGCATATTGTAGCGGGCATCGGTGATGCCGGCCGACCGGGGTCACCGACCCCGGCTACAGCAGACCTTAAACTCAAGGTGCGACCGTTTCTTTCCGGTCGCGATTTCCATTCCACGCATCACGAGAATGGCGCGTTCAAATTCGATGCCGAACAGAACGGCGAACGGGTAACGTTCCGATCTTATGACAGTGTTCCGACGGTGATTGCTTATTCCAACGGACATTACACGCACGAGCCAACGTGGTATCGCAATTTCCTCTATTCCGAAGAGCAGGCGCGTGGGCTAGATGCTGTGGAAGATCTTGCGTCCCCCGGCGTCTTTGAATTTTCACTTTCCCGCAAACCGGCGGTGCTGCTGCTCGCGGCTGAAGGACACGCGATCACCGACATCGAATCCATCGAAGCGCGTCATGCCAAGGTCAGAACGATCGAGCACGCTCGTCGGCAATATTTTTCCAGTCCGCTTGAGCGCACTGCCGACGCGTACCTCGTCAAGCGCGGCAAAGGCAAAACCCTCATCGCGGGATATCCATGGTTCGGCGATTGGGGGCGCGACACGTTTATCGCTCTGCGCGGGCTCTCTATCGCGACCGGCCATCTCGAAGAAGCGCGCGACATCTTGCTGCAATGGGTGGGCACTGTTTCGCAAGGCATGTTGCCGAATCGTTTTCCCGACTCCGGCGAACAGCCCGAATTCAATTCTGTCGATGCCTCGCTCTGGTACATCATTGCGGTGAACGATTATCTTCTCGCTGCCGAGAAACAGCCTTCGCTGACCGACGATTGTCACACCAAAAAATTACGTGCAGCAGTCGAAGCGATTCTTACGGGTTACAACGAAGGAACGCGCTTTGGTATTTGCGCTGATCGCGATGGATTGCTCTCAGCCGGCGAACACGGCCAGCAACTCACCTGGATGGATGCGCGAGTGGATGGTCATGAGATCACACCACGAATTGGGAAGCCGGTGGAAATTCAGGCGCTCTGGCTGAACGCACTCGCAATCGGCGCGAAATTTTCCGCGCGTTGGGAAACACTTTTCGAAAAAGGACGTGCGGCGCTTGAAAGCAAATTTTGGAACGAGCATGCCGGTTATCTCGCTGACGTGATCGATTGCGATCATCAGCCAGGCGCGATCGATCTTACATTTCGACCGAACCAAATCTTCGCCAGCGGCGGATTGCCGCTCATGCTGTTGTCGAAAGAGAAGGCGCGTCGAGTCGTTGATGCGGTGGAGATGCTTTTGCTTACGCCGGTGGGTTTGCGTTCGCTAGCTCCAGGCGAGTCTGGATACGCGCCGCACTATCAAGGTGACGCGCGTGCAAGGGATTCCGTTTATCATCAAGGAACCGTCTGGCCCTGGCTGATCGGCCCGTTCGTCGAGGCATGGATGCGTGTGCATGGTGCGAACGCGGCCGCGCGAAAGAAGGCGCGCGCACAATTTCTTCCACCGCTCTACGGGCATCTGAATCACGCCGGCCTAGGTCACATCTCGGAAATTTGCGATGCCGAACCTCCGCACACACCGCGCGGCTGTCCATTTCAAGCGTGGTCGTTAGGCGAGTTGCTCAGGCTGGAGCGAAGCGTGCTTGCCTAGGCTTCCGCCAGCCGCTTTCTGTAAGCAATTCGCTACTCCTGCGACAAATCATTGGTATGCCAGACAAGACGCGGGTCCTCATTCTCGGCGGCGGTTTCGGCGGGCTTTACGCGGCGTTGCAATTTGAGAAACGGCGGGATCCACGCTTTGAAGTCACAGTTGTTAATCGCGAGAACTTTTTTCTGTTCACGCCGATGCTGCATGAGATCGCAGCGAGCGATCTGGACCTGACCAACATCGTTAATCCAGTTCGCAAAATGATTCGTCACGTGAATTTTTTCTGCGGCGACGTGGACAGGATCGACATCGACAAAAAGCAGGTTGTTGTGTCGCATGGGTTCGATCGGCACTCGCATACGCTTGAATACGATCATCTCGTTCTCGCGCTTGGATCGGTCACAAACTTTTTCAATTTACCCGGCGTCGCAGAGCGGGCGCTGACTATGAAATCGCTCGGCGACGCAATCCAGTTGCGCAATCGGTTGATCGCGCACCTCGAAGAAGCGGACACCGAATGCGCGCGTGCGGAACGTCCGCCATTGTTGACGTTTGTCGTGGCCGGCGGCGGCTTTGCCGGCGTCGAAACCGTTGCCAGCCTCAATGATTTTCTGCGGGACGCGCTGCCCTTCTATCCAAACCTCAAAGAGGAAATGCTCCGGATCGTACTTGTGCATCCCGGCGAATACATCTTACCCGAGCTGGGTGAAAAACTTGGTCGTTATGCCGACAAGAAACTTCGCGAACGCAGTGTGGAGATTCGCCCCAAGACTAGGGTCGCGGCAGTGCGGCCGAACGAAATCGAACTGAGCGGCGGTGAGAAAATCGTTAGCTCGACATTGATTTGGACTGCGGGCACGTCGCCAAATCCGATCCTGGATCTGATACCGTGCCCTAAAGAACGCGGTCGAATTAAAGCGAATGCGAACCTCCAAGTCGAGGGCCGCGACGGTCTTTGGGCCCTGGGCGATTGCGCGCTGGTGCCGGACTCCGCGACCGGCGGTTATTGTCCGCCCACCGCGCAGCATGCGTCCCGTGAAGGAAAAGTTCTCGCCCATAACATCATCGCGAGCGTCGATGGCAAAGCGAAAAAGGCATTCAAGTTCAAAACCCTTGGCCTGCTTGCTGCGATTGGGCGTCGCACCGGTGTCGCGCGGATCCTTGGCGTGAATTTTTCTGGATTCCTGGCTTGGTTTCTCTGGCGTGGAATTTACTGGAGCAAATTGCCGCGCATGGAAAAAAAGGTGCGCGTAGCGATCGATTGGGCCTTGGACGTTCTTTTCACCAAAGATTTCGTCCAATTTCTCGATCAGCGCGCGCTTGCACATACGCAGACCGAGACCGGCGCGGCGCCGTGGAACCGCGACCAAATTTCCCATCTAGGCAAACGCAACGATCGCACCGCTGCCTGAGGAACCAATTGGAGCCATACGCCATGAACACAACTACTGAATCAACCCGAGCGCGATCCTTTTTTACTGTTCTTCTGGTCGGCGTCGTCGCCGGCCTGCTCGCTGGTGTTGCGATGCTTGTCACGATGGGCATTTTGCGTCTGGCGTTCGGCTGGCCGACGCCTACCGAGCTGATTTTTGATCGGCTCTTTCCGTTTCTCACAGTCGAGTTCTTCATCGGCTCGCTGGTGAAAGCCGGTGGTTACACGCCACTGAAATTGCAGGGTGTTTATGGCGCACTGGCCGGACAAGTGGCCGTCGCAGCGATCGGCGGAGTTATCTACTCGTGGTACCTGAATCGACTTGAGCGGCGTCAACGCTCCGACAAGGTGGATCATGGAATTATCGACCCTCGCGGGTGGCGGTTGATCGTGCCGGGTGTGTTGGTGGCCAGTGTGCTGTTCGTAATCCTGCTGTGGCCGACGTTGATCACGAACTATCATGGTCTACCCCCAGGGCGGGCGCGAATTGTCGCTTCACTCGAAATGCTGATTTCGTTCAGTGTGTGTGGATTCGGCATTATGCTTTTCCACGCGCTGCTGTCGGCACGGCCGACAAAGACCAGTACCGAAATCGCGGGCGGGCTCACGACCGGCCGGAGACGTTTCCTCGCACTGGGGATCGGCGCCGCGCTCGCCGTAGCGCTAAATGGACTACTGCGGCGGCTTTACCGGATCGGCACGTTCTCGTACGACGGCCGACAGTACAGCGGGCCAGGAGTGCAGAAGATCACACCGATTCGCCCGCGCGATGAATTTTACCAGGTCTCAAAAAATCTGATAGACCCGATGATCGTTCGCGATTCATGGCGGCTCGACATTATCGGCCAGGTCGAGAACCCGCAGGTCTACAGCTTTGCCGATATCGCAGCGATGCCAGCGGTCGAACAGGAGACGACGCTTCTTTGTATTTCCTATGGAATTGGCAGCGGACTCTGTTCGAATGCGATCTGGAAAGGCGTGCCATTGCCGAGGCTCCTCGCGCAGGTGAAACCCAAACCAAATGTCACGACAGTGCTGTTCCGCGCTGCCGACGGCTACTACGAGACATTCCGCTTCGAAAAGGCAATGGAACCCACCACGCTCGTTGCCTACGAAATGAACGGCGAACCGTTGCCGCAGGGTCACGGTTTTCCGCTGCGACTCATTGTTCCGGGATTATATGGCGAGAAAAACCCAAAGTGGCTGACGCGCATCGAACTGCTCGACGAAGCGGACGCGCGTCTCCATCGGCGCCATGGTTGCGGCTTTTACAAGCAACAAGGCTGGGGTCGCCTTGGAGATGTGATCCCGACACATTCCCGTTTCGATGCGCCGCAGGTCGCGGGCGATCACTTTGCACAACCGTTTGTTCTCGGCAAGATGGCCGAGCTGCGCGGAATGGCCTTTGGCGGCGACCGCGGAATTTCAAAAGTGGAGATTAGTACGGACGACGGCGAGACGTGGGAGGTAGCAGAGATCTCGCAGCCAGGCACAAAAATTTCCTGGAGTCTCTGGCGCTACGAATGGACGCCGAAACAGGCAGGCGAATCGCAGCTCGTGGCTCGCGCCACAGATGGCGAAGGGAAATTGCAGATCAGCGAATACCGCGATCAGGTACCCGACGGGGCGACGGGATTGCACCGCGTGCACGCCAATATCGTAGCATGGTGATCCGCGAACGAGTCATCTCTTCGAGCGGCATACTGCACGCGACAATACCAGTCAATTCCGGCAGCTTCGAATTCTGCGACGTTTCTCTTGCATCATCGCCGCGGGGTAAGGAATTGGGCTCGCATCCGACCAATTGACATGGTTGCAACCACCACTGCAGAGCATCAGCGACTTCAAGAGGACGCAGCGCGCACGAAGAATTGGAAACGCTGGGGCCCGTATTTGTCGGAACGGCAATGGGCGACCGTTCGGGAAGATTACTCGCCTTACGGCAATTGCTGGGATTATTTTCCGCACGATCATGCGCGCAGTCGCGCGTATCGCTGGGGTGAAGACGGATTGCTCGGCATTGCGGATCGGCAATGCCGCCTTTGTTTCGCGCTCGCGCTTTGGAACGGAAAAGACCCGATTTTGAAGGAGCGACTCTTCGGTCTCACCGGCTCTGAAGGCAACCACGGCGAGGACGTGAAGGAGCTTTATTACTACCTCGATTCCACCCCGACGCATTCGTACATGAAGGCGCTCTATAAATATCCGCAGGCCGAATATCCATATGGGTGGCTGATCGAGGAGAATCGCCGACGCGGCTTGGGCGCGCCCGAGTTCGAACTGATCGATACCGGTGTGTTCAATGACGACCGCCATTTCGACGTCTTCGCCGAGTACGCCAAAGCTTCAGAAAATGACATCCTCATTCGCCTAACAATTACGAATCGTGGTCCGGAAAAAGCGACATTGCATTTGCTGCCGACGCTGTGGTTTCGCAACACATGGTTTTGGGGACCGATTCCAGAAGAGTCCGCGAACAAACCTTCAATCTCGCTGATGCGCGATGGCGTTGTGCGCGCGCAACACGATGTGCTCGGTGAATATCAGTTGGCATACGAAGGCAACGCGACCCCTCTTTTTACCGAGAACGAAACGAATTCGGGGCGTATTCACAATTACCCCAATAGCCAGCCCTTCGTGAAGGACGCGTTTCACGAATATGTCGTGCACGGGCGGGCGGATGTGGTGAATCCAGAGAGAACCGGTACAAAGTTTGCGCCCCATTACGTTTTGGAAATCGAACCCGGAAAGTCGCAGTCAGCGAGGCTGCGACTTTCAGCTGTAGCCGGCGGCGATGACGCCGGCCGTGGACGAGATTCGGCCACGCGGCAACCGGGATCATCGACCCCAGCTACAGATCCGTTCGCCGATTTCGATCAAATCTTCGCTCAGCGAATTAGGGAAGCGGACGAATTTTATGACGCGGTCATTCCGTCCGAGACGGACGAGGAGGCGAAGAAAGTTGCGCGCCAGGGTTACGCGGGACTGCTCTGGAGCAAACAGTTTTATCATTACGTAGTCCGCGATTGGTTATCGGGCGACCCAGCGCAGCCACCACCTCCGCCTGAACGGCACTACGGTCGAAATCGAGAATGGACTCATCTCTTCAACCGCGATGTCATCTCGATGCCGGATAAATGGGAATATCCATGGTTCGCGGCGTGGGACCTCGCGTTCCACATGATCCCATTTTCAAAAATCGATCCGCACTTTGCGAAGAAGCAACTCCTTTTATTTCTGCGCGAATGGTACATGCATCCCAACGGGCAGATCCCCGCATACGAATTTGCGTTTGGCGATGTGAATCCGCCCGTGCACGCGTGGGCGGCATGGCGCGTTTACAAAATGACTGGGCCACGCGGCGAGCGCGATACAGCCTTTCTCGAAAGTGTCTTCCAGAAATTGCTGCTCAACTTTACCTGGTGGGTGAACCGCAAAGATGCGGAAGGCAATAATCTTTTCTCCGGCGGTTTTCTCGGACTCGATAACATCGGCGTGTTCGATCGTTCCAAGCCGCTGCCAACCGGTGGATTCCTGCAACAGGCGGACGGTACGGCTTGGATGGGCTTTTATTGCCTCACCATGCTCTCGATGGCGCTCGAACTTGCGCAGACGAACCCGGTTTACGAAGACATGGCCTCAAAATTCTTTGAGCACTTCATCGGCATCACTGACGCGATGAATTCCCTCGGCGGTACCGGCTTATGGGACGAGGAAGACGGCTTTTATTACGATCAGCTCAAAGTTGACGGGCAAATGATCCCGCTGCGCACACGGTCGGGCGTCGGCCTGCTGCCGCTGATTGCAGTGGAAAACCTTGAGACCGCGAAGATTAACAAACTTCCGGGATTCAAGAAGCGAATGGAGTGGTTCCTCAATTACCGCAAGGACCTCGCATCGCTGGTCACCTACTGCGAAGTCTGTCCGTCCACGGGAAACCGGATGCTGGCGATCCCAACGCGTCAGCGGCTGGAACGCACGCTGCGCTATATGCTGGACGAAAACGAATTTTTCTCACCATATGGACTTCGTTCGGTCTCGCGCGTGCATCGCGATAAACCGTACACATTTCGCGCAGGTAACGAAGAATACCGGGTCGATTATGTTCCGGGTGAGGGAAACAGTTATCTCTTCGGTGGCAATTCAAACTGGCGCGGCCCGATTTGGTTCCCGATCAATTTCCTCATCGTAGAAGCGCTCGAACGGTATCACCTGTTTTATGGCCAATCGTTCAAAGTCGAGTGTCCGACCGGCTCCGGAAACATGACCACCCTTCAGGAGGTAGCGCGGGAGCTTGCGCGCCGGCTGGGTAATATCTTTTTGCCTGACGAGAACGGCGCGCGCCCGTGCCACGGCGAGATAGAGAAATACGCGAACGATTCAAACTGGCGCGATCTGGTTCTTTTCCACGAATACTTCCACGGCGAAACCGGCCGCGGCTGTGGCGCCAGTCATCAGACCGGGTGGACGGCGCTCGCAGTGAAACTATTGGAGAACACGATTGAGCACACTGATCGAAGCAAGCAGATCCGCGGCGACGCCGAGAGCGACGCGTCCAAAATACGTGGCGCGACTGGCGCAAAACGCGGACGAAGTGCGACGCGCCCAGCGATTGCGGTTTGAGGTTTTCAATCTCGAACTCGGCGAAGGGCTGGCCGAATCGCACGCGACCGGGCTCGATATCGATCCATTTGACGAATTCTGCGATCATTTGATCGTCGAGGAACTCGCGACGGACGAAATTGTCGGAACGTATCGTTTGCAGACGGGCCAACTTGCGGCGGCAAATCTCGGTTATTACAGCGAGCGCGAATTCGATTTCGCGCCGTACGAAACATTTCGCTGCGAAATGATAGAGCTTGGCCGCGCGTGCGTGCATCTCGACCATCGCAACTTCAACTTACTTCATCTTCTATGGCGCGGTATTGGCATCTACGCACTCGAACGCAAAGCTCGATTTCTGATTGGAAGCAGTTCAGTCACTTCGCAGAATCCCATGGAAAGCGCGGCGGCATATCAGGCACTGCAGCCCTACCTCGTTAGTCCTGAGTTGCGTACACATCCACGCGCGGAATTCAGCATTAGCGAGACTTCGACGTGGCGCCGGTCACCGATCCCGGCTACGGCGTCATTGAAATTGTTACGGGCCTATCTGGCAATTGGCGCGAAGATTTGCGGCCCACCCGGAATCGATCGCGAGTTCGGCACAATCGATTTCCTGACTTTGCTCGATCTTCGCACGTTGCCCGCAATTGTTCGCGCACATTTTCTCCGATGAAAGAAGTCATTTGTAGGGCGTCTGTGTCAGACGCCAACCAATTCCCATTACTGTCTCATAGAGACCGCCTACAATTTTTAATTACTACCAAATTGTTTGGAATCTGGCGCGTATTCGCCGTCGTATTTTTCTCGCTCTGCGCGCTCGTTGAAAATGCGATCACGATTCCGTTTCTTCCACGCTCACGCCGTCTTCACGCGCGCGCCGTGTGGCTGCATCGGTGGAGCCGTTTCGCATGTCGGGGGCTGGCTATTCACATGACCACGCGCGGGTCGATGCCGCCATCCGGTCTTTTAGTTTGTAATCACCTCACGTATCTGGACGTGATTGTCCTAAGCTCGATCGGGCCGTGCGTCTTCGTTGCCAAACGCGACATTGCCGCATGGCCGCTCTTCGGGTGGCTGGCCCGCGCGGCAGGCACAATCTTTGTTGATCGCGAACATAGATTGTCCAGCCCGGCAGTCGTTAATCTTGTCCGCGATGCGATCATTGGCGGCTTAGTCGTTGTGCTGTTTCCTGAGGGGACGAGTTCCGATGGGTCGACAGTCTTGCCATTCAAGTCGGCCTTGCTCGAATCAGCCGTGCAACTTCACTGTCCGGTTTCGGCTGGCGCAATCGGATATGAGCTCGATCAGGGCTCGGTCGCAGCTGAAGTCTGCTACTGGGGCGACATGACATTCGGACCTCATCTTGTGAATCTTTTGTTCAAGCGCGAAATCCGGTCGAACTGCTCATTCT
>JBKPQL010000073.1:0-12643 GCA_046734045.1 Verrucomicrobiota bacterium
CAAAACTCTCGGTGGAAGGCGCTGGTCCGCCATTCTTTCCGATCTCGAAACGGCAGCGTTGGCTCTGAACAAATAACAAAAAACCTGAATGCTTCCAAAGGCGCGATAAATTAGAAACTAACATGTGTATATGCACACAACCTAACAATACAACTGAAATGAAAACAAGAGACAAATCGTGGGTTCTCGTCACGGGCGCATCGAGCGGCTTCGGCGAGGAGTTCGCCCGCCAATACGCGGAGCAAGGCCATTCGCTCGTTCTCGTCGCGCGCCGGCTGGATCGGCTGCAAAAACTCGCCGAGACAATACGCCAGCAGCACGGAATTGAGGTCATCGTGGAACAGGTTGACCTTTCAGATGTTGCGGCCGCTATCCAATTGCACCAGCGGCTCCGCGAGCGGGACATTGCGATCGACATCCTGATCAACAACGCCGGCCACGGACTGCAAGGCCCGTTCCTAGATGGCCAGTTGGACGCGGCGCTAGCGATGGTGCAGTTGGACGTAGCCAGCCTGACAGCAGTCACTCATGTCTTTGCTCAAGACATGCGAACACGAGGGCGCGGGAAAATTCTGCTGGTCGCCAGTCTATTGGCCTACCAAGGCGTGGAGAATTTCGCCGTCTATTCAGCCGCCAAAGCTTACGTATTGCGCTTGGGTGAAGCCCTGCATCGCGAACTCAAGCGCGATGGCATCACGGTTACGGCGCTTTGCCCGGGCATGTCAGACACCGGGTTCGCCACCGCTGCACAACAGAAGATAACGCCCGCGCTGAAACTGTTGATGATGCAGCCGGCACCGGTAGTGCGCGCCGGAATCCGCGCACTGCATGCCGGGCGCATGAGTGTCGTGCCGGGCCTGGCCAACAAGGCCATGGTGATCTTTACCTGGGCAACGCCACGCTGGTTGCACCAGGCCATGTTCTCTCGTGCCATGAAATCGTGAACCGCAAGGACTTACTATGAACACACCACTAATGGATCATCCAGCGGTCAATGCGCATCAGGAATGGCCAACGCCACCGAAAGCATCCGAACCTCCAGACGCAGTGGTCACGGATGAAGCCGGCTTTGTGAAAAAGTATCGTCGGCCGTTGATGATCATTGGTCTGCTTGCAGGAGGGCTGACCGTAGCCTTGATGGCGGGCTGGTCTTCCAAGCCGGCCGTGAAAGATCCGCGCCTGCAGTCTCCGATGGTGGAGGTTTTCAAGGCGAAAGCTGCTGGCTCGAATAGCAGAACCTTCACCGGGATCGTGGAAGCCCGGGTACAAAGCGACTTGGGCTTCCGGGTCGGGGGAAAAATCCTGGAGCGATCCGTCAACGTGGGACAGCGGGTCCAGAAAGGTCAGATCCTCATGCGGCTTGATCCCGAGGACCTCAGACTCGCAGCTGCCGCGGAACAAGCAAACGTCGAGGCTGGCCATATTTCCAAGCTTGGACCTCCTTAAATTTACCTAAGTTCGGTAACTGCTCGGGGACTGTATTCCGATATGCTGGCGGGCAACAAAACTCCCACGAACGCTCGCGACAGCGGCGATCGAATAAGCGCATATACTCATCATGGGCTTTCACCCGCTGTTCGTACGTCATGCTCTCGAATTTTCCATCCGTGAATGCCATCATGTCATCGTAAGAAGGTTCTCTAGCTATATTCATAGGGTTAAAAACCACTCTTCGGCGACGAAACGAGTCCGACCGAATCTGCGGTCGGAGGGTGCTTTTTTTTGATAGAACTCTCTCGTTTAGGATTATTAGTCTTACTAAAGGAGCTCGGTTCTTCTGATGATTTAATTGATGGTTCTTCTATATAGGGTGGGCCGGCCGGGCGGTCGTCCGCGTCCGTAATAATGGACGTGGGCGTCACTTGGCCGGACGCAGATGCCCCACCGGACAAATTGTCCGCGCCCAGTTTGCCGAGACGAATTCTGTACAAGGTCCTGCCACTTGGTGCTTGGTTCGGCAGGATCTCCAGTTCGCCACTCGCAACTAGTTGACTCAGGCAGCGCCGAGTGTGGCGTTGGCTTAGTCGCGCTTTGCGCGCCAATAATGCAACGCCCGGCCAAGCTGTGCCTCGATCATCTGCGTGGTCCGCCAGGGCAAGCAGCACAAGGAGATTGCCTGACTTATGCTTCGAACCCTGCCAAATTTCAGAGGAGACTTTGATGCTCATGAAAGAGGGTGAAGGCGACGACTCGGCACCGAACGTCGTTGTTTGGAATACGCTTCGGTTGCGCGGCACATTTTTTTTTACCGCAAAATTGATCTGACCCTTTGGGCAGATGTGGCGGGCCGACCCCCGCCCCCCCTCTCCCTCGGTGCACTTACCGCCCGAAGAGCTTGGATTCGGTTGCGAAAACGGTAGCAAAGCGCCGATCGTCCTAGCTGGATGCGGCAAAAGCACGTGACTGGTCGTCACTGTGCCTCCATTTCTGTCTCCATTTCGCCGCGGCGGGAGGAGCGCGACTGTCGCGGTTATTAGAAAGATTTTTCCCCTGAGAAAACGGGTTTGCATCGCCAATCAGCGCGCGAACGCCAGCGAAAACGGAGGTATTACATCCGAAGAAACGATGTTTCGTTCCGGCTTTCTCGAGTGGTGATGAATCGCTGCTGAACGAGCAACCCAAGATCACCTTCGTGCCTCCTGGTTCGGTTTTGCGGGCACGCGATAAATGTTTCGCCATTTGTTCACGCCGCTCGCCGGCACCGCGATCGAGTTTTCTGCGCGGCAGTAATAATCGCCAAACTTACCGTCACGGATGTCGCGCAGGACCGCACGCTTGTTCAAACGTGATCGTGCGGCGATCTCGGCAGGCTTGAACAGTTGCTCGACCGTCGTCAGCGAGAATATGATGTCGAGCAGCTCCGACCGCGACTTTCCGGCGAGCGTACTCTCAATCTGCTCTCGCGTTCTCCCGCACAAGTTCATCTTCAACTGCAGATGAATTGCAGCGAAAAAAGAACGCGGGCAATACCGATTGAAGGGCGACCCGAATTACAACGTCTCGCTCCTAGGAACCGATCGCCGATCGAGTCTTAGATTCCCGAATTAACTCAGGTAGGGACGAAGAGTTACCTCGAAAGCGTGATAGATTTCATCGGTCGCTTTTTGGCGGGCGCGCGAAAGAATGCCCGTCAAAACAGTCCGACGGCGGTCCGTGTCCAACAGCCAGCAAGCGTTCCGCCCCTTCTCTTTTAGAAGTGCATTCATGCAACTTAAAACAGCGCGATAATTGTAAAATCTCTCTCGCCCGACTCGAATCCCCGATCCGGCTGCAGAGAGTTTTTTCCTGCTGAGTCCAAACAGCGACTGCAGCGAATTCATCCCACCGCACATCTTGACCTTGCCGCCATAAAAAATTTCGTCCAAGCAAGGTCCGCTTGGCGCTGGCGGGTCAAGTATTCCTAGCGTAGGGAAAGACCAGTCCCCGCTAAATTCTCGTTCGATCAAACCGTAGCCGAGATACCTACTTCGACGGCGCTCATACCGGTTCTTCGATGCTTTAATTCGATGTAGCCGCTCTTCTTTGGTAGCCGCTTTAGCTCGGGTTTTTCTTGCCCGCAGTATCTCGGCGTTGGCTTTGATGAAACGTTGGCATTCTTCCGATACAATTTCGTACATCAAAGCGTGCAATTGTCTTGGCCGGTTCTCGATTAACTGTTCAACCCCCGATTTGGCTTAGCGAATTTAGAAACGAGTTTACTCGCCAGAGCAGTTGCGACCTTTTCTGGAGTGCCCGGTTTTCTTCCCCACGCTTTCAAAAGATCAGCGATTTCGTCGGCAAGATCACGAATACTGACCGTGGTCAGCAATCGCCGACGCAATTCATCTTTAAGATCGGAATCGCTCGGTTCTGCCAATGGATCGACCTTTGCCACGGGTGACCAAGAATTTACGATGTCGGAAGCAGGTCGCGCATACCGATTGTCCGAAGCTGACGATTTTGTAGCCGGTATGCATACCACTGCTGGGTTGTCTGAACGTCACGATGGCGCAGAAAATCGCGCACCTCGAAAATCGTCGCGCCCATATCGAGCAATCGGGAACCCGCATAGCGTCGCAATTCATAGCTCGTCTTTGTCCGATCTTTAATCCATTGCCCAACCCATTTCGAATGGCGTCGATACACAGCATCGTGCCGTTCAGTCTGATTTGCGCCTGGGACCAGGTAGCCATCAGCGCACAGCGGCTGAAATCTAAGTATTTCCTTCAGAACATCTCGAGCGATCGGCACCCAACCTTCGCAGCCTTTCGAGAAAAAATCCTCTTCCGGCCGATTCACGATTCCAATGCTTGCGCTGCTAATCCAATGCACCCGCGCATTCACGATCTCGATGTTTCGCAATCCAACGCGCGAAAATAAAAGATGCGCGACATACGTGCCGGGGTCGCTTTCCGCGAGCACCGGCGCCGCTGCGTTCATCGCGGCGAGTGCCTTCATGTCGAGCGGGCGAGGCAAAGACCGCTGCGGAGTCTCCACACTCTCGCCACGAAATCCACTTAGATCCGGCAGCTTCAACGTTTCATAGAACTTCATTTTGCGCAGTGCAACTATTGATCGCGCTTGACGGACGTAGCTCGCGGTAGAGGTGCGGACGCGCTGGATTACTGCGGATCGCGTTGCGGATGTTGCGCGTTTCTCGGCACGCGCAAGCTGACGTTTCTCGAACTCGCGAATCAGATTAGCTGTAAGTAATGAGGTCGGCTTAATATCGGGATCTCCGCGATGAACCGTTTTCACGATCATTCGCAGTGAACGAATGTTGCTGCGAACTGTGGAAGGCCGCTGTGCCGCGCTGTGTTGATACTTGGTAATTAATTCGCCGATTGTCGCGTTGTTGTTCCGCAATTTGAGCGGTTCCGCCCCGCGGCCAGCATCTATCCAGAACGATTCGATGACCTGCGCCGCGATGCGTTTCGCCGCCGCGATTTCCTTTGTTCCCGTACTTCGGAATACGACATGCCTCGTACCATCGACCGAAGGCGGCGTGAACCGGACGTGCCAATCATTCCGACCGGGTGGGGGACGCTGCAGGTACAAATTCCGCGTTGTGCAGCGAACTGGTATGAGTAATTTTCGATCTTTCACAGGCTAAAATGATAACAAAACGCTACCATTTATGCTACCGATTTGCTACCGATTTTGCAAGTACGAAAATACACGTTCGTGCAGCATTTGCCTGGGAAGCAGTGAGTTGCACCGTTAGCTCAATTGGCAGAGCAAGTGACTCTTAATCACTGGGTTGCAGGTTCGATTCCTGCACGGTGCACCATAATTAAACTGGCTGATTTGGCGAATTTCATGACGGATTCATGACACTCGCGTCGGCTTTGGCCTATTCCCGCGCCTAGGATCGCGCTAGAATCGTTTCTAATTGCCGGATGGCCGGATCCGAATCCGCTTCCTAAATGCCGAACGATTGGCACAATTCACGTTAGCCGATATGAAGTGCAGATTGCGATGAGAACATTCTTCATTGTATTCTTCGCCATCCTAGCCGCCGCCGCAGTAATTTTTGCCGGGCTTTGGGCGAAATCCAGAGTTGACGCTTGGGAGTGGGCGTGGCGCAGCTGCGAGGCGGAGATGTCCGCGATTGTCAGCGCCGACTCGGCGCTCAACCGCGCCTCCAAATACAGCACCAGTCCCAGCCCCCTTGAAGACGCGATGGCTCGCATTCGATTGTGGTGCAATGAGACCTAGCCCATCGATGAAGCCGACGGCCACTTTAGGGTGCAGCTTCAGCGTACTTGTCACCGACCTTCGCCGATGCCTTATCTTTTCTCGTTAGAACAAGTTCTACTATGACACTATTGCAAAACAGCAGAAGGTCTAAAAATGTGCTGCAGCGAACCGGCGCTAACCGTTTCAGTTTGATGAGTCACTGGTCTTACAGCATCATTGGCTTCGGCGCAGCGGCATAACGAAAATGTGGTTTGAGCTCATTCTTGCCGCCGCGTTCGTGGTCTTGTACGTGACCTTCTGGGCCTGGTATTCTCAAGGAGCAGGCAAGCTCACTCAAGCGGAGATCGATCAATACCTAGCGATCATCGAGAAGCTACCGCTGCCTGAGAAGGGGGTTCAGGCGTTCACTGCCCGTCTCCGCCCGTGGGCCGAGGCCGACGATGGCAAGCCGCTCTACATGTTCAACCTCATCCATTTCTTCCCCCGGGTGCAGACGTTTCCCCGCGCGCCGGAGTTCGAGGGAACGCCCGAAGAAGCCAACGCACACTATGAAAAGAGCCTGATATGGCTCTGGTTGAGTCACGCGTCCTATCCGACGTTCATCGGAGTTCCCCAAGCCAAGAACTTGATCAACATGCAGCCGGAGAGAACCTGGGGCAATATGACTGTCGTGCGCTATCCCAGCCGACGCACGTTCCTAAAACTGATTTCCCACCCCACCTATGCTCCCCTAGCGCCTTACAAGCTCATGGCCATGGAGCTTGACTTGGTGCCGGTTTCGAGCGGCACGGTCGTCCCCGACCTTCGCTGGTTGGTAGGCGGCGGATTTGTCATCGTTTTCCTGCTGGTCGGGTGGCTTCGCGCCGCCCTGTTGGGGTGACCAGCGATGATCTCCGAAATACTTCACGGGGGGGCCGGCAGCTTTACTGATTGTTCAGGGCAGTCAACCGCTATGCATTCCGCACGTTTGACAAGTCAAACCGTGCACAGATAGATGGGGCGTCGATCTGATTTCCGACGCGCTCCCATTCGGGAGCCTGTGGTATGGCGAGCCGGATGCCGTCAACAATGCCGTTAGCTACGCGAAGTTTTACAGCCCCTCCACAGGAGGCTCAGCGAAAATCGGGTTGGATAATCAAGATCAGAAGGAAGAACAATACGAAGAGAGCTGTAGGGATCGCCAGCAGTAAAAGAAGAGTGATGGCTAGAGCGCGTCGCCCTACCGAGCGTAACCAAACGCTGCCTCCTACCACAGCTGCCAAAGCGGCAAGGATAAAGAACCATGGTGGAATGTTGAATGATGCTACTCTACGGTGGGCACCCAAGGAAAAAAAGAAGTAGAGCGCGACAACTGCAATAACAGCGTCGATCGACCAAAGGAACCAAAACCAAAACTTCACGAGTACATTTTAATTACCCACGGAAGCTTTTCATAGCCAGATTGCGCTGGTGATTGAAATGTCATTTGATAGTCGTAAATAGAAAATCGCGGAGGTCCTATGGCAGTTAAAATCCCATCCAATCAAATCCAAAATCTTCAACAGATCGAAGCCGTAGTCGCTGGTCCCGATGGTGCGAACAGACTCTTCATCATTAATGGACAGTTTGATGCGGTAGTATCCGTGGGTTCTCAAGGTGGTTCTGTGATACAAAAAGAAATCTTTACCGCTCTCGTCGGGCCAGTCTTCACTAAGAGACAATTCGTTGGAGCAATTGCGACAGCTTCACTAACGAAAAGCGGTTTTAGCAGCACTGCCGGGGCGCCGGCGGGGACCCCTTCGAGTGCCGCCTGGGAGATCTTAGAGATAGATGCCGATTGGGACGATGAATCTGGGCAGGTTGAGTTAAGAATCGAGGCACAGGTGAATTGTCTCGGTGTGGGCCAGCTTTCGAGCATCGGCGGCTTTGCATTTCATGTAACTATTCTCGCGGCAGTTCCCACGGCTTGATGTGCAACCAACGCACCTATGCGAAGTCCGCCCGCGTAAAGATAAACGCGGCGTCGATCTACGCGCTACCCAGAAATTGCTCAGTGGCTAGGCCAGTGGACGCGAGCCAGCGCATATCGTGTGTCGAATGCACGCAGCGCGCCTTCGACAGTCGACCCGATTCCAACGATCCCGTCTTCAACGCTAGACCCAAGAAGCGCGATCCATAACCCGTTGCGGAGCGACAACTGCGGACGACGTGTTGCTGTGGGACTTTTAGGATGCACTGCGCAATATTTTATCATTTCCCCGCTGGCTTGCTCGGTGGTGTTAATCTGCTCAGTTTCCACAAACAGTAATAGCGCAGCCCAGCCCGATGGCAGATGGTCTAAATTTTACCATGAAGCTGGTAACGTGATCGAGACCCACGAGTGCAAGAGCGAGTTCAGAGAGCGGTGAGGTTTCGCTCGCATCGCGTCGCATTTTTCCGCTATAAATCGCCACTTCCATTTCCGCGTCGTTGGCAAAACGAGGCCGTTTACGAAATGATTTCGACGGGCTGATATTTTCATCTCCTATGATCGCTCCGCCGCGAAGTGGTGGCTCCGGTTTGATTGGAAAAAGCGGGCGCAAGACCGCGAATGTCTGCGATAAGCACGCAAAAGAGACGACGAGAAACACTGCTGCACGTTTCATGCTCTTCCTTAATCATTGTTCTACGGAAATCGCGGAGGAAAGTTCCCGAGAAAAAGCTGAACGGCAATGACGCCTGTCCTCAAGAGCCGAGAAACGCAATCAGCTACGCGAAGTTCTACAGCCGCTCACATGATGCCGTGATTCGCGTTTACGATGCAGCGGGCAACGTGATCGAAACGCACGAGCACGCGGGGGATTTCAGAGAGTGGTGAGTTCGCTTGACGCCCGATTCTGACGGCGCCAGAATCGAACTCAAGTGGATTAGACCCAAATGCGGTGTTTAAGCGGCAGCCGGGCAGAAAGGCGGCATCGCATCCCGAATTAGACGAAAATTTTCGTCCAATTCTCGTTCGGCTGGCAGCCGGGCTTGAAGGACAATCAATCAATGTAAGGAGTTTATCATGAATCAAGGTATCAGAACAGTCATCTATCCCGTCAACGACATCGCTCGCGCAAAGGCGCTCTTCAGCAAGCTATTGGGTGTCGCGCCCTATGCGGACACGGCGTATTATGTTGGCTTTAGGGTTGGAGACCAAGAAATAGGTTTAGATCCCAATGGCCACAAGGCAGGAATGACGGCCTACTATCATGTTGATGATATCAAGAAAAGTCTGCAACTGCTGCTCGATACCGGCGCACAAGTAGAGCAAGAGGTCAAAGATGTCGGTCGGGGAAAGCTGATAGCATCTGCAAGAGACGCAGACGGTAACATCATTGGGCTTATTCAGTCACCTTAATAAACGAGCGATGACCAGTTCACAACACGTTTACGCGGTTCGGCCCGCGTAAAGATAAACGCGGCGCCGATCTGATTTCCGATGTGCTTCCATTCGGCGCGCCGGACGGGAGCGCATCCTCGATGGCGAAGCGGTGAAGTTGACTCTCGACTGTCCATCTGATGTTTGGCTGTTATCGGCGGTAGAGCGTCATTGCCCCTGCCGGTAGGACGTACGGCTAAGGTCCCATAGCCTTCCGGACTATTGTTCATATCTTCCGAGTTACAGAAGGGCATTAAAATGAAAAGATCACTTATTCCAATGGCCTTTCGGGAACTGGACGAGCTGCAGAACCGGCTCGGCAGTTTTTTCCGCGGATTCCCACGCTGGCCCGGCAACGGAGGAGCTCTTTTCGTCCGACAAACTTTTTTTGCTGCGATAGTCATCCCATTCATAGTGATCGCCGACGCGCGAGCAGACGTTCCGTTTTCGACGGTTGTGATCGATCCGGGCCACGGCGGTTGGGATCGCGGAGGAATTGCCAGCCAGAGTGCGCCGGAAAAAATGGTGGCGCTAGATACGGCATTGCGTTTGCAAAAACTTTTGCAGGGAGCGGGATTGCGCACCGTAATGACACGCACAACGGATGTTTTTGTTCCGCTGTCGGTGCGAAGCGCGATCGCTAACGCACAGTCGGACGCAATTTTCGTTAGCATTCATTATAATGCCGCGCGACGAATTGGGGCACACGGCATCGAAACCTATTCCGAAAGCAATCGTGGCGCCGTGCTCGCCGAGCGGATTCAGCGGCAGATCGTCACGCGCGTTAGCACTGAAACCGCGGAATTCGGTCGGCCGAATTTTACGTGCTTCGCAATTGCCGGTTGCCGGCTGTTCTGGTTGAATGCGGTTTTCTCACCAACCCGCTCGAAGCCCAGCTGGCATTGACGCCTGAGTATCGGGAGCAGGTCGCGGAACAGATTGCTGCCGGAATCATCGAGCAGCGCCAATTCTCGTTTCCTCCGCTCGTTCCAAACCATCAGGGCCGCCTGGTGCACAAAACTAAGAAACACCGAAAGGTTGTCGATTCGGAACGGCTTGCTTACCCTTGCGCGACCATTCCCCGCGAGCGCGCGGGGAATGGCTGAGAACTGCCAACTCCAACCGGCTTTGCTGAGATTATCAACGATTATCTCCCAGCACTTCACGCAATGGATTCTGCCTCTTTTGCTCTCCACACAGCAATGACGAAATGATATAAACGGGCGCAATGAACGCGGGGCGCGGCAAAACTGGAATCATAATTGTCTCATTGTTTCTTGCCGCGGCGATTTATGCCGCGGCGTGAGGGCTGGAGCGTGATCGAGAATCACTGTATTTGGCTGCGCGGCCGAGAGCAGAAGGTATTTACCTGGCGTATTCGCCTATACTCTGGGGCGGAACTAATGGGGCTCCTCTCCAGGGCTGGTTTTCTCTGCGGTCCAGCTCTATCGGAGCCTGGCAGGTACCCCATACGATCATACCGCGTAACGGCTCGTCGCTGCAGCCACCAAGTAAGGACCGCATCCGTATATGGCTCAAATTCTGACTCTCCCGGACGAGAAAAACTCGCCGGCGAAGCCCACAGCCTTGCATCGCGGGGGCGAAATTGAGCAAATGAAAAAATGTTTCTTGGACACTACAGCATAGCGTTTGCCGCCAGAACGGAGAGAAACGAAATCCCGTTATGGGTTTTGTTTGTCGCGGTGCAGTTGCTCGACTTTCTGTGGGCACCTTTCGTTTTCCTCGGGCTTGAAAAAGTGCGAATCGTTTTGCGAATCACGGCGGCGAGTCCACTCGATCTTTATTACATGCCGTACACGCACAGCCTTATCGGCGCGCTCGTCTGGTCGGCGCTGGCGGCGTTCGTGTACAAACTGGTGCGAGGGGCGAAAGCTTCGAGCAGCGCGGCATTAATCATCGCCCTAGCCGTGTTCTCTCATTGGATCCTGGACTTGATTGTTCATCGTTCTGATCTCCCCATTTACGATAATACGCTGAAGGTGGGATTCGGTCTTTTGAATTACAAAGGCGCCGAGTTTGCGATGGAGATCGCACTGCTCGTTATCGGTATCGCTCTTTATTTAAAACGAAATGTCATCAAGTCAGGGTGGCGGAAAATCGGCATCGCTGTATTCGGTGTCGTGCTGATCCTGGTTCAGACCCAGACCACGTTTGGGGGTCGGCCGCTTTCGTCGAATCGTATTGTCGCAATCACAACGCTCTTTGCCGCGATTGCGTTTGTGTTGGAGAAACAAAGGCGAACCCACTTCTGATGGAAAATGGAGATGTGATTGAGCCAACGGGATCATCGGGATTGACTCGCGCCCCTCACATCATGCTGTGATTCGCGTATACGATGAAGCTGGCAACGTGGTCGAAACGCACGAGCACCACGGCGATTTCAAGGAGCCGTAGCGCGAATCGCCGCTTCAGGCTCCATAAAACCCGTTAGCTTTTCATCCGCACGCACAACGAAACGCTTTCCGTTGTCGCGATGTGGGTGTGCAATCCAGATCGTTCGCCCGCGAGAATCCAGGGTTGAGACATAACCCAAGCTCCAACCGCGTTTCTTGAGATTGTCAGCGATGATTCCCCAGTATTTCACGCAGTCTGATTCTGCCATTTTCGTACTTCACACCACAATGACGAAATGATAAAATTGGCGGCATGATCGCGAGGGTCATCACTGTTGCATTGGCAGCACTTGAGGCTCGATATTCTCGCAGAATCCGGACATAACAGGCACAGTGATTTTGACTGCGACTACGGTTGTCTTACCCGTGTTCTTCGTCCTCGCGCTGGGATATTTCGCTGGGCGCGCCAAGAAATTCGATCCTGATCAGGTCGTGGGTCTGAATGAATTAGTCCTGGATTATGCCCTGCCGGCGATGCTTTTTGTGGCCACGGTCAAGACTTCGCGAGAACGTTTGCTGAGCGAAGGTGCTTATGCGCTTGCGCTCCTCATCGCCATCGTCGGGCTGTTTCTGGTCGTCGTGCTCGTTAGCACACGTATTTTGCATCATTCGTTGGGAGAAGCGGCGCTCCAGGCAAACCTGGCCAGTTACCCATCAGTCGCCTTTTTTGGCCCGCCCATTTTCCAAGGCTTATTCGGCGCATCCAGTCTTCTCTCGATAGCGTTTGCGGCGACGTTATCAGGGGTGACAATTATTCCGCTTACGGTTGTGCTGCTCGAGATACATCGCCAGCAGACGAGCGGTGGTGCAGGACAAACATTGCGGTCCATGATTACTCAAAGTTTAGCCGACACCTTCAAAAAACCGATGGTCTGGGCGCCTCTTCTCGCTCTTGGGTTGGTGCTTGTCGGCGTGGACGTGCCGCAGCTCCTTGATCGTATGTTGATGCTGATCGGATCGACCACTTCCGGCGCCTCCATTTTCCTGGCAGGACTGATCATCGCTGCCTATGAAATCAAGCTAAGCGCCGAAATCATTATGAACACGCTGATTAAAATGGTCGCACAACCGTTGCTGATGGCTGTGTTGGTGATGACACTTGGCATTTCCAACCCACTGCGCAGTGAAGGAATTGTAGTTTGCGCGATTCCAACCGCGGTATTCGCAC
>JBKPQL010000074.1:0-19070 GCA_046734045.1 Verrucomicrobiota bacterium
CCCAGCCTTTCGACCAGGATTGCGCCTTTCTTGCGATCGTTGATCACGAACGTGTTATTTTCTCCAAGAGTGGACCACGGCCCGCGCGGCACTTCGCTAAATTCCACGAACTTCCAATCAGTCACATCGGTCCCATTCAACCCGAGGTAATCGCGCACCGCCGGGGAGACGTCGAGGCCAGCACCTTTGTTGAGATTTGGTTTGGGACGTTCGTTGCCAAACACGTACTGCCAGTGATCGGTCCGAAAAGGACCGGCGTCCTCCCATTGCGCGTAAACCACACGATTTCCCTTGCGAATAGCGACCCAGCGACCTTTGCAAGTCGAAACAGCCGGTCCCCGGTATGCCTCGTTAAACCATGGAACAACCTGCGGCGCTTCGGGCCGATGACCTTCCTTCGCTTTGTCATTGTAGGGAAGCGCGCAGTAAAATGGATTTAGCCGCGGCGTGAATTTCACCGGAATATAATTACTTCGATGAGCGGGAGCCGGATCGTCCACGCCGCCATAATTCTTGGTCCATTCTTTGTCCCAAGAGCTTACCCGATTAGGCACCGGATTATTCTCGGCCGGTTTTTCGCCGATCCAAAAGACGGTCGTCACGATATCCTTTTTCCACTGAAAGCGCTGCCCCGACTCGGGCGGATTTTGCGCTAGCTGACCCGGCGTGAGCGCGAGTGAAGTAAGATCGGCAAAACGATCATCAGATGATCGCTCCGATTTCTTGCTGAACTTCACCTTGGCAGGTTCCGACTTTGCAAGACCTGCGTGCGCGAACAAAGATGAAATGGATGACAGGATGACCGCTACAGTGTGAGCAAACTTTCCCGGTTTCATTTCGTATCACCGCAGCACAGATACCAAGGCGGAATGCCTCTTTAAGTAGTTCGTTCACGAGGCCGCCGATGCGCGCCACTCGCGGCGAAATTCTAATGCGCCGCTAAAAGTTCCCGGAATGTCGGTGCAGATCTGTTTTAGTCAACCCGCGGGCTCAATAAATTTTCCTGGATTCAAAATCCCGTGCGGATCGAGCGTTTGTTTGAGCTGACGATGCAACTCGCGCACGGCCTCGCTTGTTGCATCCGGCCACCAGCGTTTTTTTGCCAGACCGATTCCGTGTTCGCCCGTGATGACACCGCCCCAAGCCAGCACTTGGGCGAAGAGATCGTCGAGTGCATGCTCGACTTCTTCGCGAACGGCGGCGTCGCGATTGTAGCGGTCAGCCATGATGTTGACATGAATGTTGCCGTCGCCCGCGTGGCCAAAGCAGGCGATCGGAAATCCGCGTTTAGTCTGCAACGCTTCGGCGAATTCCATTAGATCGACAAGACGACTGCGCGGCACGACTACGTCCTGATTCAGCTTTGTTAGGCCGGTGGCGCGCAGTGAGTTGCTGAACTGGCGGCGCAACGCCCAAAGCTTTTCGCAATCAGTCTCGCCAATCGCCGTCTCGAGCGCATTTGCATTCCTTTCTTCAAGCAATGCGCGAATGGCTGCGGCTTCGCTGCGAACGCTTTCCTCTTGCCCATCAAGATCGACAAGCAGATGAGCGTTGCCCGGCGGGACAATCATTTCGCCAAGATCGCGTCGCGCTGCTTCCAGTGTGAGATGGTCGGCCAACTCCAATGACGCGGGCAAAAATCCTGCCGCAAAAATCGCCTGCACTGCTTCGGCGGCTTGTGCGGCAGTCGCAAATGCCGCTGATAAAGTCGCGCGCGCCGGCGGAAGCGGCAGCAAACGCAACGTGATTTCTGTGACTACGCCGAGCAGTCCCTCCGAGCCGACAAAAAGGCCAACCAAATCGAACCCGGTTTTGTTTTTGTGCACGCGCCCGCCGGTTCGCATTAGCTCGCCATTCGCGAGCACCACCTCGAGACCGATCACGTAATTGCGCGTCACGCCATATTTCAAACAGCGCGGCCCGCCAGCGTTCGTCGCTACGTTTCCACCGATAGTGCAATCTTTCATGCTCGCCGGGTCAGGTGGATAAAATAATTTTTTTGCACGCACCGCGGCTTTGAGGTCTGCCGTGAAGACACCCGGCTCAACAATCGCAACCGCATCCGTAAAGCTGATTTCCTTGATTTGATTCATTCGCACCAGCGAGAGGGCGATTCCGCCCCGCGCCGGAACACACCCACCTACATAGCCGAATCCGCCGCCGCGCGCTGTTACTGGAATCTTTTCTCGCGACGCAAACTCTAAGAGCCTGCTAATGTCACTTGTCGATTTTGCAAAGACGACGGCATCCGGTTCGTGCGCGGCGAACCATTTGTCACCACTATGCGCGGCGAGCACGTCGGACTCATTACTTACGGCCTCAGCTCCGAGTAGCTCAACGAGCTTTTGTTTTAGATCCACTGGTTAGGTTCGCTCCAAATCGAAAATCAAAAATCCGAAATCTGAAATTCGCCTCACATGCCCATTATTTGGTAGCCGCCGTCGACGTAAATGACTTGGCCCGTGATCGCTGAGGCGCCGTCGCTCGCCAGAAAAACTCCAGTTGCCCCCAGCTCGGCCGGGTCGCAGCTGCGTTTCAGCGGCGCGCGCTCCTGATAATATTTCAGTATCGAGGTAAACCCGGCGATGCCGCGTGCGGCAAGCGTGTTCACCGGACCGGCGGAAATGCAGTTCACCCGGATTTTCTTCGGACCGAGATCGTAGGCAAGATACCGCGTGCTCGCCTCGAGACTCGCCTTCGCCACGCCCATCAAGTTGTAGTGCGGCATCACTTTTTGTGAGCCGTAATAGGTCATTGCCAGGATGCTGCCCCCATTGGTCATCAACGGGGTGGCTTCGCGCGCGAGCGCAACAAGTGAATAGGCGCTGACGTCGTGGGCGACACGAAATGCTTCGCGTGTTGTGCTGATAAAATCACCTTCCAATGCTTCCTTGGGAGCAAAGGCTAACGAGTGCAGCATCAGATCGAGGCGATCAGTCTCACCGCGCACCTTTTCGAAAAATGCGGCGATTTCGTCGTCACTCGAAACGTCGCAAGGAAACAGCGGCGTTTTCTCCCCAAATTCGCCAATGAGTTCCTGAACATTCTCCTTCAGTCGCTCGCCTTGATAATTAAAAATCAGTCGTGCGCCGGCGGCGGCCCAGGCTTTCGCGATTGCCCAAGCGATGCTGCGCTTATTCGCCACACCAAAAACGACACCAATTTTTCCTTCCAAAATCTGCTGAGTCATAAGTTCTGCATCATACGCGCATTTAAGCCATCGCAAACACCCTCGTCTTTGCTAAACTCTGCGGCCTATGACCGCTCGATCTTCAATCTTCTGCGCTTTGCTTCTTTCAACTTGTGCGATCGCGGTTTTATGCGCGCAAGAGGGAACATCCCCGGCCCCGAGCCCCACTCCTTCCCCAAGTGTGCCGTCGCTTACAGACGTGCTTTTTAAAAATCTGAAGGCGCGCTCGATTGGGCCTGCGGTGATGGGCGGGCGAGTCTCGGACATTGCGATTGATTCACGGAATCCGTTTGTCTTCTATGTGGGGCTGGGGCATGGCGGCATTTTTAAGACGAACGACAACGGCGTTACGTTCGAGCCGATCTTTGACAAACAACCGATGCTTTCCATCGGCGCGATCGCGGTTGCGCCGTCCGATTCCGATATTGTGTGGGTGGGAACTGGCGAAGCCAGTGATCGGAATTCGTCCGATTGGGGCGACGGCGTTTATCGATCGACTGATGGCGGCGAGAAGTGGCAGAACGTCGGCTTGAAAGAAAGCCGCGCCATCGCGCGAATCGTTGTTGATCCAAAGAAGCCGGACGTCGCTTATATCGCGGCCATGGGCAATTTGTGGAAGGATGGCGGCGAACGCGGGCTATTCAAGACAACTGATGCTGGCAAAAGCTGGAAACTGATTTTGCACGCTCCCGCTCCGCATGATGCGCGCACCGGCTGTGGGGATGTGATCATCGATCCCACAAATGCTGAGATCGTTTATGCGGCCCTGTATGCGCGGCGGCGCACGCCGTGGAGTTTCACATCCGGCCCAAGCGTGACCGGTGGCGAAGATGTTGGCGGAATCTTCAAAAGCACCGACGGCGGCGCCACATGGAAAAAGCTCGGCGGCGGGCTACCCGGTCAGACTGGCCGTATTGGCCTGGCGATCAGCGCAAGCAATCCAAAAGTGGTTATGGCGGTTGTGCAAAGTTACGAAGGCGGATTCGGTCCGCTGGACGATCTGCGCAGCAAAAGCGGCGGCGTTTTTCGATCGGAAGACGGCGGCGAAAAATGGACGCGTATGAGCGCCATAGATCCGCGCCCGTTTTATTTCAGCCAGATTCGGATCGACCCGGCAAACAACCAGCGAGTTTACCTGCTCGGTTTCGCACAGCTTGTGTCGGACGACGGCGGAAAAAACTTTCGTGAGGATCTAAGCGAAAAGGTCCATCCCGATGGCCACGCGCTGACGATTCAGCCTGGCACGGTCCCACCGCCCAAGCCACCAAAACCGGAGGACAAAAACAAGCCGCCAAAGCCTCAAGTTTGCCAGCGCGTATTGCTCGGGACTGATGGCGGGGTGTACCAAAGTTTTGCCGGCGGCAAAGACTGGGATCATCTGAACAAAATTCCAGCGGGCGAATTCTACCGGATCTCGCTCGATGATACGAAACCGTATTTCCGAATCGCGGGCGGGCTTCAGGACAATGAGAACTGGGTCGGGCCGAGCGGCGTGCAGAGCAAGGAGGGCATCCGCAATTGTGACTGGACGGCACTGGCTGGCGGGGACGGCTTTTATGTTCTCTTCGACCCGACCGATTCTGACACGTTTTATGCCGAAAGTCAGCAGGGCGAAGTGCACCGGATCAATTTGCGCAATGGCGAGATGCGTCGTCTGCGTCCCGAGCCGCCGGAAGGCCAGCCGCGCTATCGTTTCAACTGGAATTCGCCGATATTCATGAGCCGGCACAAACCCGGCGTGATCTACTTGGGTGGGAACTGCGTCTTCCGGCTTACGGATCGCATGGAAAGATATTCTGTCATTAGTCCTGATCTCACACGCAACGAGCCGGAACGCACCGCGGCCACGGGAAGTGGCGCAGAAAATTATGGCACTGTCTTTTCGCTGGCTGAATCGCCCAAGCGCGCGGGACTGTTATGGGCGGGCACTGATGACGGGCGGCTCTGGGTCACCGAAAATGAAGGCAGCAACTGGACAGAATTGACGAACAATTTGCCCGAACCGGCGCGCGGCCAATGGGTGGCGCGCATCGAGCCTTCCCATATCGATCCAAATGTGGCGTACGTTGTAACGAACGCTTATCGGCTGGGCGATGATGGTCCCTCGATCTTGCGTACGGCCGATCTGGGCAAAACCTGGCAAGCGGTGACCGGCGATCTCCCGCAAGGCGACCCCGCGGAAGTCGTACGCGAAGACCTGGTAAATCCGAAATTACTTTATGCCGGCACGCACTTCGGAGTGTTCGCTTCCTTCGATCAAGGCACGCATTGGGTGCGCATCGGCGATGTCCCATCCGTGCGTGTAGATGATATCCAGATTCATCCGCGCACTGCAGACCTTGTGATCGCCACGCACGGACGCAGCATTGCCATTCTTGATGACACCTTTCCGTTTCGCGAATTCACCCCAGAGATCGCCGCAAAACCGGCGGACCTGTTTAACGTTCGTTCCGTCACCGGCGCTTATCTACAACCGGGATTTGCCGACTGGAACGGGAAAGGCGTTTATCGCGGCCAAAATCCGGCCGAGGGCGCGCTGTTCACGGTATGGGTTCGTGAATTCACGGGCGATGAAATCAAAATCGCCGTTACCAAACCGACTGGGCAACCGGTGGCGAACCTGAAAGCGCCCGGCACCCCGGGCTTCACTCGTCTGAACTGGGACTTGCGACCGACCAAGGACGTAAGCGCAGAATACGGCGGCGACGATGTGAAACGGCTGCTGCCAGCTGGCGATTACACGGCGGAGCTAACTTTCGGCACAACCAAGGTGAGGCAGACCTTCCACGTCGATGTTGCCGAAGGCATCACGCCGCGGTGAGGTTCACTTGATGCCTGCTTCACGCGCAGTCTGTGAAATTTTGCGGCTGAGACAGCCGCCACTACAGCGTTTTTGATCAGCCGGCCGCTGACGTTGCAGAGCGACGTCCCTAGCAGCGATCTTGTAACGCCCTTTTCGTATTGCACCTTGGCAAACTTTTTGGCAAAAGCGGATGGCCAAAAACAACAAGCGAACCCCAAAAACTCTAAGCTAACAAGAAAGGTCACAACCAATGAAAACAAGATTCAGAATAACAGTACTGCTCGTCATTCCGCTGGTGCTGACTGTTTTGCGCTCCTAGCAAGCGCACAAGCACAGACACCGGCAGCCTTGCCGTCGCCGGCGCCGGATGGAGCTTACAAGGGCTTCAACATAGCTGAGGGATTTGATGCCCTCCTCGGCCTTACCTCTGGCACTTGGAACACCGCTCTCGGCGCTTTGACGCTCAAGGCGGACACCACTGGCAGCTTCAACACGGCCGTGGGTGGTCAGGCACTCTTGAAGAACACCACCGGCAGCAGCAACACGGCGGTTGGTGTTAATGCCCTTGTCAGCAACACCACGGGCAGCTTCAATATGGCCCTGGGGCAGGGAGCCCTTGGGAGCAACACCACAGGCAGTGAGAACACGGCCATGGGTTACCAAGCGCTCAATCACAACAACGCCGGTGGCAACGTGGCTGTTGGCACTCAAGCGCTCTTTACCAACACAATTGGCCTCAGCAACACGGCCATGGGTTACCAAGCGCTTTTTCTCAACAACGCCTCTGGCAACGTAGCAGTTGGCACTCAAGCGCTCCTTCTCAACACAACCGGCACGGTAAATACGGCCACCGGTTTTTTTGCGCTCAGCGACAATAGAACCGGCGGCAACAACACGGCCAACGGATATGGCGCGCTCCAGTTGAACACCACCGGCAACGACAACACGGCCACCGGAGGTAGCGCGCTCGGTACCAACACAATTGGCAGCAGCAACACGGCCACAGGTGTCCTAGCGCTCTATAACAACACCGGCAGCAACAACATCGCCTTCGGTTTCGCCGCGGGTTATAATCTCACTACAGGCAATAAAAATATCTATATCGGCAACGCCGCTGTTGCTAGCGAGTCCACCACCACCCGCATCGGATCGGTTCAAACTAGAACCTTCATCGCTGGTATTCGTGGGAGAACAACAGGAGTGGCAAATGCAGTACCGGTTCTAATAGACTCAGCCGACCAGCTCGGCACGGCCAGTTCCTCGCGGCGGTTTAAGAAGGAGATTAAACCGATGGACCAAACCAGCGAAGCCATCCTGGGGCTAAAGCCGGTGACGTTTCATTACAAGAGCGATAGCACAAACACGCCGCAATTTGGTTTGATCGCCGAAGAAGTAGCCAAGGCGAATCCTGACCTGGTCGTGCGCGACGAAAATGGCGAGATTTACACCGTGCGCTATGACGCGGTGAACGCGATGTTGCTGAACGAGTTCCTCAAAGAGCATCGCAAGATGGAGGAACAGGGAGCGATTATAACTAAGCAGCAAAAGCAAATTGAAGCGCTTACCGCAGGCCTCCAGAAAGTGACTGACCAGCTTGAACTGAGTAGACCCGCGCCACAAACGGTGAGCAACGATCGGTAAAATCCGAGAAATGGAGGGACGCCCTCTGTGGCGTCCCTAATTCTACCAAGGCGATCAGCCGCCACGTTTCGCCACGTGGCGGCTTTTTGTTTCATGCGTGACGTTTACCACACTTTGAAATCGCCCGCGTGCCCGTGCGTCTCAACCACGTTGCCCGCTTCGTCGTAAACGCGAATCACAGCGTCATGCGAGCGCCTGCGAAACTCTTGACCAGCAAATGTTGCCCGCAATCCGAGCCCCACATCATCTCGGCTGACGCAGCCCGCAAGACAAAACGGAGCATACCCGCTAATGGCTTAACCCAAGGAACTCCTAACCCAGTAACCTGTCTGCCAATACGTCTGCCTTCTCAATCTTGGGCGGCTCCGCCAGCAGCTCGGGCGCTTTCTCCATCAGCGCCTTGGCAACTTTTCCCGACAGGTGCGCGTCGCGTCCGGCGTCATCCGGAAATGCGTCGAAGATGGCGAAGCTACTTGGGCCAAGTCGAATGCCGAACCAGGCGGTTGTTGCGGGCTCTTGTTGCACCAAACCCTGCCCGTCACGCAGGAATTTGGCGACTTCGTTTTCCTTGCCCGGTTTTGCCTCCAGTCTAACAAATAATGCCTTCGTGGTCATGTCGTGATCTCCTTGCGGCTGTTTTGCTGTCTAGTTGTGGAGATCGTATCCCTTGTTTCAGTTTAAGTCGAACTGAATTAGTCCTCAGCTCCGGGTGGTGCGTCCCGAGGGACCCGCGTTTCATTTATCAATCCTTCGCCGCTGGATCATTCTGGCGATCTCGGCGATTTCCATTGCTGTCTTACGGCTCCTAAATACGTACGACTAAAGTCCAATATACGGCTGTCGGGACTGCTGATAAAATTCTCGTTGGTTACGTTACCCAACCAAACACCAGTGGCCGTTATGAGAATGTCGAGTTCAATCGCCGAGTTTCGGCAACAGATCTATTACCGGCCGCCGCTGTGTGCTCGGGATGTAAGCCCTCAACACTCTTGGGTCTTCTTCGCTCATATCAAGCAACTGGCGGCCATCATCATAGCGCTATGCTTCGGCGTCGGGCTATGGTTCGGCGTCTCGAATTACACCGGACCACAGCCAAGCTACCCGTACCCTGCCGGGATGACTTACATCGGCAATGGTATCTATCAATTAGCGGATGGAACTTATACTGGCGATATCCCACAAGGGACGGACACGAGCTACTGGAACGATGTGGTCTATCCCAGCGGATATCCGTATGGTTTTTCCGGCGGGACGATGGATAACCCGATGTATTATTATAACGTGATTACCGGCGCTTATGGCTCTTTCGGAGAAGGCGAAGACGGGAAACAATACCAGGTAACAAACTATGAAGGCATACAGCGATAGGAGCCGAAGTGCTATGCTACTGCTCGTCGCCTGGCTCTTTTTTAGTGCATATGCCGCTTGTCAGGCGACGAGCTTGGACCTGCAGTCACGTCGCGGCGTAGTGGCAGGCCCCGGTTTTGTGCAACCTGTTGAGGGCGCTACTCGTTTAATCATAAGGCGAATACCAAACCTAGGCTACGATGTAGTAATTCAATTGTGGATCGATGGTCTGCCGGCTACAGCCATCGGATATGGCCACACCTACGAAGCTTTCTTGCCGCCCGGCCGGCATATTCTATCGGTGCTGCCCGCTCCAAACCCGCGGTGGCGGATCCCGTGGCAACTCACTCTGGATGCCCGAAGCGGGCAGACCTACAGCTTCATAGCGATGGGAGATGGTTCGGGACATTTGGTCCTCAACGGCCATTTAGGGTTCCATGTGCGCGTTTGGGGCGATTGAACGGAATCGTAGGACACATGCCTCGCGTACGCACGCGCGCGAGAGCGAGGCCTGTGGTAAGGCCGATGAGCGTCGAAACCAGGAGGATCCGTGAAGTACTGTGAAATTGTCGCCGACAATCTGATCAAAGCCGGGTGGAGTTGGGGCTGTGTCTCAGCGATTAGAAAAAGTGCAGTCCGTGACATTCGCAAGGTGACTCAAACGTGACTGGCGGCGTGCTTGCCGCTGCGATGCAAAGAAAAGCAACTGCGGCAATCGTGAACGTAGCCCGCGTCATTAAGCCCGTTCATATCACTTTGTCATTGCTATGTGGAGAGCAAAAGCGGCACAATCCATGGCGTGAAGTACTGCCAAATCACATTGGCAATCCTAGCGGCGCTCTGCGCATCAATCACGCTGGCAGACGACTTCAAAACGACTGACGGCAAAGAGTACAAAAACGCAAAGGTGAGCCGAGTCGAACCTGACGGAATAGTGATTACGTTCTCCGGCGGGATCGTGAAAATTCCATTCACGAAACTGAGCGAAGAACTGCAACGAAAATATAATTACAATCCTGAAGCGGCGAAGTCATTCGCGGAGCAGACGGAGCACATCAAACGCGACCAAGACGAGCGCGCCGCGCAAGAACTCGAAGATGCCCGCAAAAGGGCAACTCCGGCAGCCGTGGACTTGAAATATGACCCTCCCGAAGAGTTGGCCGCCGCCGCTCGCAAAGCCGCTCACGCGAAGATGTTTTCACCCGAAGAAGAGAACGGAGAGCTCGCGAAGATTCCGCCCGGTGGCGCGTTAGAGGTAAAGCTTTATGCGATCAGCATCGGGGCGGCCAATCCGAAATGGCTGAAGTATATCATCGGCAATTCTGCCGGTGAAGTGCTCGAACGAAAGCAAGGTCATCCCTTCGTGCCCTCGTCCGAGAGTGAATTTCGGTGGTCCGGGGTCGATTACGTTAAACTTCCCGCATTCAATGATTCACTCCGCGTGCGGGTTTACCACGAGCTTTTTGGCAATCTCGGTGATTATGTTATTCCGCGTAATGGGCAGCCGCAGCGCCTTCGATGAAAAATCGTCCTTGGCTGCTGTGTGGAGAGCAAAAGAAAGCAAAATGAAGTACTGGGGAATTATCGCCGACAATCTCAGGCAAAGCCGGTTGGAGTTGGGGCTGTGTCTCAGCGATTGATTCCAACGGACGGACGATCCTTGATTGCAGAGCACATCGCGACGAGGGAAAACGATTCGTCGTGCGTGCTGACGAAAAGGACGCGACTATTGCTCAGCTAAAGTCTACCGTGGCACAGCAGCAGAAAGACTTTCAGGCAGCAATTGCTAAAGTTGAAGAGGCGGTCACGGCCCATCTCAATGAGCAGGCTGCGCAAATTCAGCAGGTGAGCGCAGAGCTTGAACTGAGTAAACCTGCACCGCAAACAGTGAGCAACGATCGGTAAAATCCGAGAAATGGAGGGACGCCCTCCGTGGCGTCCCCAATTTTCATATGGACGAGACGGAGCTCGTCCCTCCACGCTTAAGCGATTGAGGTCAATCGCTGCTACCCGAGCTATGAAGCCGCTATGCTTCGCCGTGTGGCGGCTTTTCTTTTGGAATTTTACGGCTGACACAGCCGCCTCTACAGGCGTTTAATGCGATTAATGCCTGCCATCGGGATCACTGGCGGAATTTCCACGGGCAAGACCAGCTTTTGCCAGGCGCTTGGCACGATCATTCCCGACGCCAAATTCTTCGACGCCGATGAGGCCGCGCACCGGCTTACCGATCTTGATCCGCGCGTTAAGAAAGATATTCGCGACGAATTTGGACCGGAAGTTTTTTCAGCCGACGGGCACTTGAATCGAGAGAAACTTCGGGCCATAGTATTTGGCAGCGCGACAAAGAAACGCGCGCTCGAACAGATTCTCCATCCGCGGATTCGCCGCCAATGGAGCGCCGAAGCTGAAAAGCATCGCAATTCTCCCGAATTTTTCTTCGCTGACATTCCACTTCTTTATGAGACTGGTGCTGAAACCTTGTGTGATCGGGTGGTGGTGGTGGCTTGTTCTTCCCGAATCCAGTTACGCTGGCTAATGGAACGTATGTCGCTTGGGCGCGCCGCAGCTAAACAAATGATCAACTCACAAATGCCTTTGGACGAAAAAATCAGACGCGCAGATCACGTGGTCTGGAACAATGGCGACCCCGCGACACTCGCCGAGCAAGCGCGCTTTCTGGTGTCGCTCTGGCAGAAGCAATCATGGACGAAGAGCTAGAAGCCCCCGCTTCGCAGACGGACACTGTCGAAGCAGGCTCACCACGGGACGAGTCCGTCCGAATGGCGGACGTGTCGCCTGCAAACGCTGGGATTGCGCCTGAGACAGCTGCCGCTACAGCTACAGCGCGCTCGCTTGACCTCAATGAGCTGCAAGAGTTTTCCGACAAAAAGCTGAAAGCATTGGCGCGCGACCTGAGTTTGCATTTGCACCCAGCCCGTTCGCGGCATCAGCACATTCTCGATCTGAGCCGGGCCGCGTTGGCCGCTGGTGCTACTGTTACCGCAGAAGGTTTTCTCGATCAGGTCAGCGATTCCTTCGCCATGCTTCGGTGGCCGAGCTTGAATTTCCTTCCCGTCCCCGAAGATGTATGCGTGCCGCGGGCGCTTATCGAGCAATACAGGTTGCGTCCGGGCCAAAAACTTGTCGGAACGTTACGGCTCCCAGCACAGCGCGAGAAATTTCTCACCTTGGAACGCGTGATAACAATCGAGGACCAATCGGTTGAACAATGGCAACCCTCAACCGATTTCGATCAGCTTACGCCGCAGTTTCCCCAGGGCCGGATCATGCTGGAAAATCCCAAAACGCAATCCATCAGCGCGCGCGCAGTTGATTTACTGGCGCCGCTGGGCCGGGGCCAGCGTGGCCTGATCGTCGCGCCGCCGAGAGTTGGCAAGACAATTCTGCTTAAGGAAATCGCAAAAGCGATTCGCGTGAATCATCCGGACATCGTGCTGATTTTGTTGTTAGTAGACGAACGCCCCGAGGAAGTGACTGATCTCGAGCGCGAAATCGATCCGCTGAGCGCCCAGAGGGCAGCCACTTCTTCGAACCGGCTGCCAGCCGGAGGCGGGTCCGGCGGGTGCCAGATTTATCATTCGAACTTTGACGAGAGCGTGCAGCGCCATGTGCAGGTGGCCGAGATGGTGCTCGAACGTGCCAAGCGGCTGGTGGAGCTGAAACAAGACGTCGTGCTTTTGCTCGATAGTCTAACGCGGCTTTCGCGCGGCTATAACAACCTGCAACCCGGCAAAGGCCGCATCATGTCAGGGGGCGTCGAGGCGAAAGCACTGATAAAGCCAAAGAAATTTTTCGGCTCCGCCCGAAATGTCGAAGAGGGGGGCAGCCTCACCGTGCTCGCGACTGCATTGACTGAAACCGGCAGCCGCATGGATGAACTCATCTTTGAAGAATTCAAGGGCACGGGCAATATGGAGTTGCATCTTGATCGCGCATTACAAGAGAAACGCCTTTATCCAGCGATTCATCCATTGCTCTCAGCGACCCGTCGCGAGGATTTGCTGTATCATCCCGATGAATGGGAGCGAGTGCAGGAATTGCGCAAAACCATGGCCACGCTTCCGCCGCTCGAAGCGATGGAGAAACTTATTGATAATCTCCACGCAACAAAAACGAATGCCGAGTTGTTGCTCAGCGGATTGAGGTGAGGGAATGACGAAGCACCCCCGTTCGCTGCGCCACGGCGCGCCAGCGAATGATGACATTCGACATTCGTCATTACGAGGCAGTGTCATCGCGTCATCAGCGCGGCTCGCCGAGCTGCTACTGCAAATTGAAGCCGTTGATCGGATCGCCGTCGATACCGAAGCTGACAGTCTCCATTCTTATCGGGAGAAGCTCTGTTTGCTGCAAATCAGTCTGCCGGCTGTAACTGGAATCGATGATGCCGGTTTAGACCGATGCGATTTCATTGTCGATCCACTGGCAGACATCGATCTTGCGTCGCTAAGAACTGCACTGGAACAAAAGGAGATCGTGTTGCACGGCGCGGATTATGATCTGCGATTACTCCGTCGAGATCTGAACGTCTCCGCGCGCCGGATTTTCGACACGGTTCTTGGCGCGCGCCTCCTCGGGATCCGCGAGTTTGGCCTCGCCGCTTTGGTAGAGCGTTACTTTGGCGTGCAACTCGGCAAGCATTCACAAAAGGCAAATTGGGGACGCCGTCCGCTTCCTGAAAAGATGCTGGCGTATGCGATCAACGACGTGCACTACTTATTGCCTCTGGCAGAACGCCTCGAGGGTCAATTGCGGGAACGCGGCAGGATTGATTGGTTATGGCAATCGTGTCAGCGTGCCATCGAGCAGGCGGCAGTGGATCGAGTTCGCGATGCCGAAGAACTTTGGCGCATCCGCGGTTCGTCACATCTTCGAGACCGCGCCGCTGCAGCGTTGCGTGCGCTTTGGCAATGGCGAGAAAAAGAAGCGGAAGCCGCAGACCGCCCGCCGTTTCATATTTTGCAAAACCACGAACTCTTGGATGCGGCCACAAAGTTGGCCTCTGGGAAAATGCCCGATTACAGACATTTCTCCACGCGTCGGCGTCGGACATTTCAAGAAGCTGCGCAAAGGGCGTTAGAGTTGCCTGAATCGGAGTGGCCGATTTTACCGCGGCGTTTTGGGAAGCGACCAAATCAGGAAACGATTCGTCGAGCCGAAGAATTGCGGCAGCGGCGTGATCGGGCAGCCAGGTCGCTCAATCTGGAGCCTTCCTTCATCACGTCGCGCAGCGCGCTCCTGGCGCTCGCCAGTGATCGAACTCGCGCGGAATCCCTCCTGGTTCCATGGCAACGCCAGTTGCTCGGCCTTTGATTCAGATGTGAGGCTTCGCCGCGTCTGCCTACGGAATGACAAGCGTTTGGCCGACGGTGAGTTTTTTAGGATCTCGAATGTTATTTTTATTGGCTTCGAGAATCCGCTGCCACCGCTGGGGTGATTTGTAAAATTTGCGCGAAATCGAAGCAAGGGTATCGCCCTCGCGCACGGTGTAAGTTCGTTCTCCTGACTTCTTTTCGGTTTTGGTCGAAGTTGCGTCCCTTGTCTGGAGTTTGCCGGCCGCGCTTTGCGACGTTGCAGTGCGCGCATCAAGTTGCTTATGCAAACTGAGATTTTCGTTACGCAACCGGGCCGCTTCCCCTCGAGTGACCATGGAATCGCCGGACAAATTCGTAACGGCGGCGAGCTCATCACGCCGGATAGAATTCTTCGCGTCGTTTACGTGAGGACCGTTTGGGCTGAGTGCGATGTATCTCCGGAAATGATGAAGGGCACTTACCGGGTCATTCAGTTTGTCATCGTAGAGTAGCGCGAGTTTGTAATGAATCTCGGCGCAACGCGGGCTGTCATCGAGAGCAGCCTCGTACAGATTGATTGCGCGGTTGAAGTCGCCTTGCGCTGCTTTGTTGTCGGCGTCTTGAAGGAGTTGATTATACCGCGACGGAATCAAGCGATCGCAGCCGACAAAGCAGAGGGCGAAAAAAACCGACACCCAACAGAGGCAGAACTTGTCGGCGCGCTGCATCGTCGCCAATTTGCTTAGTTGTGAGGCTGCGCGCACTTCAAATTTTCTTCGCTGCTCTTGTGTTGCTCATTGGGCTCTCCAAGCCACTGGATGGAGCGCTTTCTAGCGGGCAACGCTACGTAGTCAAATTTTCCGATGTCGATAGCCGCGCGATCTCGACTGCCGATGGGCATGTTGCCGTATTGGTTCTGACCACAACGGAAGATTTAACGCGGGCGCATGCAGTCCGCGACCGCGTTCCCGATTATTGTCGCGGCAATGCGAATTATCGGATGATTACGGTGCTCCGATTGGCGGAACGACACACCCAATTAGGGCGCGCGGTGGTAATGCTGATCGTACGGCACCGGATCGATGAAGAAGCGAAGGTGCTGCAGACACGATACAATGCACGGAAAATTTCGCGCCCTGCGCGAGAAGACATTTATGTTGTTACCGACTTTGACGGTTCCATATCGGCGCAACTCGGCACACAAGCAGGCGCGACTGGATTTCACGTTTTCGTTTTCGGCCGGGACGGAGAATTACTGCAGCAGTGGGATGATGTGCCGAGCGCTCAACAACTAGCTGCCGTCGTCAAATAGCTTCAAACTGAAACCCGAAGGGCTTCCGCGAACGGGCGAGTTTTCTGCGTCAGTATTTTGGCACGCTCGGATCGATCTCGTCTGACCACGCGTCGATTCCGCCTTCGAGATTGTAAATGTTTGCAAAGCCGCGCTCCTGTAACAGTCGCACCGCCCGGGCGCTGCGCTGGCCACCGTGACAATGCACAACGATGAACTGCCCACGCGGCAACTCGTCCGCTCGTTCGGCAATTTCTCCAAGCGGAATCAACTGCGCGCCATCAATCCGCGCGATCTCATATTCAAATGTCTCCCGCACATCGATCAACTCGAATGCTTCGCGCGCTTCCATCTTTCGCTTTAGCTCGCGGACTGAAATTGTCGGCACTGCTTCGTCGGCGCGCGCTCCACAAAATTGATCGTAATCAATGGGTGCGAAGATTGTTGGATTCTCGCCACAGACCGGGCATTGAGGATCACGCCGGAGATTTAGCTCCCGAAATTTTATCTTGAGCGCGTCGAAGTGAAGTAGGCGTCCAATTAGGGGATCACCGATGCCGACAATCAGTTTAATTGCTTCGATCGTCTGCAGCATACCGATGATTCCTGGCAAAACACCGAGCACGCCTGCCTGCGCGCAGTTCGGAACTGAATCCGGCGGAGGCGGCTCCGGAAAAAGGCAACGGTAGCACGGTCCGCCTAGATGAGGCGCAAACACCGTAGTCTGCCCCTCAAAGCGGAATACTGAGCCATACACATTCGGTTTGCCCTCAAAAACACAGACGTCGTTGGACAAATAGCGGGTCGCAAAATTATCCGAGCCATCGACCACCACGTCATAGCCTGAGACAAGTCCGGTCGCGTTCTCGCTGGAGAAACGGCAGTTGTGTAGTTCGATTTTAATTTCTGGATTGATATCGCGCAGGCGATCCCGCGCAGATTCCAGTTTGCTTCGCCCAATGTCCTTTGTTCCGTGAAGAATTTGCCGTTGTAGATTCGAAAGATCGACATCTTCAAAATCGACAATTCCAATGGCGCCAACGCCGGCTGCAGCAAGGTAAAGCGCAGCCGGAGACCCAAGCCCCCCAGCGCCGATGCATAACACGCGAGCGGCTTTCAATCGTCGCTGTCCATCAAGCGTGACCTCCGGCATGATAAGATGCCGCGAATAACGCTGCAGTTCTTCGGCGCTTAAGCACGCCGCGCTTGTACGTTGATCATCGATAACGCTTCCCTTCATACCACTATGGGATTTTAGCACAAAATCCTGATGCTGTAGCCGGGACCGGTGATCCCGGCTGGCCGAACACCCTCTTCAACCCGACCGGCATCAGCGACGCCGGCTACAACCTCCACGATTACCCGAGCTACTCAGTCACCGTTACGGGGGTTCCAACCGGGGCGTTTTCAAAAAACGGCCTGGCCATTCCTCTCGGCAAGCGGATGCAACCGTGCGACGCCGCAAAGGGTGGAACATAACCTTGATGCATCGCGTAGCCGCCCGTGAAAAACATGGCATACGGCATCCGGGCGCCGTCGAAATGCGTCCCCCGCGGGCGGGAATCTTTTCGTGCGTCAATATTTGATCTCACCACGTTGCCGTAATCATCGACGTAATCGCCAAATATCGTTGAGACATGGTCTATATCCTTTGAAACGACGCTATAATGTCCGGGCGGCGTGGAGAACCCAGGTTTGCCTGTGGAGACAGTCGATTCACCGATCAAGCGTTTGCCTTTGTAAAAGTAAGCCTTCTGCTCTCCGATATGAACGACGATCTTTGAAGAGCCGGATGCGCCCTCGTCGTTCCACCAACCTGCTGGAGCCGCATGCGGCCAAGGTCCGGTTCCATAAGGGGGAATTTCTTCGCAGCTGCAAGCGAGCAATGCGAGCAAGCCTGCGCCCGCAAGTTGAAACAAATGGCCAGTCCTCATGAAGCGGCGGTACTATTGGTTAGGGTAGTCGTGTGTTCAACCCCAAACAGCCGGGAGCGAATAGAGCGCACACTTTCGCTATAGGTTGTTTGACGCCTTACACGGACGCAAATACGCTCCGTCTTATGACCGTTGTGCAACCGCCGATTAATTTGAAAAATTGGATCGAAGAGAATGCCGACAAGTTCAAGCCGCCGGTGAGCAACCGTTATCTTTATGACGGACGTGACTTTTTCGTGATGGTCATTAAGGGCCCCAACGCGCGGAATGATTTTCATCTGGTCGATTCAGAAGAGTATTTCTACCAACTCAAGGGCGACATCAAAGTCCGCATCCGCGAAGGCGATCGCATTGTTGATCGCATCGTGCGCGAGGGCGAGACCTTCTTCATTCCCCCGAACGTGCCGCATTCTCCTCAGCGTCCGCCGGACACGATCGGTGTGGTAGTCGAGCGTCGCCGCCCGCCTGGAGAAAAGGAACACGTGATTTTCTATTGCGAAAATTGCGGGGCATTGGTGGAAGATATCCACTTCGATTGCGCGGATATCGTCGAGCATTTCAGCAGGGCCATGCTCGATTTCTGGAATGACGATGCGCGCCGGACCTGCAAAAAATGCGGAGCGAAAGTCGAGAAGCCGCAGCCGATAAGAACGCTGTAGCGCGTCTCTGTCTGCTCCAAAGGCTTTCGGAGTTCACTGAATGGAGCCGGCGGGCGCCGGGTGACATAGATGGGAAGCCCGAAGGGTGAGCGCTGGCATGCGCGAATCAAACGCCCTACAGTTCCGCGGGTGAAAATCGACCTGCACACTCACATTTTGCCGCGCGAGTGGCCGGACCTCGACCAAAAATTCGGCTATACCGGGTTTGTTAGGCTGGAGCAGTCCGATCCCTGCTCGGCGCGCATGATCATCGGCCAGCGCGTGTTTCGCGAGATAACCGATAACGTCTGGAACCCAAAGCGGCGCATTGAAGAGATGGATAGCAGCGACGTTTCCATGCAGGTGCTCTCCACCGTGCCGGTGATGTTCAGTTACTGGGCCAAGCCGCGCGACGCGCTCGATCTTTCGCGGCTGTTAAACGACCACATCGCTGAAATCGTTCGGCGTTATCCGTCGCGCTTTGTCGGGCTCGGTACCGTTCCATTGCAGGATGTTGATCTTTCCGCGCAGGAACTGAGCCGTTGCGTTCGCGACCTGGGCCTGCACGGCATCGAGATCGGCACCCACGTCGACCCAAACGAACATTGCCACGGCCCGGAGTGCCGCAATCTCGATGATCCGGCGTTGGACGTCTTATGGAGAACGGCCCAGGATATGAACGCCGCAATCTTCGTTCATCCCTGGGACATGATGGGCAAGGAGCGGATGCCGAAGTATTGGCTGCCCTGGCTCGTCGGCATGCCGGCGGAAAGCTCACTCGCTATTTGTTCCATGATTTTTGGCGGAGTGTTCGAGCGGTTTCCCAAATTGCGCGTCGCTTTCGCCCACGGCGGCGGCGCATTTCCAGGAACAATCGGTCGCATCGAGCACGGGTTCCATGTTCGCCC
>JBKPQL010000075.1:0-30796 GCA_046734045.1 Verrucomicrobiota bacterium
AGCTTATTCTCGCCTAACGCGGCAGCTACCCCACCGCGATAGCCGATCCGCTAGGGCTTCAGATTACCGCTGGAGAAGTCCTAGACGGTTCTCTAAAGGAAGGACCTGCTCTCTGTCAACGTCTACCTCGCTGCGTCGAAGCTTTTAAGGAAGCTTGTCTAACCAATATGGGGACGCGCTTTGAATTGTCTGCGCTTGCGCTTAACGGTGAGCTTTCCGTCGTTAGCGAGCGCTTCATGCCGCCCCTTGTAAGGCCACAACGTTCTCTGGCTGCTGCTCAGTCATTAACTGCGCCATGCGGTGTGAGTGGACAGGATTGACATGACTATAAGTGTCCAGAATCAATTTTCCGCCGTCTCTGTGACCTTGCCATTCGGAGATTGTTTTTACGTCAATGCGCAGCTGAATCGCCCGTGTAATAAACATCCGGCGAAACGAGCGCTGACTGAATGCAGGTAGTCCTAACCGGCGACACGCACCAGCCAGAGCTTTTTTTGCGTCGCGAACTTTGAAGATGGGATCGTCGTTGCTTTTGCCTTCACAGAGCCTTTCCAGCAATGACCTGACTTGCGGAAAGATCGGTATGGCAAAGCCCGTGCTCGTCTTGTGGCGAAACGTGACAATGCGTCCAGCATCGAGATCAACATCCGCACGGGTCAGTGAGCTCGCCTCCGCTTGGCCCAATCCAGCAAGGCCGAGAAATTCAAGAAAATCGGCGCTGTCCTGTGCGTCCGCGTTGAATTGCTGAGCGCGAACATCGATGATGATGGCCTTAAATTGCTCAAATGTTGGTGTCAGTCGGATCGGTTTTTCTCGTTTCGCGTAGCTCAGGTGCGCTGCGGGGGAAGCGGCAAGAATTCGATCACGCACTGCGAGGTCGAAGACTTCCCTTATGCATGAGATATGCAAGTTCCGCGACGCCGAGCCAAACTGGTAGCGCGAAAGCCACAAATCGACGTCGCTTGGCTTGATCCTCGTGATCTGGGTGAGCGCTCCGGTGGGCCAGTCCCGCTTGATTCTACCTATAATGAACGTCTTTCGTTCGACGGTCTTCGGCTTTTGATGCCCAACGGTTTTAACATAGCGGTCGCACAACTCGGCCAAGCTCACCCGTCCTTGGGAGCGATCAATTTGGCGTAGTTCATCTTTTAAGGCTGCAAGCTTGCGCCGCGCCAGCATGGGATCTGTGGTGCCCAAGGAACGCTTGATTTCCTTGCCGTCGATTTTAATGCGGGCATAATAGACCCGGTTAGATGAATACCGGTAAAGAGATTCGCCAACTTTCTGTAGGACCCCGCTTTTGCGCTGTGTTATTTCCATCTATTAATATACGGTGTACAAAGGCGGTGGACAAACAGTTTTTTCGGCGAATTTATTGGAGGCGGTTTTCATAGGTAAAATGGGGGTATAGCTCAGTTGGTAGAGCGTCTCGTTCGCAATGAGAAGGTCAGGGGTTCGAATCCCCTTACCTCCATTTCAAAACCAAACGTAGCGGAGCGAACTGATTGCTGGCGCGCCGCCTAAAGCTATGCAGTCTTGACATTCTGAGCTCGAGACGATTACCAGTCGCATCGTGAATCCGCTGAAGGCGAGCCGCCACGAGCTCGATTCCGTTGTCGTCAACATCGAGCTGACTCTCGTCAGCATCATTCAGGGTGTTGCGCTGTTTTTCCTAACGGACAATGCGCGCGCCGCCTTGTCGTTGCGACATTGGGACGCCTTTATCTACGTCGCCGCAGGTTTATGCGTGATTTTTATATTCTGGTCGCGGTCTGTAATTCACACGCTCACCCTGATCAAGTGGCCCCTGGAATTTGGACACAACTTTTTCTACATCGGTTGCGCGCTGGGCGAGGCGATCTTGTTCACCCGACTCAATCGTCCTCTTGCCTGGTTCCAATTGAGTGCCGCTTATGCGGGCGTTGTTTGGCTGCTGTTCATATACGACATGCGCCTGATTTGGGCGCGCGTTGGAGAATCAAATAATGACGCGGAACGGGCGCTGTACGCGCGCGCCAAGTCGGATCAGCTGCTCAATATTTGGTTGCTTGTTCCCTTGCTCTTCCTTTTCAATTTCGGCTGCGCCGTTGCAATTTGGAGGTGGCCTGATTTGTTCCTCGCTCGCGGCCGTCACGTTTGGTTAATCAGCGGCCAGTTAATCTCGCTCGTCATCTATCTCGGGTACATCGGTGGTTACTTCAAGACAATCGCGCCATTGGTCTTGCGGAGTCACGAAAAGGACTAAGGAGCAGCAAGGGCGGTTTACTTGCCACCTGTGGCAGCTGGTCGCGCTGGCGGAAGCGAGTGTCAGCATACTAGCTTGCCGCCCTTACGGCCTCGATAAAACGGTAGATGCGTTCCTCGCTCTTGCACCCATCAGGTCTTTCGACGCCAGAATTCACGTCTACGGCGAAAGGCCTAACGATACGAATTGCTTCCTTGACATTCTGAGGTGTTAGGCCACCCGCGAGCACGACTGGCACTTTGCATTCAGCGACGATCTTGGCGGACAGCGACCAGTTGTGAGTTTTCCCTGTCCCGCCGACTCGGTCAGTCATGGGGTCTAACGAATCAAGTACGATGGCATCTACTGAGGGTTCTATCTCACGTGCGCGGTCAAAGGCACTTCTACTCTGCACGCTGACCTTTCCTATCACCTTCTTTGGTCGGAGCCGCTCACGCAAGGTTGCTAGTACCGAAGGTGATAGATCACTGTGTAATTGTAAAACCGGGCACGGTACAGCGTCCGCGAGTGTGATGATCTCGTTCAGCTCTTCAAGATGAGTCACAAGAACCGGGGTTAGAAATGGAACTAAGCTTCGGCAAATCTTGCGCGCTACATCGGATCTCACAAAATCGCGCGCTCTGTGCCGGCGCCCCACTAAGACCCCGATCGCGTCTGCTCCATATCGTTCGGCCAGCCTGGCCTCCGTGGGAGAGGTTATGCCGCAGATCTTAACTCTTACCATGGAGCCCTTTTGAATCGCCGCGGTAATTCAATGGAAATTCGCAATTAAACGTCGCCTAACTACGATTCGACGAAAGTTTGTTTTGCCTATTTCGGCCTTTCTCTGGAAGAGCTCTGCTGAAACCATGGCTTCGCCGTTTAATGAGGACTTTCGACCAGAACACGTTCAATCGCGTCTAGTACTCAGCTTCGGAAGGTGAATGGGATTCGCATCCGAACCACGACCGGCTGGCCCTGTTTGCGCGCCGGAGCGAACTGCCAAGTTTGCACGGCACGCATTGCTTTTTCTGCAAATGAATAAGCTGTGGCGGTTACTGGGCGAATATCGCTGGTCGTGCCATCGGCTCTGACGCTGAACTCAACCAGGGCATAACCCCAGTGGCGTCTTTTGGCTTCCGTTGCAGGGAAGAAGGGCGCGTAACCTTTCAAGAACTTCGGCGGCGTGTCATAAGCGCTCGAAGGTGTAACCGATGTAATGTAAGCGGCGACTTGTTTCTCGGGCATCGGGTTGCCTTCGATCGCCAGGTTTGGAGAAGAACAATCGCAAAGGAGCAGCGTTGTTAGTAGACCCAATGCGACAAAACCGCGATCAATCAGGTATTGGCTCATAACCCGGACTCTTTGACGAGCTTCAGCTTTGACCATTGTGGCTTTTGCTGTCGAAGTAAAGCAGCACGAACGCGATACCCAGCAATGGCTGGAGAATCCGTTGCACGATGTTGAGGCCGAGACTGAAAACATCGAAGCCACGAGCTTGCTGGGTTGCGGTAAGTTTTTCCAGGAGCGCCTGGGGATCTTGCGTCGTCATCTGATTAAAGTAGTTTTGCACTATTGACCACTCGGGTCCGAGGGTAATGGCGAGCACGAATGCGAACCAGATGGAAGCGATGAAAACGCCGCGCCACAGCGGGCGTTGAAACCAGGGAAGGTCACGCCCACTGCGCGCCAGATTCCGGCTTTCGCGCAATGAATCGACAACACCGGCGTTTTCAAGAACAGCGAACTGCTGCCAAAACAGAACGTTGATGAAGAAACGGCCGAACATCCAAACTTGCAGCACAAGCAAAGCCAGCGCTACAAAGATCACAAGTAAGGACGACGCACCGATGACGACCATTGCTGCGATTCCGAACGCAAACACGGTCAGCAGAAAGAATACGCCGTACACGAAGATGCACATTGCGGCGACACGCGCCCAAAATTTCACGGCTTCACGCACGGCGGCGATGAAACCGATCCGGCGTCCGGCAGCAAATTCGGCTGTCAGAATTTGGATGCCAGCGACGTAAATCGGCCAGAACAACATTGTGAGCAGCATCATGCAAACGCCAAAGGCACCTGCGGCAACACTGCGAAGATCGACATTCGTACTCGGCGCAGTTTGTAGCCGTGCATTCGCTAGCTGACCGAATACCGATGGCAGAACTGCGAGAACTGCCAGAGAAAAGAATTGAACGAAGCCTTTTCGGTAAACCCGCAATGTCTCCGCCAAAATCTGCGCAAAACTGCGACGCTCTTGCAGGAGGGATTGTGCCAAGTGCTCAGTGGCTGGGACAGCCGCCACACTGAAAAGCCCTGGAATTTCTCCCGCCGTTGTCCACAGAGTCTGCTCTTGCGAAGTCATGAAAGTTTCCAGGCTGCCAGCCGGATCGATATCTACGCGCCGCGCTTCGTTTTCAGGAAGCAGGCGCCCTTCCGTTTTCCATTCACGGAGCGTCTCGATATCCGCAGGACCGTATTCTTTGTCCTGCACGCGAATGATCCATTGTTCGGCCATTTCGCTCATTTAAGACCGACTCATGTTGATTTGGGCGGGCAACGAACATTAGAGCGGCGCGCCGCTCTTCACTACGACTCGCATTCCATCGGTCTGGATGACGGTGACCGGTGTTTGCGCGGCGATGAATTCGCCTTCGGTGACAACATCGACAACGTGATCGGAAAAACGTGCTTTGCCGCTTGGTCGCAAAACAGTTACTGCGGTGCCTCGCATTCCCGGCGCAAGCGCGAGCGCGGTTGCGAACTGCCGTGGCACGCCGGCAAGGGATGGACCGGGTGGATTCGAATCCATCAGTGCGAATCGCCGGTAAATACTCGTCCGCGGCAGATACCGCGCGAGCAAAGCGATGACAATAAACGACCCGACAATTGCGATGAACATGTTGAGCAACGGAATGGCGAGCATTTTGCCGGTCGGGAAAAAGTTCTGGCCCGGATAGTGATCGATCATCGTCCAGAGTAGCGACGCGAGCATAAGAAAAACGCCCAGGACGCCGAAAACAATCGTTGTATGTGCGAAAAAGAGAATTTCGATCAGCACGAGAACCATTCCCAGAACAAAGAGCGCAACCACTTCCCAGCCGGCGAGCCCAGCCAGATAATGCCCGAGAAAGAAGAGCGCAAAACAAACTGCAGAAATAATTCCCGGTAATGTCGCGCCGGGAATTTTGAATTCCAAATACGCACCCAGAATTCCACCCAGCAGCAGCAGAGGCGCAAGCGCGGTGATCCAAAACGCGATTTGCTCAAAGCCTGTTGGTTCGATCGCTACCACGTTGCCTTTCAATCCAGCTTTCTTGGTCAAATCGGCGATCGAATCGGCGATTCCGTCTGCGAGTAGCGGTTTGCCATTGATTTGTTCAGTTGCTTCCTGGGCATTGAGAGTGAGGATCGCGCCCTTGGGATGGACGACGCGATCACCGATTTTTACTTCCTTGTCCCTGTTCATGAATGCCTCGGCTACGTCCGGATTATGCCCGTTCTTTTTCGCAGAACCACGGATCAGAGCTGACCAATAGGAAATTGTTTTCTCCTTCGCAGTAGCGGGAAGGTCTTCGCCCGTCGCAAGGATCGGGGCTGCGGCGCCAATCGCGCTCACCGGCGTCATAAAAATGTGCTGCGTGGCAACAGCAATAATCGCACCCGCTGAGCCAGCATTTGTGTTGATGAACGTGTAAGTGGGAATTTTCGTTTGATTGAGCGCGTTCACGATTTCGGCGGCTGTATCGATTCGGCCGCCGTAAGTGTTCATCTCAAAAATGATTGCGGAGGCCTCGTTGCTCTCGGCCGTTTTCACCGCCCGCCGCAAGAATGCCAAGAGGGAAGGCGCGACTTCACCGCGCAACGGCACTACGACGACGTCGCCTTTGTGGATGAGATCGCGCGCGTGAGCGGTCTCGGGCAGCGTGCAAGATGCCGCGACGGCAATTGTGATCAGCGCGGAGACAACTTGGAGCGACCTCCATGTCGCCCTGCTATTGGTCGGAGGCGGCAAGGCGCATCCCTCCAGGATCGACAACCACATCTTCATGTTTTCAATTCGTCCGGCGCAGATAAGTTTGCCATCTGCCTGTGGCAATTCCATCAGAAACAATCGAGCAAATCGCCGCCGCGAACGATATCGTCCAAGTGATCGGTGCCTATTTTCCGCTCAAGCGCGCTGGGGCAAATTTCAAGGCACTCTGCCCGTTTCATCAGGAAAAGACGCCTTCGTTTGTCGTGAGCCCGAGCCGGCAGACGTTTCATTGTTTCGGCTGCGGCGTAGGTGGCAGCGTCTTCAGGTTCGTGATGAATTACGAGCACGTCGATTTCCCGTCGGCAGTGCGCAAGCTCGCGGCACAGGCAGGAATCACGGTAGTCGAAAAACGTGGCGCTACCGATGAAGATCCACAATACAAGACGCGCCGGGCGTTGCTGAAACTGCATGCGGAAGCCGTCGAATGGTTTCATAAAAATCTGATCAAGAAAGAAGTCGGCGAACCGGCGCGGAAATACCTGAAGCAGCGCGGAATCACCGCAGAAATTGCGAAACATTGGCAGCTAGGCTACGCGCCAGATGAATGGGACGCGTTTGGCAGTTGGGCGCGCGCGCACGGGTACGATACGCGCGACGTCATGGCCAGCGGGCTGGTTAAAATGAAGGACGAAAATCACTCGCCCGAAAATCAAACGTCAAACCTCAAACCTCAAAAATCGTACGATCGCTTTCGCGGGCGAATCATGTTTCCGATTTGCAACGATGTTGGCGAAGTGATCGCCTTCAGCGGGCGGCTTCTAACAGAGGAGGAAGGCGCGGCCAAATATTTGAACTCACCGGAAACGCCGCTGTTTCGGAAAGGGAGCGTCCTTTTTGGTTTGGACAAATCGAAGCGCGCGTTGATTGAGGCAAATTGTGCGGTTGTATGCGAAGGCCAGCTTGATTTGATCAGTTTGTTCGAAGCAGGGATCACGAACGTAGTCGCGCCACAAGGGACCGCTTTTACGGAAAACCAGGCGCGAATCCTGAAACGCTATGTGGATGAAGTGGTTCTTTGCTTTGATTCGGACGCCGCTGGGACGAAAGCTGGGGAGCGCTCGCTCGATGCGCTACTGCAAAATGATTTGATCGTGCGTGTGGCGGAAATGCCAGCAGGTGAGGACCCCGATTCACTGGTTCGCCGAGAGGGGAAAGCGAAATTCGAAAAACGCATCGGGACGGCGGACGATTTTTTTGATTATTGGATCGACCGCGAGACTGCGGCTGTCGATTTGCATTCGTTGGGCACCAAAATGCAGCTCGCGCGTCGGCTGGGGGATGTCATCTCGCGAGTGCACGATCCGCTGTTGCGCGGCGAAGCGATCAACAAGGCGTCCGCTCGGCTCGCTGTTCCGGCTGCAGATTTTGAAGCGCTCCTGCCAAAGCGATCTCCCTGGAGTGCCGCTCCCGCGGCAGAATCTTCGCCGGCGCAAGCTTCATCGCGCAGCCCGCGACACGATATTGCGATGCTATGTCTCCTGGCATTGCGAGATGAAGAAGCGCGAAATTTTCTTCGCGCGCAAAACTGGCGCGACGTTCTGGAGCAGGTCCCGGACGCGGAAATTCTTCTCCGCATTCTTGAAAGCGATGTGCATCCTGAGGACGCAGCTTCGCTCAGCGCGTTTATGGCCGCACTCTCTGCTGCGGATGAAGCGCTGGTCTCATCATGGCTTGTACAGAGAGCGCCCACGGCAGCGACAACGATGGTGGAGCAATGGTGGCTGGGCATTCGGCAGAGCGTCTTGCGGCGCCAGCTCGATGTCGCCAAGGACCGAATCAAGCTCCCGCAGCTCAGCACGGGTGACATCGTAAATTTGCAGAAACAAATTCTTGACCTGCAACAGCAGCTCCACGAACTTTCCCGGCCCGCCGCTACGGACGGCAGTTAAATTGCCGATCCACAGAGGCGGCGGATCGAACGTCTCAGTCAAATCCTTAACCAGTACAAACTTGGCCAGGCATTCGAAAGCAAAGGGAGGGAGACGACAGTCGTCGCCGAGGCAGCTCAAGGGCAGGCGGTTCCGCCGTGGTTTATTGCGAAGATCTTCCGCGTTTCGGCGAAATGTCAGAAGACAATCAAAAATCGTGCAACGCAGGGCGCGCAATATTTCGCGAGTAAACGTGCTACAACGCAATGGCGTGCTGACCGGAGGACTGCGGAACGAACCGGAAGTGGCCTCTCTACATTCGGCAATTGAAATTCAGGCTCGCATTCGCGAACTGATCAAGCTGGCGAAGGAACAGGGGTATCTCACCTTTGATGATTTGAACGAGGCGTTGCCTGAAGGGATCACGGATGCAGACGATCTCGATCTTATTCTGACGCGGCTGCGTCGTATGGAGGTCGACATTATTGAGCCATCAGAAGTGGACCGCTACAAGGACGGTAAGAAGGACGCGGAAGATGATGAAGAAGAGGAAGAGAAGACAGAAGTTAGATTCGACACACTCGATGATCCGGTGCGGATGTATCTCAAGCAAATGGGCCAGGTGCCATTGCTGACCCGGGAGCAGGAAGTCGAGATTTCTAAACGCATCGAGGAAGCTGAGGACATGGTGCGGAAGCACCTTAATCGGTTGGGGTTCACGGTCCGCGCTCACCTCGACTTGGCCGGCAAGCTGCTCGAGGGCAAAGAACGATTCGATCGCGTTATTCTCGACAAAAAGATCGAGAGCCGTGAACGCTACATGAGAAAGCTACCGTCGTTATGCAAACAAGTCGAACGATTGAGCGATTCCATCACCAAGCAATATTGCCAGCTTTCGCGTAATTCTAACTCCTCAGAGCGGCGATCGAGCAAATCGAAATCGCTGCAAAGAGCGATTGCTTCGCTCCAGCGCATCTATCCCAGTTTTTATTTCAAGCAAAAGGTCACTGAGGAATTCGTTCACCTAGCCGACGACGCGTACGACACGTTACGTTATCTCCAGGGCCAGATGGAGAAGCACCAGCGTGATCGGAAAAGAAGGCTCCTCCTCGAAAACAAAGTACGTGAACTGGAAAAAAATCTGTGGCTTTCGCTTTCCGAATATGCCGAGCAGTATCAGGTCTTGAAAGGCTGGGTACGGGACGCATTGCGGGCCAAGACAGAAATGGTAGAGGCGAACTTGCGGCTAGTGATCTCGATCGCAAAAAAATATACCAATCGCGGCCTGTCGTTCTTGGATTTGATCCAAGAGGGGAACATGGGGCTAATGAAAGCGGTCGAAAAGTTCGAGTACCGGCGGGGCTACAAGTTTTCGACCTACGCTACGTGGTGGATCCGCCAGGCCATCACGCGCTCGATCGCCGATCAGGCGCGAACGATTCGGATTCCCGTTCACATGATCGAGACAATCAACAAACTCATGCGGGTGCAAAAACAGCTGGTGCAGGAATACGGCCGCGAGCCAACTCCGGACGAAGTCGCTGAAGAAGTGCTGTTACCGGTAGATCGGGTGCGCGCAGTCTTGAAAATGGCGCAGCAGCCGATCTCGCTCCAATCGCCCGTCGGCGAGAGCGAGGAGACCAACTTTGGCGATTTTATTGAAGATAGGGGCGCGGAAAATCCGAGCGACATGACTGCGATTGTTTTGTTGAAGGAGAAAATCAAGCATGTGCTGGAGACCTTGACTGATCGTGAGCGACAGGTCCTCGAGCAACGCTTTGGGTTAGTCGATGGCTACAGCCGCACGCTCGAAGAAGTGGGTCGCCAGTTCCAGGTCACCCGAGAGCGTATCCGCCAGATTGAAGCCAAAGCACTGCGCAAAATGCGACACCCAACCCGGATTCGGCAGCTCGAAGGTTTCCTGGAAGCGCCGGGAATGTAAATATTAATTTCGGCGCCAGTTCCCAACGCAACTTTCGCGCATCTAGACAGTTCAATTTTCAGAAAGAAATATGAAACCCGAAGATGACCAGGAGTTGTGGGATCTCCTCGGCCGGATGCCCGGACGAGAGGTGTCCCCCTTCTTCGCTCGCAACGTTCTGAGGCAAATCCATGAGGCAGCGGAAACGAGCCGTTTCGAGCAAGTGCGACGATGGATCAGCTTGCGCAGACTCATGCCGGCAACGGCTTTGGCCGTAGCGGTGATTGTGTCGATCATTGCCGTTCATCATCCGGTGTTGCAAAGGCCTTCCGAAAACGAGCCGGATGTGGTGGCAAAAATCGACCCGCAAGACTTTGAAGTGGTCGCCGACCTGGATGACTTGCTTGCTTCCGATGAAGGCAGCTTGTGGGACGAAAAGCCAACATTGTAAAAGTAATCGTCGGTTTGTTGCTATATGCTTCGTTGTGCGCTCCGGTGCAGGCACAACCGCAGCGACCTGGAGCTCGGCAAATAGGGCCTCAAGCACATCGGCCCCCACCGGCGCATAGCGTTCGTGAACGGTGGTCTGCGATGCCTCCTGCGGAGCGACAAACTTTTCAGCGAAATGCAGAGCGTTGGATGCGGATGAGCCCTGCGGAGCGCGACCTCCTGCGGGCACGAGAAAATTCGCGACGCGAACAAATCAGACGGGAAACCGAAGCGGCGTTGCGCCAGTCCGGCCTATCACTGGACCCGCGCAGTCGTGATTTGTTTGAGTCGCGGTACATGCAAGAACGGCGCAAGATGGAACAAACGCTTCGACACCAGATCGAAATTGAGCGAGAGCAACAACTCCCGGCTTTGATTCAGCAGTTAAAGAAGGAATTCCAACTTGAGCAGCCACTGAACGCGAGTCCTCTACCTAAGGCAGCAGAGTCGCCGAAAAGCAAATAAACTGCTTGACCGCGACTACGGGAGGCGTTCGGAGCTTTGTGATTCGCGTCGCAAAAAAGCTGGCTCGAAATTGCCCTCGAGCCAGCTCGATGGATCTCTTGAGTCCTAAGTCACCTTAATTAGTACCTGTGATAGTACCGATGATGACGGTGGTGGCGGTAATACCGATGTCCGCCGTACCAATAGAATGAAGGCCCGGAATAGTAGCCATAGTAAGGGTACGGTCGGTAATAGCCATAGTACGGATAGGGCCGGTAATATGGGTAATAGCCATAATAGCCTGGGAATCCAAATCCGATACTGAACGCTACCTGCGCGTCAGTGCGCTGTGCCGGAACAAAAGCGATTCCCGCTGCCACCAATCCAATCAAGAGAAGTTTTTTCCAGTTCATTATTTTACCTCCATCTTATTTTCTCCTAACAATTAAACAATTGTTACGACGGAAGGTTTCCCGGTTTGTTCGGGCTTATCAGCTGGGCCAGGGCAGTCACGCAAACGCTTTGACCGATCCGTCTGTACGAGATGGGATCAAGCCTGATCGCTTGGGTTGCGTTGCTTGCTCCGACGCCTGGAAAAGCGATCAGCGGTCCTCCAGTCAAAATCGGCCCGAGATAAAGTTGGACCTTATCAATGAGACGCGCGTCTTGCGCTTGGCCCAGAACGTCTCCACCGCCCTCAATCAGCACGCTCGTGATATTTTTCCTTCCAAGATCTTTCAACACTGCCGCCAAAGATTTTCCCTTATAAACCAGTGTGCGCTTGGCGAAGCGGTCGCAAAATAAACGAGCTCTCGACGGCAGACGACCCGACCGGGTCACAACCACGCGCCAGGGTTGTTGTCGCGTGCGCGGACCACGCACCGTCAATCGCGGATTATCTGCTCGGACAGTTTGTGCTCCCACCAGAACCGCGTCCACGCACGCACGGAGCCGCTGCGCGTCCCGACGCGCAGCGGCATCAGTGATCCAGCGCGGCTCGCCGGGCTGGCGCCCCAAGCGGCCATCAAGTGACATCCCACATTTCGCGATCACGAAAGGTCGCCCGCTCACAATCCACTTGTTGAAAGCCTCATTAAGACGCGCGCACTCCTCAGCCAAGATGCAGTCGCGGACTTTGATTCCTGCAGCTCGCAACTGTGCGATGCCTCTTCCTTGATGGCGTGGATTCACGTCCATTATCCCCACGACCACTTCCTTTACGCCAGCTTTGATGATCCCATTTGTGCAGGGACCTGTGCGACCAACAGTGGAACAAGGTTCTAAAGTGACATAAAGCGTCGCGCCTTCAGGTACGGGCCTGCCGAAATTGCGTAGGCATTCAATTTCCGCATGTTCACGGCCCGCTCCGCGGTGGTGACCTTTTGCAACGATCCGATTGTTAACAACGAGAACCGCTCCCACGGCTGGATTGGGACTCGTTTGGCCGACTGCCTTTCGCGCTTCCTTCAAGGCGACCCGCATAAAGTGCTCGTCTCGTTGCGCCCTCGTGTTCACTGCTAGATTTCGTAGTTGCGATTTTGTAGAGGGCAAACACTTTCACGCGGAACAGATGTGCCACATGTTCTCGCACGACTCCGGAATTTCTGCGCCAGATTAACACAGACGCTTTGAAACTCGACGTCGCAGCAACACGATAACCTATTTACATATCGTAACTTATGGCGGCGATCGGGAACAACGCGCGCTGGCATGAAGGTAGCTTTAAACATGCCGGAGAAAAATCTTAGAAAGGAGACTCTTAAAATCATGAATTTAATTCGTTATCAAGCTCCGGATCTGACACCGTGGCCGGCGCTCGATAGGTGGAGCGGTCTCAGGGATGAGCTAAACTCACTCTTCGAGTTGCCATTCTGGTCGAGTTTCGCACGGCCAGGCCAGCTTTTTACCGGCTGGTCACCCGCCGTTGATCTCTACCAGAGCAATGACAGCGTGATTGCTGTGGTTGAGTTGCCCGGAATGCGCAAGGAGGACATCGAAATCTCTTTGCATGACGGGACGTTGACGATTAGCGGCGAGCGAAAACGTGGCAGCACTGATGCCGACAAGGCTGAGCGTACCGAGCGTTACATCGGCACATTCCGCCGCAGCGTTGCACTGCCGACTCGGGTGGACGCCAACAAAGTCAGCGCCACCTACCGGGACGGAATTCTGACTGTGAGATTGCCAAAGGCTGAAGAAGCCAAGCCAAAGCAAATCCAAGTCAGCTAATCAAGCAAACTGAAAGGAAATCTTATCATGAATACCTTACTTCGTGAACCCCGTGAGAATGATCGCACGCAGGCTGAACAGTTCGTTGCCCCGCCGGCGAGTGTGATTGAAGCCGCCGATGGCTACACGCTGGAAGTCGAGATGCCGGGCGTGAACAAAGACGGCCTCGATATTTCGGTCGAGAACAACGAGCTGACGATTATCGGACGGCGTTCGCTTCCCACCGTGGAAGGCACGCTGCTCCATCACGAATCGCGTCCGGAAAACTTCCGGCGCACGTTCGAGCTCGATCCATCGATTGATGCCGACAAGATCTGTGCGAAGATCGATCAAGGCCTTATGACGTTGACTCTGCCTAAGGCGGAGCATGTCAAGCCGCGTAAGATCGCAGTTTCATAATCCTTAGTTTTTGCAACCAAGGGCCGCGGACCACGTGTTCGCGGCCTTTTGATTTGTTGCGAATCTTTTCCGCTTGGCGAATTGCTGGCATGGAAGTAATACAGTGATCCAATCTATGGCGACGAAAACCGAGCAGAAAGCTGCAGACAATAAGGTGACCGCCGCGCGAAACAAGAATCTCGATCTGGCAATTCAACAGATCGCGAAGGATTACGGCGAAGGCGCCATCATGCGTTTGGGGGGAGAGAAGATTGTTGATATCGATGTTATTCCGACTGGAAATATCTTGATCGATCGCGCGCTCGGAGTAGGTGGATTTCCGCGCGGGCGAGTGGTCGAAGTTTTCGGCCCGGAATCATCTGGGAAAACAACGCTTGCACTTACCGTTATTGCCCAGGCGCAAAAGCGCGGCGGTCTCGCGGCGTTCATCGATGTGGAGCATGCGCTCGATCCACAATATGCAAAGAGACTCGGTGTTGATCTTGATGATTTGCTGGTTTCGCAGCCCAGCTCCGGCGAAGAAGCCCTGCGCATTTGCGAAACCTTGGTTCGCTCCAACGCACTCGACGTTATTGTAGTCGATTCAGTAGCGGCGTTGGTCACTAGAGCGGAGTTGGAAGGCGAGATCGGAGATGCGACCGTTGGCGCGCAAGCGCGATTAATGAGCGCTGCTTTGCGCAAACTCACATCACTGATTTCAAAAGCGCGGACCTGCTGCATTTTCACAAACCAGATTCGCGAAAAGATCGGCGTCATGTTTGGTAATCCGGAAACGACGCCGGGCGGCAAAGCGCTGAAGTTCTATGCAAGCATGCGTGTCGATATTCGAAGAATCGGCGCGATCAAGCAGACCGACGGCGTGGTCATCGGCAATCGCACTCGCGTCAAAATCGTGAAGAATAAAGTCGCGCCCCCGTTTACAGAGGCCGAGTTCGACATCATGTATAACGAAGGAATTTCCTCGACCGGCGCACTTCTCGATCTTGCGCTAGAAAAACAAATTATCGAAAAACGCGGATCCTGGTTGAACTACAAAGGCACGCAACTCGCCCAAGGCCGCGACGCAGCAAAAGAAGTTTTGAAAAACGATCAGGCTCTCTACGGAGAAATTGAGGCCGCGGTCAAAGCCAAGCTAGACGAAGATAGGAAATAATTCGCGATCCCAAGATCGACATAGCGAGAACGGACCTTCCCCCCTCGCATACGCTGTTGGCTGAACATCTTTACGAGATGACCAATCCAGCTACAGCAAACGCATTTGTGACCGACGTCGATGGAAGAACTTCGGGTGGGATCTATTTCTGCAAGACTTCAACGTCTACTTCGCGCGAGGCACTGGTGCTGGTTATGGGTTATGAGGGTAGCGGCCGTATCTGGCCGCGTCGCTTCGTTGAAAAACTGGCGCAAAAGTACGTGGTGATCACCTACGACAACCGCGGTACGGGATATAGCATCGTGCCTCAGGACCCACGACAATACACGGTCAAAAAAATGTCCGACGATTTGGATGAAGTCGTTGTCCGACTTGGAACCCCGGAATTTCACCTGCTCGGCTACAGCATGGGGAGTTGCATTGCATTGCAATATGCGCACGACCATTCTGCGAGGGTGAAGACCTTGTTTTTGCTTTCGGGCACGGCCGGTGGCGCTTTGTACGTCAAGCCGGATCCTGCGATGTCGGCAGCACTTGCCAATCCGCAAGGAGAGACACTATGGGAGCTTTATATGTCGTCCTTCCGATTAATGTATTCACCCGAGGCGCTAAGAGAGGTTCAACCGCAGTTACACGACATCTTCGAGGCTTCCAAAGACACTCCTACTACTACGGCGGGCTTGGCAGGCCACTCCCACGCGTTTAAGCGATTTGATGGGACAGCGTTTTTGAGCGGATTGCGGATGCCGGCCACCATCCTAGCGGGGACGGACGATCGGTTAATGCCAGTGGAGAACTCGAAAAATCTGGCGAACGCGATTCCTGACGCGCGGCTAGTGCTCGTGTCGGGCTGCGAGCATGGCGTACAGGTTCAATGTCAGGACCTACTTATTAAGGAGATCGAGGATGGATGCAGGTAGATCGCAAGGCCCCATGCTAGGGCAACGAGTGGTATTGCCATAGTGCGGCGCTTGCAAATCCAGCGCAATCCATTTCCATGTAGGAATGTTTCCGTACGTCGCGTTGGGCAAGGACAAAGCTTGGCAGCCGGGGCCATATGAAGGCGTTGAGCTGATGATTCTGCACCGGCATGAGCGCACGGGCGGAGTGGTCGTGCTGCGGAAGTTCAGAGCTGGACACACGATCCCCGCGCACACGCATCCGGAGGCCAACGAATGGGCCTATGTCCTTTCCGGCGAATGGGAGGAATCCGGCCTCGCATACACCGCGGGCACGCTGTTTTTCGCTCCTAAAGGCGTTCGTCACGGTCCGCACATTGCGCGCTCGGAAGTCATTAGCCTGACCATGTTTGACGGGCCGCTGACCGTTGTGTGAGTTTGCCAACGTGATGCTGCCAACCGAACACAACGACCTGATCAACGCGCGAATTCTGGCCATATCCGAGGATAAGATTGAAGGCTTCGTGCGCGAGCCGTTCCAGGAAATTGCGCGCCGCTCACGCGTGTCTGTTGATGTCGTGATGGCGCGCATCGCAGCGATGTTGCGCGCCGGAACGATCCGCCGCGTCCGTCAAACATTGCTCACCACAAATCTGGCCGACGGCGCGCTCGTCGCCTGGAAAGTTCCTGAGGACAAGATCGACAATGCCTTCGACTGGATGTTCCAACGCGACCCGTTCTCAGGTCATGTAGTGCTGCGTTCCACCGACACAATCACCGCAGGATCGGATTACAAATTATGGACAACAGTGAAAGTGCCGCATGGATTTTCTTTGCAGACGCATTGTCAATTGCTTGCCGAAAAAGTCGGCGCCGAACGCTTCCGGGTCATGCCGGCGAAAGGAATTTTTGCGCTCGGCGTCGGCCATGTCCGCAGGAAAACGATCGAGCCGAGAAGTAAAGCAGACCAGGCAGCGAAGATGATTCCGGTGCAAACGGTCGAGCTAAGCCAGCGCGAGTGGGACGTTTTACTTGCATTGAAGCGCGAACTTTCGCCCGAAGAGATCACACCATCGCCCTGGCTTGCGCGGGCGGAAGAAGCCGGCGTCTCGCTCGATGAATTTTATAAGATCTCCGAAGAGCTGAATGCCCGAAAGGTCATCGGCCGCTTCTCAACTTTTCTGGAACATGTAAAGCCATCTGCCGGCGGAATTCGCGTCACGCGATTCAACGCGCTTTTTCATTGGGCCGTGCCGCCGGGTTCCGAAGTCGAAGCAGGCGGGGAAGTGGGCCGGCACCATATTCTCACGCACTGTTATTGGCGGGAAGCGGGCCCGGAATTCAAGAATGTCAATATCATGGCAGTCGCCCACGGAACGGATAAGCAACGGCTCCTCGATCATAAAGCCGCAATAGATCGACATCTTTTTTCGAGCGGCATTCCAGTTTCTTACACGAACGTGTTCTGGGGCGGGCGCAGCGAGATCAAGCCGTCTGAAATTTCGCCAAAAGCGTATCAAGCGTGGCTCGATTTGCAGGCGCAGAGCGCCGAGGCCCGCTCATAATTGATTGCTGAGCACGACATAAGTGCCCGAAGCGGTGACCTGGTGATAGATGTGAAAGCGTTCCGTGAGTAACTGCTTCCAGTAACCGACGCGCTCTTGCTCCACAATCAGATAAACCGCGTTGCTCCCGTCCCATTTTTCCAATACCGCGTTTTCGTTCAGGAACATGTCGTGCGACGGCTCGCCAAGAGGGGCTTCTTTCGTGCGGTTTTGATTCACGATGAAAAATTTCCGGTTCAGATAAAAGATGAGGCTGCTACTATCCTCAAGCGGGCCTTCGAAAAGTGTCTCGTCATTTTCATCAAGCTGCGCGTTCAGAAAACGGCCCAACTCCGCAAGTGAAAAGTAAGGCGCTATTCGCGCGACGCCTTCGATCATGGTGAGCCCGGTAGGAAGCATCGCGATGGCCAGCACAATGGCAGCAAGCTTCTCTCGTTGCTTAAGGATAAGATAAAAGGTGATGAGCGAGAGCGAAACCAACGAGCACCCGGCGACCGTGAACATGGGACGAAGAGCGAGCCAAGTCGAGGCCGGCATGTCATGCAAGGCTTTCCAAGCCGTCCAGCGCTCGTCCATTGCCCCCCAGTGGCCATTGAGTGTGTGCGTGGCGTTAAAAGCTAGAAAAGCAAGCGCCAGGCTGATAACCCCTACAAGACCAACGGCCACTGCGCCCACGGCGCGCCATCTGCTTGGCATTCTGTCCCATGCCAGCGCTGCCCAGAGCGCTAGCGCACTCCACATACTCATCGAATAGTAATCCTGCCGTTGACCGAGAAAGAGCAGTGGCACGAAAATAATCCCCATCCAGCAGAGCAGAAGCGCGTCCGAAAATTCGATCTCACGCGGCCGGATAACACGTCGCCAGGCGAAAATGGCTCCCGGCAAAACCGCGATCGACCACGGAAACCACCATGCCAAATGCATCAGCAGAAATTCCGAGGCTGGCATCCCTTTGAAATCGTGCGTGGCATCGTTAAGCCCGCGCAGATGGCCCAGCCATTCTGCATTCACCAGATAACGAAAATATCCCGGAAAATGCCATTGGGCCCAGATGTGCCACGGCGCAACAATCATAAAGAAGATCAACAAATATTCCCAGCGCAGTAACGCCCGAAACCGCATCCGGGCTTCGCGATAGAAAATCGAAAGTAGGAGAAAAATCGCTGCGGGATAGACGACGCCGAGCAAACCCTTTGTAAGGCAGGCGAGCGCGGCACAAATCCAAAACGCCGTGTGCCAGACTCGTCGGTGCGGCCGGCGCTGGTAACTGCAAATCCCACAGAAGATCGCCCCTGCAAGAAATGCAGTAACAAGTGGTTCGGGCATCACGATCCGCCCAAGCAAAAACGTACCGCAGAAGCTGAGATAGATCATGCCCGCGATGAAGCCCCGCCGGTAATCAGTGAGCCGCTCGCCGATCAAGAAAATCAACACAACCGAGGCGACAATCGCCAGGGCAACTGGCAAACGCGCCGCTGGGGAATTTACGCCGAAAAGCTTAAACGAAAGGATAATGAGCCAGTAGAGCAGAGGAGGTTTTTGTAAGCGCGGGATGCCGTCATTAGTAGGCAGAAGCCATTGATGTGTTTCCACCATTTCTTTGGCCGCGCCCGCATATTGTCCTTCGGTCTCGCTGTAAAGATCGCCCGAGCCGATTGTGGCGACGTGCAAAAGCGCCGCCAGCGCAATGAGAACCACAAAGAGCGCGTGGCGCGCGGGCGGAGGCGTGAGTGCCGGCGGCTCCAGAAGAGTCTCTTCGATGCTGAGAGTTCGCGTGCCAGCGGTCATCGATTCGTTAGCCGTTTGTTTTCAAGTCGCGATATTCCTTCCAACTTTCTGGCAAACGGAGCAACTTTCCCTCTGGCATCGCGACCAGCGCCAGCGATTGCCGGCATTCGGCAATTAACGCATTATCGTTCGGTCGAGTAATGCGGAATGCGCACCCGAATCGCACGCGCTCCACTTGATCTAACCAGCCCTCGATGACGAGTCGATCGCCTAGCTTGGCGCCACGCCGATAGTCGATCTCGGTGCGGACAACCACGGGGTAACGTTGAGTCTCGGCCATTTCTGCAAGAGCGAGTCCGAGTTTTTCGGCAAGGAGTGTGCGCGCGATTTCTATGAACCGCAGGTAAGCGATATTCGACACAACGCCACCGCAATCGGTATCGAAAAACATCACCTGCACTTCCGTGCGAATATGTGGAGCTTTTGAGTTCACCGGACTAGAGATTATCCACGAACAAGGGCAGCATTGAAACTGAATATGGGACCTTCGAAGTGCTACAGTCGCTTCGCGGAAAACCGCGACGCCCAGCGCAATATCGGCATTGGTGTCATGCGGACAAGGAGCATGCTGATCTTCATCGCCAATCCGGGAATGAGAAGTGGCCGATCGGCTTCCAGCGCTCGGAGCGCTTCACGCACGACGCGTTCGAGCGCAACGTAAACAAATTGGGGCCCAGTTTCAGCCGGCCCTTCCGGGCGCTGAGCGATTTCTTGAAACTCCGTGTGCACCGGACCAGGGCAAAGAGCACAGATGCTCACACCGCTTCCACGGAGTTCGCCACGCAGCGCTTCAGAAAAGCTTGTAACATATGCCTTGCTCGCTGCATACACGGCGAAGCCGGGGATCGGAAGAAAGCCGGCCGATGAACTGACGTTTAAAATGCCTCCACGCCTTCTGGCAATCATTTGTGGAAGCAAATGGCGAGTGAGAGAAGTGAGCGCCACCATGTTTACGTGCATGATTTGCTCGTTGCGGCGCGGGTCCGAAGTCGCGAACGAACCGAGATCGCCCAGCCCCGCGTTGTTGATTAAAAGATCGACATCGATTTTTTCGCGATCGAGCCAGGCCATTAGTTCCTTAAGTTGCGCCGGGTCAGCCAGGTCCGTTTTTCGCAAGTGAACAACGGGGTTTGGATCCTTCTGTCTTAATTCGTCGCGCAGCTCATTCAATTTTTGTTCTCGCCGCGCCACTAAAATGAGCGACCGCGCTTGGCCAGCGAGTTGCCGAGAAAACTCGCGACCGATTCCGGCGGAAGCCCCGGTGATGAGCGCGCTGCATCCGTCGAGTGTCATCTTGTATTTTAATGGACCTGCGAGCTCCTGCGAGCTTGGAGCGTCAAGTCAGGTCGCAGAACGCAGAATTCCACCCCTCCGTCTCACGCACCATGTAGTGATGCAATCTCCCCTTTGCTTAGCGCACGCCAATGACCGCGTGGTAAATCGCCAAGACGCAAGTTTGCGATTCGAATACGCACGAGATGCTTCACTCGATAACCGACCGCTTCAAACATGCGACGAATCTGCCGGTTAATTCCTTGTCTTAAAACCACCTGGAGGCGCGTCGGGGTCAGCGAGCGAAGCCGCTCGATGCGCGCACGTTTTCCATCGAAAAAAATTCCTTTTAGCAACTTCGGTCCCAGCGCGGGGTCCCAAGCCCGGTCCAGCGTTACCTCGTATTCTTTGTCGATCTTGAACCGCGGATGGCTGAGTCGATGGGCGAGATCGCCGTCGTCGGTAAGAAGAAGCAGGCCTTCGGTCTGCGCGTCGAGGCGCCCAATATTGAAGAGGCGTGAAAATTTTTGCGGGAGAAGATCGAAAATCGTCTCGCGGACATGCACGTCTTGTCGTGTCGAAACGAAACCGGCCGGTTTATGCAACATGATCGTGAGCGGCGGTTGAGCGTGCAGAAGTTTGCCATCCACCTTAACGTGATCGCGTGCCGTCGGTTGCGTGCTGAAGTTGGTGCAGATTTTGCGGTTAATGCTGACGCGGCCTGCGGCGATGAGATCATCGCAACAACGGCGCGAACCGACGCCTGCAGCGGCGAGAAAACGATTCAAGCGCATCCTAAGAATGTGATCAGTGATATCCTTCGGTGATCACTGATCACGCTAGCGTTCGAGCCTAGGCTTCGGGCTTGGTTTTGGGCAGGCCGATGACCTTGCTGCCTTCTTTCCACTGGCCCCGCTTTTTGAGGAGCTCGACGCGCTCAAAGCGTTTTAGGACATTGCGCTTGGCGGCAATCGTGCTCGACCCTTTTAAACTGCGATGCTGCGACATAAAATTGCTCCGCTGGAAAAGAGGCCGGCAAATTAAGCCGCGCATCGAATTTTTCAAATCAATGCTTCGAAGAGCTCTGCATACCGTCGATCGAGATCACGCAAGAGCGCGACCGCGAACTGCTGACGATCGACTTGGCGATCCAATGCCATTGCCAGCGAAATTGCCCGATCCCGTAGTTCAGGCGGAAAATCATCAAGCGCGTGATTAACGTTGATCCCAATGCCTACGATGGCCAGATGTGGACTTTTTTCGTGTGCCCGCATTTCGACGAGGATGCCCGCGATTTTGCGTGCATGAACCTGCACGTCGTTAGGCAATTTGATAGTTGGTTCCAGTGAAAATTCATTTCGGATCGTGCCGGAAATCGATTGCGCCGCCCAGGCGATGAGCCGCGGCGATTCGCTGAGCTCGATCCTGGGCCGCAACAGAATGGAAAACCAAAGTCCTTTCCCGGCAACGGATTCCCAGCGATTCCTGCGCTGCCCGCGCCCGGCGGTTTGATGTTCGGCAAACAGAACCAGACCCTCCTTGAAATTCGGTGCGGCGACTTCCAAGATCGCGTCGTTGGTAGAACCGGTTTGCTCGATCACAATGACCTGCCGGCCCACGATGACGCCGCCGACATCGGCTTCCATCTCGTGAGCAACCAATCGATCCGCCACATCAACCGGGGACATGTGCCATTTCCAAGCCGATGTCGATCGCACGCGCTGCGTGTGTCAGGCTGCCTATTGAGATATAATCCACTCCTGTCGCCGCGATGCGGTTGACGTTCTTCAGTGTGATGCCGCCGCTGGCTTCGAACTGGATATTGTCCTTTCGCAGCGCGAGAGCCTCCCGAATTTGCGCAGGCGTCATGTTATCGAGCAGGATCACGTCTATGCCTTCAATTTCAACGAAGGTGCGAACTTGCTCTAGATCCTCCGCCTCTACTTCTATGCGAACGTTGGGTCGCTCCTGGCGGAATTGCTTGATCCGATCAGCAAAATCGGACCGTCCCTCGAATGTTGCCAAGTGGTTATCTTTCACGAGCACCATGTCGTATAAGCCAAAGCGATGATTCCCGCCGCCCCCGGCCAGCACTGCGGCCTTCTCCAATGTTCGCAGGCCCGGAGTTGTTTTTCGTGTATCAAGAATTTTGGTAGCATGGTTTCCAATGGCATCGACAAATTGGCGCGTGAGTGTCGCGATGCCGCAGAGGCGCTGTAGAAAATTTAGTGCGACCCGTTCGCCCTTCAAAATGGAGCGCGCCAAGCCGCGCACCTCGATGATCGTGTCGCCCGCGGCAACTTCGTCGCCGTCGCGCCGAAGAATTTGAGTGTCGATTGAGGGATCGACCTGCCGAAAAACTTCCGCTACGCTGCCGGTGCCGGCCACGATAGATTTTTCGCGGGCGATAAAGCGCCCAGTAGCGTGCAGCGTGGGGGACACGAAAAAATCAGTCGTAATGTCGCCGACGCCAATGTCTTCTTTGAGCGCGACAGCGATTGGATCGTAGCGGTGAGGTTTCATGGTAGTTCAACGGGGCTTTGCCTTGGCAAACGCATCAGCCACGCCCGTAAGTTTTCACATTGGCGTGCCCGCCGCCAAGATAAATGCAAAGCGTTTGCACCCGCAGCGACTAGGAAGAAAAAAGATTCGGGCAGCGCACGCTAAGGAGAAACAACGAATATAAGGAACACGTGCAACCGCCCGAATCGCCTTAACCTGTTGAGTTGGACAGCCAGCCGTCCGCCACGTTCGAACTTTTTTACGAAAACTTCGTGAGTGTGGCTGACCACCTCTGAGCGGCTCACGGGGCAGTCTGCCAACCCCCCCGGCGCTTCGCAGAGCAAAGCGGCTACAGCAAATCGGCTTGGCCACAAGCTCCAACGCGCGCCGCCTCCTCGCGAACCTCTTGGAGCAGCGATTTGAATTCACATTTCTCCAGCGCGGCGATCAGGTTGGGATAATCCGGCTTGATCTGAAGATCCTCGATCGCCACGGGCAAATCGAGATGGCAATCCAGATCGACCATCTGCCGGTTTTCCAAAATCTGCTCCCGTGCGTTGGCGAGTTTTTCGCGGGTACGCGCGCTTTTCACCTTGTCGAGGTTAGCGAGCAACCGTTCCAACCCGCCAAAGTCGCGAACCAGCGCCGCTGCAGTTTTGCGGCCGAGACCGGCTCCGGGGATATTATCGACCGAATCGCCGGTCAATGCGAGGACGTCGCCGATGAGCTTCGGAGGAACATCCCACTTTGCCGTCACTTCCTGTTCGCCAAGCAAGGCGAACGCGTCTTTCGGCGATGCGAGATCGGCTTTTGCTGTCGTATAAACTTTTACGCACGGGCCGACCAGTTGATAGAGATCCTTGTCATTGGTCGCGAGCACCACTTGCATTCCGGCGCGCTTGCAGGCGGCAATGGCATAACAGCCCATCAGATCGTCAGCCTCAGTATTGGGCAGGGAAATATTCTTGAACCCAAGCAGTGGGGTCAGCGTTTCCTGAATGAAATCGAGCTGCGGAATCATCGGCTTCGGCATCTCCTTGCGCGTTTCCTTGTAAGCTGGTTGCAATTTCACTCGTCGCTCCGGCATGCCCTCGTCCCAAAACACGGCCCCCAACTCAGGCTGGAGATGCTTGAGCATCAGCCGCAGCGTTTTGGTGAACCCGAAAATCGCGTTCGTCGGTTCCCTTCGCGAGTTGGACAGATTCGGGATCGCAAAAAACGAGCGATACACGTAGTAATGACCGTCGATCAGGAGAAGCTTCACGTTTGAAACATAGGCGTCCACCCCCTGCGCGGCCAATGGACTTTTCTCTAAAACACTAGCTAAAATCGGGTCCGAAAGCGTGGCCCCCTGGAGCCGCCGGGTGCGGCGCTTGGTTAAGTTCTTGGCGAGCCACCAAGGGCCAAGTAGCGTTTTTCAGCCGCCAGCGACGACGCGAATGAACTCGATCCGGTCACCTTCGGCTAAAGGTCGCTCTGCCCATTCGTATCGATGCACGGCGAGACCGTTGTGCTCCACTAAAATCGATTGCGGTGGCAATTGATAATGGTCGATTAGCTCCGCGATCGTCTTGGCTTCGCGGGTGTCAACCGATTCGCCATTAAGTGAGATCGTCATCGCCGTGGATAACTTAGTCACGAACGGATACGAATAAACTTCGAATAGAAAAGGTAGTCAGTCTCTGGTTCGGCGTTTGAGGTTTATGTCATCTGCTCGACAAAGACAGTCTCGACCCTCATCACAATCCAAGCTGGTCTGAGATCGCGCTTCACCGCCAGTACGGCTGCACAGTTGATGTCGGGTTCGCCCTAAGACGGGTTTTGCATCGTCCAAACTGTCGCCTAACATCCCTTGTTCTTCGCATGATGGAGGTACCACAAGATCCTGCCGCGTCCCGCTACGAGCATGTTGGGAAAGGCTTGCGTCGAAGTGATCTTGACCCCGATCCAGTCAAGCAATTTTCGAACTGGTTCACCGCCGCCATTGAAGCCGGGATTCGCGATGTGAACGCGATGAGCCTTGCCACCGCTGGCCGCGACGCCAAACCCACAGTGCGCATTGTTCTACTGAAAGGATTCGACCAAGACGGCTTCGTGTTTTTTACAAATTACGAAAGCGAAAAAGGTAAGCAGCTCGCCGCTAATCCATACGCGGAACTGGCATTTTATTGGATCGAACTGGACCGGCAGATCCGAATCAGCGGAAAAGTGGAAAAAACTTCGCGCGAAGAATCGCAAATTTATTTTCATTCACGCCCGATCGGCAGCCAGCTTGGCGCGTGGGCCTCGCGCCAGAGCGAGGTGATCGACGCCCGCCGCGTCCTGGACGCGCGCATGGCCGAGATGACCGAGCGTTTCGCTAACAAACCCATTCCGGTGCCGCCGCATTGGGGCGGATATCGGTTGAAGCCCGCCACGTTCGAATTTTGGCAGGGCCGCTTAAACCGATTGCACGATCGTTTCCGCTACAGGCGACAGGCGGACGGAAGCTGGCTCATCGAACGACTCGCGCCGTAAATGAAGGCGCCAGACGATAAGATCGAGATCGTCCGCGGAGACATCACCACTCTGAACGTGGACGCCATCGTCAATGCGGCCAACACCACATTGCTGGGCGGCGGCGGAGTAGATGGGGCCATTCATCGCGCCGCCGGCCCGGAATTGCTCGCCGAATGTCGAAAGCTCGGCGGTTGCCAACCCGGCGAAGCGAAATTGACCCGCGGCTATCGTTTGCCCGCACGATTTGTGATACACACCGTCGGTCCTTTTTGGACAGGCGGTAATCGCGGCGAAGCACAGACTTTGGCGAATTGTTATCGGAATTCGTTGCAGCTCGCGGTTGAAAACGCAATCAAAACGATTGCCTTTCCGGCAATCAGTTGTGGCGCCTATCGTTACCCGATCCGACAAGCCGCGCAGATTGCTCTGGAGACAACGAGAGATTTTCTGAAGGAAAACGACAAGATCGACAAAGCGTACTTCGTACTTTGGAGCGAAGAAATTTACGACGCCTATCGCGAGTTGCTCTAGCGACGCGTGTCTTCACACGCCTGTTATTCGCCGGCGGCGATAATGCTGCAACTCGGGAAACGCAATCACACCGCCAGCTACGATTCCTCTGTGTATGATCAATCCAAACGAAAACGAGCTTGCAAGGGACGAACCGCTTCAGACGCCACTGCAATCAGGCGAAGAAGTTAGCGCAGCTGGGCGCGAGCAGTTTCGTCGAACATCCACTAAAATTTCCGCCGCCTGGGATGAGACCAAGGAAAGGGCCGGGCGCGCTCGCGAGCGGACTGAATATTTTGTCCGCGAAAACCCTGTGCCGACGATTCTCGCGGCGCTGGGTATTGGAATCGCGATTGGGCTAGCGATCCGTTACGCCTCGAGCAGTGAGCAAAAAGCAGAAATCGAAGTGAAATCGCCGCTTGGAAATCTGAACTGGAGTTTTCTGTCGCTGCCGTTTCTCTGGCCGTTGTTCAAAACAGCCAGGAAAAAATATGAGAACACGACCGAGGCAATGAAAGATGGCGTGAAGCGCCTGAAAAAGATCGACGTCGATCGTTACGCCAAGCCGATCCGGAAACGCTGGAACGCCTGGACGCGCTGAGCGAGTGCCGCTGGGAGTCGCCTTTAGGTTTCTTCGGGGCCAACGACGAGGTGGATCGCGCCATTGGGCGCGGAAATCCAGAAGCCGTTGAAATCTTCGCGGAGTTGTTCGATCTCGTCGCGGCGCGCTACGCCGTGCACTTTCAGAAACGCGGCCGCTGCCTCAGTATCGTTGGTTTCTAGTTCAAGCCAGATGTCTGGATGGCTCAGGTTCGGCACATTGTCGATCCACAGCCGGTTCGGACCGAATTGGAAAATACAGCCGCCCTTTTCTTCCTCGATCAAAGGCAGCCCGAGCGTATCGCGATAGAACGCTACCGTCTGCTCGTACGTGTGGCTGGGGCATTTAATGGCGATGTTCGCTCCGCCTGAAAACTGCGGCCCTTCGAGTTTCGCAACCATCGTCGTCGCACTGAGAAAAACGCGCGCTATTCTTTGCCGCCGGGCTCGGTCATTTTGATTGGGTCCAGCGCACGCTCAAGTTCCTTTTCTGGCAAGACTTTTTTCTCCCTGGCAATTTCGCGAACAGTGCGTCCGGTTTTCGCGCTCTCCTTCGCAATTTCAGCTGCGCGATCGTAACCGATCTTCGGAGTGAGGCTGGTCACCATCGCCATGGAAAGCTCCACCAATTCGCGGCAGCGCTCTTCATTCGCCACGATGCCGCGCACGCATTTGTCGCAGAAAATATCCACGACGTTCGCCAGCAGGCGGATCGATTCGAGAAGATCGTGCGCCATCACCGGCATCATCACGTTGAGCTCGAAATTCCCATTAGCGCCGGCCCACGTGACAGCTGTGTCGTTCCCGATCACCTGCGCGCATGCCATCATCAGCGATTCGCACATCACCGGATTTACTTTTCCCGGCATGATCGAGCTGCCTGGCTGCGTGGCGGGAAGTTGAATTTCGCCGATGCCGCAGCGCGGACCGCTGCCAAGCCAGCGAATGTCATTTGCGATCTTGAAGAGACTGACCGCGATCGTTTTTAAATGACCGCTCGCTTCGACAACCGCGTCCTTTCCGCCCTGCGCTTCGAAATGATTTTTTGCCTCGTAAAAAGCAATGCCGGTGCGCTGCTCCAGGTGCCGCAGAATTTTCTTCGGAAGATCGACGTGGCGATTCAGACCCGTGCCGACCGCTGTGCCGCCGAGCGCAAGCTCACGTAGACCTTCGATCGATTTTTGCGCGCGCGCTTTCGCATAAACAACCTGCTGCGCGTAACCAGAAAATTCCTGGCCGAGCCGGATCGGGGTCGCGTCCATCAAATGAGTGCGGCCGATCTTGATGATGGCCCAAAATTCTTTGGCCTTCGCCTCGAGCGCGCCGTGTAGTTTTTCCAATGCCGGAATGAGACAATTCTTCAGTTGTTCCGCAGCGCTGATGTGGATGGCAGACGGAACCACATCGTTGCTCGATTGGCCCATGTTGACGTGATCATTCGGATGCACTGGCTCGTGCGACCCGATTGGTTTGCCCTCCAGTTGCGCGCACCGGTTCGCGATCACTTCGTTTGCGTTGGTGTTTGTGCTCGTGCCGGAGCCAGTCTGAAAAATGTCGAGTGGAAAGTGGTCATCGAGCTTCCCATCCGCGACTTCCTCGGCTGCCTGCACGATCAGCGCCGCGCGCTCTGCGTCGAGCAACCCGAGATCGTGATTCGCCTGCGCGGCAGCCCATTTGATCAGACCTAGCGCGCGAATGAACGGCCGCGAAAATCGGTAGCCGCTAACCGGAAAATTCAGGACCGCGCGATGAGTCGAGGCACCATGGAGCGCATCCGCGGGCACGGTCATCTCGCCCATCGAATCTCTTTCGATTCGCGTCCGTTTCTCCGTCATGCAGGACGATCCGCGCCAACCAATCCGCGAAAACTTTGGGATAGCGCAGGGTGATGTTCGCGCCCCTGCAGCGACGGCGCCTTGTGAAAAACAGTGATGAACATCGGCGGTATGTTTTGCAGGAAATATTCCGATTCGGCCCGGCCGAAAAGTGTGGCGTGTTGCTTCAATTCGTTTGTGACTTGGTAGATAATGAAACTCCCGCGCGGCGCGAGCGCATCATACGTTTTTCGCAGGAGCGCGCGTTTCTTCTCGATCTTGAGAATGCTGAACGGAATACCAGAAAGAATATAATCGCAGGAGGCGAAGCCGCGGCGTTTTAGTTCGTAGGGCAACGAGGCCGCGTCGCCATGGATCACATGCACGCGCGGATCGCCTGCAAATTGCCGTTCGAGAGCGCGCGACAACGCCGCATCAAGTTCGAACAACAGCAAATGCGAATCCGCGCTCATGCGTCGTGCAATCTCGCGCGAGTGCACGCCTTCGCCGGGTCCGTACTCCGCGATGACGCGCGGCCCGCTGAAATCCATTTTGCGCGCGACGCGTTCCACAAGCGCTTTCGAGCTGGGGACAATTGATGCGATTTGAAACGGTCGTTTCAGGAATCGCTTGAAAAACAGTGTGCTCACGGGAAACGAATAGTCGTCTCGTGCCTCCGAGTTGTCCAGTGGTGAGTGGTATTCTCTAGCCATGCGTTTATGGCACGTCGCGAGATAAAAGGCGAGCGCTAAGGCTGTAGTGGCAGGCGTGTCGCCTGCGAACACGATGAAGATGCAGCCGGCACGGCTGCCGCTACGGGAGATCGTCGGTCTTGACTGATTACCGATCACCGATCAGTTATTCATCACGCGGTAGTCCGGCAGCTGCCGGACGAAGGCGGATCACTTCTAATTCATGCGCGGTTAGCTCAGTGGTAGAGCACTACCTTGACACGGTAGGGGTCAGAGGTTCGAACCCTCTATCGCGCACCACCCTTTCTCTCGCGACGACAGTCACTTGCGCAATTTGATCGAGAAGCCGAATTCCAAATTGTAACACTTTACTGTCACACTTTTTAATTCATGCGAATCAAGACCAGCCTGTGCGACCAGCAGGTTGCGAAAAAACTCTGAGCTTCACAACGTGGCGATTAGATGCCCGATAAGGACAAAGAGCGCTGATTCTCCAGCGTGAACCGATACGCACCTCCTCACGCGGAGCGAGCACAGTCAAGGTGGAGCACAGCGAAGCGAGCAATACCTTTACGGCGCGCAGCGAGCGGTACAATCGGAAGTCGGTTCAAGTTGACCAGTAGAAAGATCGATGAACGCGGTTTGCGCAATCCAATGACCAAGCACACTTGCAGCCGGAATGAACCGTTGTCGAACCGTTGGAGCAGAAACTGTCCTCCGCTGCCGAGTTCGCAGTAAATACTCGCCAATTTCAACGGACCCCGTCGCTTCGAAACGGCAAGAATGCGAAAGAGCAAGCAAGCCAGGACGTACACCACAAGAGCGAAGCCAAAGGGATGGCACAGTTCGGATTGATTGCCGAGGACGTGCCGAAGTGAACCCGGACCTAGTGGTGCGCGACGAGAACGGCGAGATCTACATCGTGCGCTACGACGCGGTAAACGCAATGTTGCTCAACGAGTTTCTCAAAGAGCACCACAAGGTGGAGGAACAAGGAGCGATCATAGCCAAACAGCAGAAGCAGATTGAAGCACTCACAGCGGGCCTCCAAAAAATGAGCGACCAGCTTGAAATGAGCAAGCCCGCGCCGCAAACGGTCCTGAATAATCAGTAAACGGGCTCTCGCACAGACAGTAAATCCTCCTCGACCACGGCCGCGCGCTTTCCGATGATAGGCAGATGGACACGATCGAAGAGTACAAAATTATTGAAAGCCAAGACCTCGGTTCGCTCGCCGAAAAAGTGAATGCTGCGCTCAAGGAAGGTTGGCAACCACATGGCGGACCTTTTATTCATGTCAGCGGCGCCGCCGCGGTATGTTGCCAAGCTATGGTGAACTTTCATCAACCAACGAGCGCTGAGACAATCGCCAAGCTTCGCCGCGCGGCTGCAAGGGCTTTCCGCCGATAAAGCTCGAAGAAGGGCTCATTTGGAGACATTTCTGCGGCAATCCCTTGCGCGGTCGGACTTCGTAAACGTATTGTGAGCTAGTCCTTGGAATCGCGCGTCACTCGCCTTGGTTCCAGGCATCATTTATGGAATGCAAGGCGCAACATGCACACGAACAACACATTCAAACTACCAAAATACCGGGTAGTGGGTCAGTTTGAAGTCTAGCGTATAACCCACGCGATCACCAAGCCGACCAAACCTATGACAAATACGATACTGCCTAGTTGGGGAGAAACGCCAGACATCCAGAGGGCAATTCCTATAGCTATGAAGACGAATCCCCACCGGTGGATGTTCTTCATAGTCCCACGCGTATCATGGCAAGTCGATTACTTCGTCCAAACTCCACAGGTCATCGGTGATGCCAGCTTCCATTGCCGAAGTTACGCGCAACGTCTGATGAATCCGGCAGAAGTTGTAGTGCATGAAATAGAGCG
>JBKPQL010000076.1:0-19597 GCA_046734045.1 Verrucomicrobiota bacterium
CGGCAACAGATCGGGATGGTGACGCAGGAATGCTTTTTGTTTAACGGCACCATCCGCGAGAACCTGCAAATTGGGAAGCCTCATGCGACGGATGAAGAACTGCTGGAGGCAGCGGCGGTGGCAAACGCGCGTCCCTTCATCAATCGGCTGCCGCACGGATTGAGCAGCGTTGTGGGGGAGCGCGGAGTAAAGTTGAGTGTGGGCGAAAAGCAGCGGCTTTCGATTGCGCGGGCACTCTTGAAGGATCCGCCAATCCTGATTTTGGATGAAGCGACGGCGAGCGTGGACACAACGACGGAGCGACTCATCCAAGAAGCGTTGGAGACTCTGATGTTCGACCGTACTTCCATCGTAATCGCGCACCGGCTTTCCACTGTCGTGCACGCAGACCAGATTCTCGTGCTTGATCACGGCCGCATCGTCGAGCGCGGAACCCACGAGCAACTGCTTGCGCTTGGTGGGAAATATGCGCGGTTGTCCGAACAAAGTTTACTCGAAACGCCGGAAAGCGAGCCGCCGATAAAGCGCGTACGCTTCCCTCAAGGCGCGACGTTCCTCGCAGAGGCTGCGCTCAAGATTGCAAATGCGCTCCTCGAATCAACATCGATCGGGCGGCGGGCGAAGCTTCGGCTGACGGCGCACCGTCGGGCATAAAAAAGTCGCGTTGCTGCGTATAAGCGAATGCAATCGTTGACGTCCACAGGCCACCGAATGGCAGCGCATCGGAAATTAGATCAACGCCACGAGGACAAGAACAGCGTAGTGTTCAGGCAAAGATAAGTCGCAAAAAGCCAACTTAAGTTACCTGGCGATCATCAGGCGGTGCCCGACAGTCGAGGGGAAGTTTCAGATCGTCGCAGCCGTAGGTTTGCCGAGCAAAAAAGGAGTAACTGATGAAAACAATTCTTTTGTTACATGACGAAAGCGGATCACCTAAGCCAAGATTGCAGAATCTTGCAGGTAGTAAAGTGACACAACGTCCGAGTGAAGGGACGCCCGGCTGCAGTTGCGATCGCTGGGGCCACCCATCTCCGGACTGGGTCGAACACAATGTCCAAATGCAACTGAAGTTATCGTTCAGTACTTCATTACCACAGGCGACCAAATGGCGGCACGTCGGAAATTAGATCGACGCCGCGTTTATCGGCTCGCGGGTAGACTTCGTGAATGTGTGTAGAAATCGTCACGACAACTAACGCTTTGCGTTTTCCTCCAAACGACCTTAAACGTTCGTGTGAACATAATGCAACAGCCGAATGGTCAACCCCTATCGCAGCCGAATCTGTCTAGACCCAAGGCGAAGTACACGGGCGAGCGGCTCTTGCGAGAACGGCCAAGAGTTTACAACGAGGTAGTGCGGCTACTAGCCGAGCCGCGCGAGCACGTTAGTTACAGGGAAATCTGCCGACGCTGCCATGTGACGGACGACACAGTCAAAGCTGTCGAGAAGCGCGAGGCAATTCCTATAGCCGCACGAAAAGGACAACTGATGGTCCAAGCGGCTCGTATTGCAAAGCTCGCCTATGATCGCGTCGAGGACCAGATCGACAACGCGCCGCTACCGCAAGCCGTCGTCGCAGCGGGCGTATTTACAGACAAGTTTCAACTTCTCTCCGGCGATGTTACTGGCCGCTTAATGAATCTGAACATGAACATCCAACCCGTCGACATCGCAGCACAATTCGAGAAGCTCCACGCCGCAATCCAAGAGAAGGCGGCCAAGGTCGAGCAGGCAAGAGAGGAAGAAGAGGCCATTACGACGCGCCACCAACTGGCGCTACCCAACCGCGAGTCTAATTCTGGCAGGGAGACCGATCTGCAAAGCGGGAAAGAAAATTCCTAAAAGCCAGACTCTCACTTGACGAATACTTGACGAATAGACGGTGTTTTTGTGCGTTTCTGTGCGCGACCGTTCGCAACAGACGATTTGCTAAATCAAGTCGATTTTCCCTCGTAAAAGCCATTTTACGAGGGTGCCGATGATGGGATTCGAACCCATACAGAGCTACTCGCTCTAACGGATTTTAAGTCCGTTGCGTCTGCCATTTCGCCACATCGGCACTGTCACTCTCAGCTTAGCTACGTTTTGCTCCGCGACCAACTGGGATTTGCTGTGAATTGCGTTCGCAAGGCAGTGTCTACAATGCGGTGAATATTTTGATTCATGTGTTTGAGTCGAATAATGGGCAGCAAGACCGTTTGCTATTCCCGACCAGCGGACAGTTTTGGCAAGAGACCGTTCAAAAAGGCAATATTATTACTACCCCATTGATTCGGGACGTGGCGGGGTCGGCAGTGATTGCGTTCGCTCATGCCCGTGTTCCTGTGTGGCTGGCGGCGATCCTCTCGGCGACTTTCAAACCACGGATGCTCAAGACTTGGAGATCCAGATGCCTAGCGGAGATACACTGAAGGTGACATTCGAGGTGGGGTAGGACAGCTAGAGAATACGGTTAACGCGCCCGACACGAACGCGGCGATAAGCAAAGTATTGCAATCTTCCCAGCTTAAAGGGCATCTTGTGAAGGGCGATTTGAAGGCGGAGTCAGCCGGCAATCAGCGGTTTCGGGTCACCGGAAAACTTCTTAGCGGTACATTTCTTTATTGTAGCCCTATAGCTGACTTAAGTAACCTGGTAGAAGTGTAAAGAACGGAGTAGGCATATGGCTGACTTGAAATTCTTAAAACGGATCGGCTATTCCAAACATAAATACACTGGAGGATGACGATTCTGCTTTTTTTTATGAATCCGGACTAATGATAGACGCCGACGGAGCATATCACGCGTACCATCCGGATAATAAGTCTGGTCTCGATTATCTCGGCAACGCTGGCCAACCCGGCAATTGGTGGGCGTTAGTAACCGACAATGGCCAGGCCAGCGGCAGACCGCTGGTTCAGACGGATGCTGACCCGGCTCCGGGCTTCTACATTTCGACAACGTCGCTCGAGGATCCGAATTGTGATCGAAAAAATCCACGTCGTTACGTAAATGCTGAAGCTCTGAACTTCATCATTTTGCCGGGCAGGCTCGGCCTGGGCGCCAAGCTCGGTGATTTTGCCACGGTGATTCGCCCCGCAACCGGAGTTTATGATTACGCAGTTTATGCAGACATCGGGCTGCAAACAAGATCGGAGAAGGATCGATCGCGCTTGCAGCAGCTCTGGGAGTTCCTTCGAGTCCGAAGACCGGCGGGGTTGGCCATGGGATCGTCTATATCGTTTTCCCGGCTAGCGCTCAGAACTGGCCGCTCTCGCAGCCGGAGATCGATCAGTACGGAGCCCAGCTTTTTGCGAACTGGGGAGGACTTGATAAGGCAAAAGACTGTTTCCCAGACTTAGAGTGGAAGACATAAACGGTTCGACAGCGTCAGAGGTACGAGCCGGTTCGAAATAAAATAATACAATCTCTCACCTCGTTAGGCTGCCAATTGGAACCGATGAATCCAACTACCACAACCGATGCCGAGATTGCTGAGATTCGGCCTCATTTACGCCCATCAGAATTGAACGTGTTGTTCGCAATGTGTGTTGGGTTTGTTTTCTTTTCGGCTAATTCAGCGCTGGCAGACACCGCAGCTCCAGAGGACAAAGCGAGAGTAATCCAGGTGCGTGCGCCTGGGAGCCGGACAGTCCGCGAAGGGGGGCCATTTGTCGCCGCCTTAGGTGACGAGGTACTGGTCGATGTCCGATCAATACATGAGTTCTTTCAGAATCTGGTCGATCGCAAGATTCTGCCAGATCCCCGCGAGCCTAAGATTTTGCCGAGGCTGAGCTTGAGAAACAGCAGCAGGAAAAGGCTGCAAGTCTTCCCCAGGATCAACAAAAGCAGATGTTGAAAGAAATTGCTGACAGACGCGAACAGCGTTTTCAGAATGCGATGGACGGTTGGCTCCCAAAGATGAGCCTTTTTCTTGATAGGCGTCCCGTACCGGGACTTTCACCTGAATCGATCTACTATTGGCCGGAGAGCGGGAATGACCCACTGAAGCCGCCAACGGTTTATCATGAATTGGAGTTTCGTCTCCGTAAAACAACTGAAAACCGTGAAGCATGGCTGGACCTGCTCCGGGGGCATGGAATTTCTGATCGTCCGACGTTGGCTTCCATCGGTTTTGACAAGCTTATAGGCGAGCGGACGGACATCGTCGAATCTGAGGTTAATCCGAATAGTGCTCAAAAGTGGCAACACTTCATAATCAAAACAGCACCGGGTTCGACACTCATAGTGAGCAGCGTTGTAATTCTTGTTTTGATCATTCTTTGTCTCTGGCTCGCTATTTCCACGGATTTGCTGCGAGATACCTCTGCTCCAATTAGGGCGGGTGGCCGCTATCCGTTTAGCCTGGGAATTTGCCAAATGGCGTTTTGGTTGTTTGTAGTCGCTGCGAGTTTCCTATTCCTGTGGGTGGTAATGGGCGAATACGATACCCTCACTTCTTCCGAATTAACGCTTCTTGGCATTAGTGCGGCAACCGGCCTCGGTGCCATTCTTATTAACCAGGTCAGCCCACCGTGCGAATCCCCCAGTCTCACTGCCGAGGAACAACAAATTCGCGACGTGAGTAAGATCACCGAGCTACGCAAAGCCACAGAACAAGAACTGAAAAACACTTTGCAGGACTTAGGTAGTAAGCGCGCTCAGTTCCTGCTGGTAACAGAGGAATCGGCAAAGTCGACTCTCGAAGGAGACATCCAGAGCGCCGCGGATAAGGTAGAACGGTTAAAGAAGAGAACCGCTGACTTGCAAGAACAAGAACGCTATCTCAGCGCCGGTGGTGGCATACGGCAGTTCTTTCTTGATCTTCTGGAAGAGCGCAGGAGCATCGACTTTCATCGTTTTCAAATGATGGCGTGGACTTTGATTCTTGGAGTCGTGTTTCTCTTCGGCGTCTTCGGACAACTGACGATGCCGAAGTTCGACGCGACTCTGTTGACTTTGATGGGAATCAGCAGCGGCACCTATCTTGGTTTCAAATGGCCTGCCGCGAGAAGCGAAAGCTAGTCGGACAATTCTTCTCGCCAAGAAGGCTGAGACGCATCAGTTAAGTGCCCGCGCCTTATCGCCGCTTTCTTAAACAATCAGGGCAAAACCGCGCCAGGCTCACCTGATTCCTGCGCGCGCAATCTGACTTTTGTTTTTCGAAAAATCATCCAGACACCGGCCAGCACGAAGCATGCACCAAGCAGCGACCAGAGAGAAAATCTCTCACCACCAATCGCCCATCCTAACGCGACTGCGCCGGGCGGCGTGATGAGCGAGATTGCTTGCAGCCGCGCCACAGTCATTCGCGGCAACAGCCAGTAAAGAAGCAAAAACGTGAGTGCTGAGCCGATCACGGCCAGGTAAAACAAACAAAAGATCGACAGCGCGCTCCAATGAAAGCGCAAGGGACTTCCTTCTACGAGAAATCCAACCAGGAGCAGCGGCGTGGCCCCGAAGATCATTTGCCAGGCAGCAATCATAGCCGGGGCTAACTGAATCGCGCGCACTTTAAGTAGCACGTTGGAGAACGCCGCACCCGCGGCTCCGACTACGATGCCCACTCCGGCCCAGAACGCCATTACCCCATTAAGCCCGAGCAGCCGCCCACAGATCATGGTTACGCCACCAAGTGCTAAAAGCGCACCCGCGAACCTATGCAACCGCAGCGGCTCATCAGGCAGCATCATATGCGCAAACAGCATGCCAAAGATTGGAATCGTCGCTTGCAACACGGCTGCCAAGCCGGACGAAACATGCAGTTCGCCCCAGAAAAGCAGCCCGTAATTCACGGCGAACATCAACACGCCGGTGAATCCCAGCACCGCGTAATCCAGCGCGCGCGGCGGCAGCAATCGCACTCGCCCAGAGGATACTGCGAGAAGAACAATAATCGCGATGAGAAAACGGATTCCGGCATAGGAAATCGGAGGCAGGTCGCGCAATCCGATCTTGATCACGAGCCAGGTCGAGCTCCAAACTACGCAAAGAGTAAGCCACGCTGCGGGTACGCCCCATCCAACCATAGACGGCCAGTGGCGTTTTGATGCTGTGCTCGTTGTTCTCATCACCTTTTCTTGTTTAAACATCGCCGGGCGATCCGGCTACAAAATCGCACGCGAAGGCATGCGCTTTCGCAGGCTTTGCGAGATGGGTATTACGCCGGAAGGGAACGCGTCTACGACAACCAACTTGGTTCTCGTTTTTCGTTAAACGCGGCAATGCCTTCGCGCGCTTCGCTCGATTCGCGCGCTTGTAAGTGATACTTCAGCGCAACATCGACATCGTCTTTCACTGAACGCCACCAAAGTTCGTCGATTAGTCGTTTGGTTTGCGTCAGCGCTTCCGGCGCTCCTTGCAGGACCGAATCGGCAACTTTTTGTGCTTCGTTGATCACATCATTCTGAGCAACAACGCGATTGACCAGGCCAATTTCCTTTGCGCGTTGGGCATCGATCAATTCGGAGCCGAGCAGCAGCTCGCGCATGTTTCGTTCGCCAATTTGCCGTCGCAAAAATGTCATGACTAAGCCGGCTACCAACCCACGGCGCACTTCCGGATAACCAATTTTCGTTCGCTCGGCCGCGATGACGAAATCGCATGCGGACATGATGCCCGCCCCGCCGGCGACCGCTGCGCCATGCACTGCTGCGATCGTAATGAGGCGTGTTTGGCTCAGCGTAACCAAAGTGTTAGCGACCATTTCCGCAGTCGCATGCGCTTTCGTTTGGTCGGCAGCTTCTTTTAAATCCAGTCCGGTGCAGAAGGCCGCACCTGCTCCACGCAAAATCAGTACCCGCTCCTGCGGTTGCTCCGAGGCGACTTTGATGGCGGTGTTAAGTTCGTTGAGTAGCTCGAGTGTCAACGCATTACGGCGCTCCGGTCGGTTAAGCACGATGACTCTGACCTGCGGAGTTTGTTTTTCAATGAGAACAACGGCCATGGGATTCGTTGATGCGTTAAAGCATTGAGGCGATTTACACTTGGATGACGCCGGTGTGGAAGCATCCTTTCGGCGCCGGACGCGGGACGTATTGCAGCAACTGGACGAGGACGTTTCGTGTATCGTGCGGCTGAATGATCGCGTCCACCCAGCCGCGCGCAGCGCCGTAGCGGATGTCGGTCTGTTCTTCGTAACTCTGTTTCACTTTGGCGCGGAGTTCTTCGAGTTCTTCATGCGTCGCTTTTTTGTCGCCTCGCTCGCGGGCGCGGGCAAGAATCGCGAAGACAGTGTCGGACGCCTGTGCCGCGCCCATGACGGCGTAGCGTGCAGTGGGCCAGGCGACAATGAATCGCGGGTCGTAGGCTTTTCCACACATTGCATAGTTGCCAGCACCGAATGATCCCCCGACGACCACCGTGATTTTCGGCACCACAGAATTGCTCACCGCGTTCACCAGTTTCGCGCCGCTGCGAATGATGCCGCTCTCTTCAGCATCGCGTCCGACCATGAATCCGGTGACATCCTGGAAAAAGACGATCGGCAAACTCGTTTGGTTGCAGTCCATGACGAAACGCGCCGCTTTGTCGGCGCTATCGGAGTAAATGACGCCACCCATCTGGATGCCCTCCTTTTTTGTGCGGACTTGAAGACGCTGATTCGCCACAATGCCGACGGGTCGCCCATCGACGCGCGCATACGCAGTCACAATTGTCTTGCCGTAGTCCGCTTTGTATTCCTCGATTGCGTTTACATCGACGACGGTCGCGAGCAGATCGCGCACGTCGTATTGCTTTTGCCCATCGAAGCTGATCAAATCATAGACAGAGTCTTGATCCTTCGCCGGTTTCCCTGTTTCCCTCGGTGCAGGGGCCGCTTCGGATTCCTTTGCTTCTGGCAGCAATGCAACGAGTGAACGAAGGCGCTTTAGGCAGGACTGGTCGTCCTTTTCATAAAAATCAACCGTCCCGCTGATCTCAGCATGCATTTGCGCGCCGCCTAGTTCCTCCGCATCGACAATTTGTCCGATGGCGGCTTTGACGAGCGAAGGGCCTGCAAGGTACAGACCGCTTCCCTTGGTCATCAAGATCTTGTCACACAAAACGGGAAGATATGCACCACCGGCAACGCAATTGCCCATTATAGCTGCAAATTGAGGAATACCCGCGGCAGAAATGACCGAGTTGTTGCGAAAGATGCGGCCGAAATCGTCTTCATCCGGAAAAATTTCATCCTGCATCGGCAGGAACACGCCGGCAGAATCGACCAAGTAAACAATCGGCAGCGAGCACTCAAAGGCGATCCGCTGAGCGCGTATCACTTTTTTCGTCGTTTGCGGAAAGAAGGCGCCGGCTTTCACGGTAGCATCGTTGGCGATAACCATGCACGGAACCCCCTCGATATTGCCGATGCCCACAACGACGCCAGCTGCAGGAATCTTCCCCCATTGCTCGTACATTCTGTAAGCAGCCCAGAGGCCGATCTCGAAAAAGGGTGAATCCTTATCGAGCAAAAGACTGAGGCGCTCGCGCACGGGCAGCCGGCCCATCTTTCGCTGGCGCTCGTGGCCGGCTTTGCCACCGCCCTCGCGCAGGACGGCCTCCTCCTTGGCAATCGCCGCGCAGTGCGCGCGCAAAATTTCAGTGCTCGAAGATGTCGATGTACGAGACATGCCGCGAAGCACGCTTAATCTGCGGAGCAGCTTGAATCAAGCACTGTAGCGACAGCTCTGAGCGTCGGTTGCCGCCTGTCGGGCCAGCTGATCAATAGATGTCGTTATCGGAGCTATAACCTGCGTCTCCACGAATGGAGCGCAGCCGGGCGCGACTCCCCCACTCCGATTCTGGCCGATGAATCTGGCCGACCGTGATTTTCACCAGCCACGGCGTCGCAGCCAACGCACCGATCGCGACTAGGGCAATCGCTGCCATCTGGCGAAGTGGAGGCTTGATTTTGTCGGCCATCAATATTCCCAAGCCCACGCCAATGGCAGCGCGCGTTAGAACAAGCAGTGGATCAATCGGGAGCTGTTCGGTGGTTTTTGAAATGGATATCGGAAGAGACATCGCCTACCATATACGTCTCGTTTCAAAAAAAGAAATGGGAAAATCTTCGCCTTCTGGAAGACCACTCTGCGTGCATCTTTTCCATTGACATGTCCAATCCGATCTACGCGCTGATCCTCGCCGGCGGGAGCGGCGAACGTTTCTGGCCGTTGAGCCGCCGGGCCCGGCCTAAGCAACTGCTTCGACTTATCTCCGACAAAACTCTTCTGGAAGAAACCGTCGCGCGCCTTGAGGGATTGGTGCCGCGCGAACGTATTCTCATCCTGACAAACACTGAACAAGAAGCCGCGGTCCGCGACTTGCTTCCCGATCTGCCGAGAGAAAATATCGTCGCTGAACCGGCCAAACGCGACACGGCGGCGGCGGTTGCACTCGGCACCGGTTGGGTGGCAGGTCGTGATCATGCGGCCACGATGATTGTACTTCCGGCAGATCATGTCATCGGAAACTGCGCGGCTTTTCAGAAAACACTGATGTTAGCTGCGGGGGCGGCCGAGGAAACAGGCGAACTTGTAACGATCGGCATTAAACCGACGTGGGCATGTCCTGGTTTTGGCTACATCGAACATGGTGAGCCGATTCATCTGCGAACGCGCAATGATAAGGACGCAATCCATCGAGTGCTGCGCTTTCGTGAGAAACCGAACCCGGATCTCGCCGAATCGTTTTTACGAAAGGGAAATTTCCGCTGGAACGCAGGGATGTTCGTTTGGTCCGTGCCCACAGTGCTTGGCGAATTCAACCGCCATGCGCCAGAGCTGGCCGATTTCGTTTCCCAACTTTGCGCGCCGGGAAATTTCGAGAAGGCTTTGACTGAGCGTTTCAGTAAACTGCCGCAGATCTCATTTGATTACGCGATCATGGAAAAAGCGGACCGAGTCCTTGTAGTCGAGGCTACCTTCGACTGGGACGACATCGGAAGTTGGAGAGCAGTGGCGAGCTATTTTAAGAGCGATGCAGAAAGAAACGCCGCAAACTGCGCCATTACCGCCCTCGATTCCTCCAATAACATCGTTTTCGATAAAGGCGGGTCCTCGATCGCCCTCCTTGGAGTTCACAACCTCATTGTGGTGCGAACTGGCGATGCAGTTTTGGTTTGCCATCGTCGCCAGGCAGAAAGGATCAAAGACTTGATCAGGAAACTCCCGCCGGAACTGCAATGATTAGGGCAAAGAATCCGATCGTGGCCCTTGATTTCGGCCGGGCCCGCATCGGCGCAGCCATCTCCGATGAGTTGCAGTTACTCGCGCACCCGCTTGAAACGATTCCAGCGGATAAGCAAGCGACATCGCGAGTGGCGCAAATTGTTCGGGAAAAGAGAGTCGATCACGTGGTGGTTGGATTTCCACGACAGATGAGCGGCGCGATCGGTATTGCCGCAAACGAAGTCCTTCAGTTTGTGGAAAAACTGCGTGCCATTCTTCCATGTCCAGTCGTTACCTGCGACGAACGACTAACTACTGCTGCGGCAGAACGAGCTTTGCGAGAAGCCGGCAAGAAAACACGCCAGACACGTCGCTATGTTGATCAAGTCGCAGCGCAAATAATTTTGCAGGGATATCTTGATCGGCGACAAAACGCGGCGCATAGCGAAGAGACCGCATGCCGAACCTAGCACCGGATGTTTAGACCCTAACGATTAACGATTTGATCGACAAGACGGGGCAAAGCGATCGCGGCGGGCTCATGGACTAGTTGCGTCGCAAATGTTGAGAGCGGCGTTTCTTCGGGATTGACTTCAATGAGCTGGCCGCCACCAGTGCTGGCACGCAGCGCCCAATCGACAATGTACCCAAACGTCGCCGTTGTGCCGATGACAATCGTGTAATCGCACCGATCGCGGACAAGAAACCTTTCGACGATGTCGATCTTCTCCGGAGCGAGCTGCTCGCCAAACCAAACGACACCGGGCCGCATCAACGCATCGCATTTCGAGCATCTTGGAATCTCTTGCATGTCTTCGTTGCGTTCGCTGAAACCAAAATCGCAGCGCGAGCACCTAGTGACGAAAATGTTTCCATGAATTTGCACGATCTTCTCTTCAGCCAAACCAGCACGCTCGTGTAGATCGTCCACGTTCTGTGTGATGAGCAGAAATTCGTTTGCTTGACACGCCAGTTTCGCGATCGCGCCGTGCGCGGCGTTTGGTTGCGCCTCGCGGATGCGCTGGCGGCGCTCACGATACCATTCCCAAACCAGTTGCGGATCACGCGCGAATGCTTCCGGTGTTGCTAGCTTTGCAGGATCGAGATTGCGCCAGTAGCCGTTTTTACCGCGAAAAGTGGGGATACCGCTTTCAGCGGAAACGCCTGCGCCTGTCAGGACGAGAAAACGCACAATGTAAGATCTACAGGAAGCGGTCGTTTCCAAATCGTTACTCCGAAACTGCCGGATCCCCGACGGTTAATGTTGCTACGTTAAGCCTAGTTTGCCAGACTCGCACTATGAGTAAGAGCACAACAGAGATTGCATCCGGCGCCGTACGCGAGATTGAACCGGAACTAAGAGAACTCTTTACCAAGGTGGTGGAACGCGATCCGCGTGAGGCGGCCAAGATGCTGGAGCCGTATCCGGACGAGTTTGTGGTTCAGATGCTCGAACTGCTCAATCCCGCGGCAGCGCTGAAGATCCTCCAACGCTTCGATTCGCCGCGGCGGCAGACAATTCTAGCGACTGCGCCTCCTGAAAGCAACCGACAATGGATGCGCAATCAAGCCTATCCAGAGCGTACCGTCGGCCGACTAATGCAACCGCCGCTGGCCGTTTTTCGGCCGCAAACAACGGTCGCCGAGGCAACCGAACAGATTCGGCGGCTCGCGAGAAAGACCATTATCACCTACGCCTTTGTCACAGACGAGCAAGAGAAGCTCCTGGGGGTCGTTGTCATGCGCGACATACTGCTGGCACAAAGCAGTCAGCGCCTCGAGGAAATCATGCTCACCCATCCGTTCTATCTCACACCGGAGATGTCGCTACCCGAAGCAATGAGAGCGGTGCTGGTTCGGCATTATCCGGTCTATCCGGTCTGCGACAAAACGGGACGACTACTCGGCCTATTGCGCGGTCAGATGTTATTTGAAGCCGAGGCGATCGAACTCAGTGCGCAACCGGGAGAAATGGTGGGTGTAGAAAGAGAGGAGCGACTTACTACGCCGTGGCAGCGAAGTCTGAAATTTCGGCATCCCTGGCTACAGGTAAACTTATTCTGCGGATTACTCGCTGCGCTTGTAGTGGGATTTTTTCAGGAGACCATCGACCGCGTCATTGCGCTCGCGGTGTTCCTGCCTGTGCTCATTGGTCAGGCTGCAAATACCGGCGTGCAGGCGCTCGCGGTGTGTTTGCGCGGCATAACTTTGGGCGATTTGAGATCCGGTAGAGAGCGGATGCTCCTCATTAAGGAGATGTCGCTGGGAACATTAAACGGAGCGCTGACTGGCGTGACAGGTGGAATAGCGATGTTCATCTTTGCGAGCATGGTGAAAAGTCCAGTGGCTCTAGCGCTAAGTCTTGTTGTGTTCCTGGCTATCACGATCAGTTGCTGCATTAGCGGCGTGGCCGGCGCCATGGTGCCATTGGCTCTCAGGAGATTCGGGGCAGACCCGGCAACAGCGTCAAGCATTGTAGTAACAACGTTCACCGATGTTGGCTGTCTGCTCGTGTTCCTTGGGCTCGCCGCCTGGTTGATCTAAACAAATCGAGATTAATGCCTTCTAGAAAAAGATCGCGTTGCTCTCTGCGCTGCCTTATCAGTCGGTCAATATGAAACTACAAGTCTTTGTTTTAATCGTCCTTACGTTCTGCGCATGGTCTCCAGTTTACAATGCCAATGACACACCCGAGACGCGGCGCCACGAAGCCGAGCGTTATCTGCAAGCTACTCCGCCTAAGGCGCTGTTTGAGGATATCGCTGATAAAATGGCTGCAAACCTTCCGCCGGATCAACGCGACCAATTCAAGCGAATGATGACCACACAACTGGATGTTGCCGCATTAACCAAAGCGATGACCGACGCAATGGTGAAGCATTTCACAACTGAAGAGTTGAAGGCATTTGCTGATTTTTACGGCTCGGCTGTGGGGAAATCGGCGATGCAAAAGTTCGGGGCTTATATGGCCGACATCATGCCTGCGACGCAGGCCGAGATTATGAAGGCGCGGGCAAAGCTGAACCAATCACTTCCCGAACCAATCGCCGCGCTAGAAGCGGTGGAACGCATTCTCTGAATGCGTTTGTTAAAATAGTGCGGCTTCGCCGGCGTATTACTTCGTCTCGGGCGAAGCCAATCCACCTACTGCCAGCCGATCCGGCGGCCTTTGTTTTGTTCCTCCAGCCACGTCATGAGTGGCTTGAAGTAATCCATCATCGCGCGGGTCGAGATGTCTTCGCCGGTCGCTTCTTTCAAGACTTTGCGCCAGTCTTCCGTGCCGCCTTTCTTCAGAATGTTATTCAACCACGCGCCGACTTCCTTGTTGTCGGCATAATTACATGACTGCGGCGGTTGATATAGAATTTTGCGCGCGATGTAGTCGTGCAGCTGAAACTTAAATACAGTCGCGAACGCGTAGTTGTAATAGTAAGCCGGGTTGTCGTTGATGTGTGTCTTGGTAGCAGCGTCGCAGAATTCCTCGCCACGCGGTGACGGCGGCTCGATGCCCTGAAGATCAGCGACATATTTCCACCAGCGCGCGTTCCACTGGTCCGGTGGCAGATTGTGCGCGTAGATGTCCGCTTCCCAATGCGGCATCACACCGCATGAGAAATAAATGAACGGAAGCGAGCGGGCCAACGCGTCATCAAGGAGAAAGGCGGTCTTGTCGGCTTTAAAATCAGCCGGCAAAACGCCGCGCGATTGCAGATACGGCACTTGACTGGAGGCGAGCGAAATGAGTTCCCCCACCCCTTCGTGAAAGCCAGGCGCCGCGCCTAGCCGCAACAAGTACGGAACCTCCGGACGCGAGTAAGCCATAAAATAATGGCCGTGGCCGAGTTCGTGGTGCGCAGTGAAAAACCAGCGGGCGTTCGGTTCGATGCTTTGTAATGAACGAATGTCGTTCTCAAGATCGATGTGCCAGCAGGAAGCGTGCGTGTTTTTCTTCCGCTTCTCGTTAGGCGGTACCGGATACAAATCTGATTTTTCCCAGAAGCTTTGCGACAACGGCGGGAAACCGAGTCCGGTGTAAAATTGCTCGGCAGTCTTGATAATCCATTCCGCTTTCCGTCCTTCGAAGTACTTATCGATGTTCGCAGCTTCAACGAGGCCCGGCCACTCCTGACCCCATCGATTATTGATCCAGTGTGCCGGAATTTTCTTCGGCACCGGCTGATGAAATTTGTCCGCCAGCTTGTATTTCGCCCAGGTATGCAACTGCAAATAGAGCGGACGCAGCGTCGCCATCCAATCCTCCAGCATCTTGAGCATCTCGTCCGTGGTCATGCCGTACGAGGCGACTTCCAAGGCGAAGTAATCCGGATACTTCATCTCTTTTGCGACCCCGTTGCGCAGATCCCGCAAAATAACCAGGTTTGGCTTCAACGCCGGGCCGGACTCCTTCGACGCTTCCCAAACAGCTTTGCGTTCATTGAGATCGACGCTCTTCTCCAGTCTATCGTCGATTTGATTCGCAGTAATTGGCTGCCCGTTAAGCTTGAACTTGAAGCTGTTGAGGATCGACGCTTGTTTCGTCTCCGCGGCAACGCGCTTCGACACGAGCTCGGGATTCGTCATCGGCCCTTCGGCTGCATTCAAGAGGAGCTGCTTCAATTCCCGCACGGTCAACTCGTTTAGTTCTTTTTGATGCGTGAGTAGCTCTCGCGTCTCGCTGATGATTGCCGGATTCCCATTGAATGCAGCGTAAGCTTTCCCTGTTGCTTCTGCTGCCGCGTCGTGTCCGGGCGTCACATCTGTGACGGCCAACCATTGCGCTTCACTGTTTACGCGATACAGCGCCTGATATCCCGCGTTCGCGAGCGCGAGAAAACGGTCCGCGCGTTCCTGAACCGGCGACTCTGTTGCAGCGATCGCCGGTGATCGAAGCGTTAGTAGGAACGAGAGCAAGAACAACCTGAAGAACGTGTCGCGATGCATGGGCGGAGATTAGTCAAAATAAAGGCGCAAGAGCAAGCGCTTCGCTTGCCGCGCTTGCCAGAGGCAACGAGAAGGCGGTAGGCTTGTTGCCATGCGCAAAGTTTTGAAGTCAGACAAACGACCCTTCGAAATCAAACCGCAGCAGGAATCGGTTTGGATTTGCATGTGCGGCCTGTCAAAGAATCAGCCATTCTGCGACGGATCACACAAGACCACGAGGGACGAGGAAGACGGCAAGACCTACGAATACGACGCCGAAGGACACCGACGCGAAGTATAATTTGCTAAGGCGTAACCCCTCCACACACGAGAGAAAACCTCAAGCACTGTCGATCAGCTTGATAAAGCAAGAAATCTTTAACGATTAGCGCCCGCGGGAAACATAACTTTGTCTGGCTCGGCATTGAGAGCAGCGAGCAATTTGGGAATTAAGCGCGTTTTGACCGCGCCGGCCTCGCGCGGCGACACAAGATAACGTACGATCGCATTAATCCAGGTTACTTCATCGACACGAAAAATGACTCGCGGACGCGAACGAACTTCAAGCTCATCAACCGGGGTGCGGGCCAGCAGATCGCGGAAAACTTCGACTCGCTTCATCATCTCTTCGCCGAGCTCTTTTTCGACAATCTGCTGCATCGTCTCGGCGACAAATTTTAAGTCGCTCTGATAGGCGATCTGAAATTTGATCTCGTTCCAGATATAAGGAAAAAGCGGCCACGAATAGTTGTAAACGAGTTCGTCCAGAACTTTTTCATTCGGGAACTTGATGAGGCGACCGCTCGGATGATCACCTGAAATGTATTGTCCCCCAAATTCCCAGAGAGTGGTATCCAGGTAACCGACATCAATTACGTCGCCAGTAGCATCAGCGATCTTAATGCGATCACCTACACGAAAAGGCTGACGAACGAGAATATAAATCCAGGCGATGAAGCTTTTCATCGGCGTTTGGACAGCGAGGCCAATGATGATTGATCCGACGCCAAGCGCGGCAGCCGCCGCATACCAATTGACAAAAATTATTGATAGAACAATCAGGGCGATAACAAGGCCAATGAGCAGATGCAGGACACGCTGGAGCGTGAAGCGAGTGGAAGGATCTTCAATACGAGCAAGCCCATACACGGAAGTCGCTCGTGTGATCGCAAGCACTATCACGATCAAGGCTGTGCCGCGTAGAATTCGACCGGCAATATTGACATCTGCCTGCGGCAACGAAATCAATTTTGCGCCGAGCAGAAAGTAAAGGATGGCGCAGACGGCAAGAATAAACGCGTGGGCAACGAACCAGAATTTGTCCCTGCTGCGCGCTTTGATCTTTTGGCGGTGTTTTTCGCCGGTGGCTCGCTGGAGTTCTTTGCGAACCTCGGGTCGCTGGGAAACTTCCTCCGCGGTCTCCGGCATCACTATTGAAATCGCATCGAAAGAAGGGAACGCGTGCCCGCGTGCGGCGATGTCACCACAATCGGGGTAGACGCCTCTGAAGGCGGAGGCGGAATCGATTCTGAGATGTGTTATCGAATACAGAGGTGGCGGAGTTGCTCGCCAAACAGGCACAGCGTGAAACAGGAATACTGTCGCGCGCCTTTCGGCGAGCAGCCCGCAGTGCCTTTTTGTGGCCAGAAAACGTTACCGATCTCGCGGCGCAAAATCGTTCGCTAACCGAACTGCGTGGAGTCGGCCCATTCATAGAGAAACAAATTCGGCACTGGATCGACAAGCCGCCGCGATTAAAGAGCAGAATTCCAGCAATCCGCCAAGATTTCATCTCGCTCGCTGAAGCGAGACGGTTACTGGCGAAAAAACCTGAATGGTCAAAGAACCTGCGCGGCGATTTACAAATGCACACTCTCTGGAGCGACGGATCGGGCACCATCGCGGAAATGGCCGATGCCGCGAAGGAGTTGTCATATGAATACATCGCGATCACCGACCACTCTAAAGCTTTGAAAATTGCACGTGGGATCAACGAACGCGCACTGAGGAAACAGGGAGCGGAGATAGCGAAGATCAACAGCTCGCTGTTAAAAGCCGGCGCGAAACTAACGGTCCTTCACTCAATCGAAATGAACCTTAACCCCCGCGGCGAAGGCGATATGTCACCGAGGTCTCTCTTATCCTTGGACCTTGCGCTAGGCTCGTTCCATTCTTCTCTGCGGACGCTGGAAGATCAAACTGAGCGTTATCTTGCAGCGCTACGCAATCCTAACATCCAAATTCTGGGTCACCCGCGGGGCCGCATTTATAATTACCGGCTCGGTTTGAAGGCAGACTGGTCGCGCGTTTTTGCGGAAGCCGCGAGACTGGACAAGGCACTGGAAATTGACTGCTACCCGGATCGACAGGACTTGAATGTCGGCTTACTAAAGATTGCGCGAGAACACGGAACACGTATCTCGCTAGGCACAGATGCTCATCATCCTTGGCAGTTGGAATTCATTGACCTGGGTCTCGTCGCTGCGCTCAAAGCGAAAGTTTCTGCCGACCGAGTCGTCAATTTTATGCGGACGTTGGCCTTGAAGAACTGGAGTCAACACACTCGAGAACGCAGCGCACGAAAACAATAATCCCCTTCTTTTGACAACCGGAAAAAGGCCCGCGTGCGATTACATCATATCAAGCGGGGACAGAAATTCCGGCATCGACGAAAGTTGGTTAGCGGAAGCGTTTAACCTCCGACGAAAAACATAAGGAAATAACACAATGAAAAAAATATTACTCAGTATGGCGTTGGCAGTTGTAGGACCCTTCGCATGGGCGCAGGTCTCAGAGACTACCACGACGACGACTACTACAGAAGGCAGCGGGACGATCACCGAGTACACTCCCGGCAGCACAATCGTACTCAAAGAAACTAGCGGACCACGGACTTACCACTTCGGAAAGACCGTCACTTATGTAACGCGGAGTGGCAAGACTCTGGATGAAGATACGGTTAGAACGAGAGTTAAAGTGGGTATACCAGTCCGGGTCCATTACGTCGGAACTGGCGACAGCATGATGGTTGATCGCGTGATACTCGACGAGGATTAAGAGCCAAAGGAGTTAGGCTCGCTTGTCTCCTCGCGTACATCTAGGACAACCTGGTAACGGCCACTTCGCGACCAAACGTCAAAGGGCCGTTAACCCAGCATGTGACTTCATTCAGGCAGCCCGAAGCCAACCCAACGAACTTAACTAGGGTTTTGACTGATACGCCAATCCGGCTTCCGCCGGATTGTATGATAATTCGAACAACAGCATGTTTTGGCCAATGGCGCTCGTTTCTTCGATCAAATTATCCGATGAAGAAAGACTGGCCACCTTGCAACGACTCGATCAATTCCGGCATTGGCACTCGCTGGATGAGAGACGTTATTGCCTGGTTTGCGGCGAAATCATCACCGGCCGGGAAATCCAAGTGATGATGGGCACACGTGAAAACAGGTCGCCGCGCATTACTTGTCCGACGGAATATTGTGATGCGATGCCGATGGAATGGGTGCAGCCAACCGATGAAGTCTTGATCAAAATTGCGATGGTGGAGGCCGAGCGACATAGGCTTTGCCTGATTGCGCAAGCAGGCCGTGCAATGCAAGCCTACCGAAGAAGAACAACGAGCAGTACGATCAGCAGAACAAGGTCTAAACCGCCGCTCGGATAGTATCAGTAAGCAGAAAACTGAGACGCGTGGATGCGAAGTACCATGCGATTCATAGGCATAGATGTCCTCGCCCTCGGTAAAGGTGGAATCGCGCGGTGACGTTTCCGACGACGACAATCAAGCGGGAAAGGTCACATCCCGTGCTCGCTTACGGACCGCCGAGCTGTTGCAGAAACCTTTCGATGTCAGGTCGATTGCCCTCACCGGTCTGTTTATCCTGGCAGTCTTCTACACCATCTACTTCATGCGTTCGATCCTCCTGCCGATCGTTCTTGCGCTGCTGCTTAGCTACCTATTGAGGCCGATAGTGCGTGGACTCGCTAAATTGAAGATTCCGCTGGTAGTGAGCGCGGCAGTCATCCTCATCGGTCTTCTTGTACTTGTCGGCCATGGCATTTCTGCGTTGGCCACCCCCACGGTAGCATGGCTTCAGAAAGCCCCAGCCGGTTTGACAGAACTGCAACACAGGCTCCGGCCCGTAAAAAAATCGGTAGCGCAAGTGACGCAGGCGACTAGCGAGATCGAGAAGCTGGCTACAACCAATGCCGAGGCTAAAGCTGTTGAAGTGAAGCGGCATCCCATCACTGAGACATTTTTCACGCGGACGCCAGAGTTTATCGCCAGCGCTGTTTTTTTGGTGATTCTGCTTTATTTCCTGCTTGTCTACGACCAAGTCTTCATTGCCAAACTGGTCAAGCTGTTGCCCACGCTCTCAGATAAGAAGACGGCCGTCGGCATCGCGCAGGACATCGAGTCGCAGGTCTCCCGTTATCTATTTACAATCACGGCGATTAATGCCTGCCTCGGGCTGGCTGTCGGAACCGCGGTAGGGCTGCTTGGTCTGCGCAACCCGCTAATGTGGGGCGTGATGGTCGC
>JBKPQL010000077.1:0-32110 GCA_046734045.1 Verrucomicrobiota bacterium
GCAGTTCCAGATTACGGCGGTTTACGATATAAACCGCGCGAAAGCTACATCTGTTGCTGCCGAGGTTGGTTGCGCGGCGAGCCAGGATTTGTCGGAAGTCACGGCAGAATCGGACGTGATCTTCACGGTAGTGACTGATGATAACGCGGTGCGGCAAATCTTTACCGGAACTGGTGACAACTTACTCGTAAATGCACGAGGCAAATTATTCATCAACTGTGAGACAATCTCACCGGGGGTGGAGATCGATGTTGAGAAGCTGGCGCATCAAGCCGGCGCCGAAAGTCTCGAAGCATGCATGGCCTCGAGCATCACCCAGGCACGCGACGGTAAGCTCTATCTGATGTGCGGCGGAGATGAACAGACATTCCGCAAAGCTGAACCGGTTTTGAAGGAGCTCGGTTCAGTCGTGCGCTATATCGGCAAGTCTGGCGAAGCCGCCAAAGTAAAGGCGCTGGTTAATATGGTTATGAACATCAACACCGCTGGCCTGGCCGAGGGACTGGCGCTTGGCGCGGCACTCGGTCTCGATTTAACGACGTTGCGCAAAGTTTTTTCGCAGACCGGCGCGGCATCGCGTGTGCTAGAGACCGACGGCGAAGACATGCAAAACCGCGAGCACAGCTGTTTCTTTTCCGCAGCGCACGCCGCAAAAGACAGCGGCATTGCGCTCAATCTTGCGCACAGCCTGGGCCTTGATTTACCTCTCGCGCGCGCGACCAAGGAGCAATACGACCGAATGATCGCCGAAGGTCTTGGCGAGCTTGACAAATCCGGAATCGCCGAGCTCACCTTCAAAGATCGCCATAAACATTCCGGCAATCGCGTGTGAACGACTACTCGCACGATCGCTTGCTGTAGCGGCCGTCTCAGACTGCCGCAGCGCTTACGGGGACATTGCTTACAGAATCCCGCTACTGGGATCGCTACTTTGGCGCTAATGAAGCGACAATCTTCGCAAACCGCGGGTCGCCGCGGAGCGGATCCCATTTGGAGTCCAGGCGCAGTTGGCCGTAGCTCAGAAATCCGGGAAGTTTCACTGCCTTTTCCAACCATTCGAGCGCGCTATCTTTGTCGCCGGTCCAAGCATGAATCAGCGCTAGGTATTTTATCAAGGCGGGGCCCTCTATGGCGCTTTTGCTCACAGGCATGATCTCGACAGCTTGCCGCCCTTCACGGATGGCGTCCTCCTTATTTCCAAGCGCAGCATCAACGACACCAAGTGCGCAGAGGGCCTCGGCGTAATCAGGTTGGTCGCGCACCATTTTTTCGAGTTCTGTCCGCGCCTTGGCGAACGCCGTGCGGGCTGCTTGTTGGTCGCCGCGCATCTGGGCTACGAGTGCCTCGCACCAACTGTTAGGAAAGAGAATATCTACCTCGCGACATCCGCCGGGCGGCAGGGCGGCGAGCGCGGTCTCAGCCGCAGCCGAATCCCTTTCATATAAAGCAAGCGGGAGCCAATACTCAGCGACGATGTGAGCCGCGTTCGGATTCTCGCCCAGGATCGTCTGAATTGTTGTGTGCAGAGGTTTCGGATCTGCACGCCAACTGAGCGGAACTCCAGCGCGCTGCATGCGGAGAATGACGTCATTCGGGGCAATTGTGAGCGCGCGATCCAAGACCGATGTCCTATCGGCATAGCGACGGAGATTTTCATAATTTAAAGAGAGTTGCTGCAGGATAGCGGTGCTGCGCGGGTCCAGTTCCGCTGCGTGCTCGAAGTTTCGCGTAGATTTCTCCCAGCGCCCCTGTCGCCGGTCGATGTAGGCGGCAAGTACAAAAGCTTCGGCATTGTTGGGCAACGCCTGCTGTGCGGCAGTCAATTCCCCGCGAGCGCGATCGTAATCGAGGTATCCGAAGTAGAAATGTCTCGCCAGCGCAAGATGCGTTTCGCCGGCGCCTGGCCGCAAACGGAGCAGCGATTGAATGGCCGCATCCGCCAGCGCAAGGCGCGCCGGAGTATGGTCCAAACCGAACTGGTAGATTTGGTCGTTAACGTTCGCCAGTTCGTAATAGGCAAGAAAAAAGGACGGATCGCTCTTCACTGCTTCGTCGAGCAGTTGTACAGCTTCGAAAAGATCTTTTCTTGTCTCACTCAGGAGAGCGTTGTCAATCAGCGTTTTGGCGTGCGCATAAAGATCGTACGCGGCGAGGTCCGCCGTTGGCCGCTCCTCGATCGCCGCCTTTTCGTTCGGAGAGATTTTAGCTTGAAGTTGCGCCACGATTTTCCCGGCAACCTCACTTTCGATTGCGAATACATCCGCAACATCGCGATCATAACGGTCGGCCCAAAGGTGGTTGTCCGTCCGCGCATCGATCAACTGAGCGTTGACGCGCACCCTGCTGCCAGCACGCTGCACGCTGCCTTCCAACACATGTGTCACGCCAAGCGCCTTGGCGATCTCGCGCAAGTTTCGCTCTGCCCCAACTTTGTACTGCATCGTTGATGTGCGACTGATTACTTTCAGGTCCGCTACCTTGGCCAGGCCGGTAAGGATTTCGTCCTGCACGCCATCGGCGAAGTAGGCGTTCTCTTTCTCAGCGCTCAAATTCCCGAACGGGAGAACGGCTATGCTCTTGTCGGAAATTGCAGCCAGCGCGGTAGCAGCTGTTGAATCGCGAGGCGGCACCGTGGCCGTAGGCGGGGGCGCGCGATGGAAAAAGATCAGGAAACTGATAACCAGAGCCATTGCCGACACAAACAAAGCGCCAATAAGCACGAACTTGGGCGAAGAGGGCGCGCTAACTGGATGAGTGGTGGACGCCTGTTTCCATCTCTTCCTTCGCTTGAGTTTGTCAGGTACCTGTGGATTGCCCAGATCATCCTTGTAGAGGTTAAACACCTGCAAGCGCAGCCCGTGCTTTGCCTCGCACTCGCCCAGATCATGCAAGTGCAGCTGCCAGTGCCGATATTCGGAGAGATCGTCGGCCACATGCCGGGACAAAAGAATGTGCCCAGCATCGCCGCAATCCATTACACGCTGGGCGACATTGATTCCTGATCCGGCTATGTTCGTTTTGTCGTTAACATCGGTGATTCGATTGACGGGGCCGCTGTGAACTCCCATCCGCAACTGGATACTAGGATGATTTTGCAACGCTCTACTAATTTCGAGAGCACATCGCACCGGCTCTTCGGGGCTGTGGAAGAAAGCGAGCGCCATCCCATCGCCAGTCGACACTCGAAGGAGTTTGCCGCTTGCTTCCGCCGCGCGAAAACATTCGGTATTTCGGACGATTTGATTAAGTTCCTGCAGCACTTCGATCTGCTCGTTGACGAGCAGTTTTGAATAACCGACAACGTCGATTAGTAGCAGATGTGCAATCTCGAGTTGGAGATCGGGCGTCGGTTCCGCAGACGTGTCTTGCGCGTTCACCTTTTGTGAAGGCCTGACAATATCTTTATCCGCTAGGAGAGCAAACGACCGTATTAGAGGTGATTGCGATTCAGCCAACGCGGAAGCGAACGGCGATTGCCGTGTGCCTTATGGAGAGGCCTGGTATCTACTTCCCTGCTGGCGAGGCAGCGAGTTTTTGAAAACGTCGATCGTTCCGAAGCGGATCGAACATTGGATCGAGACGGAGCAGCGCAGGAGTGAGCGGTACACCCTCAGCCAGCGCGCCCTGATATGGTATCGAAAGTAGTTTCTGTAAAGCGACGATGGCGCGGTCGGGTTCCCCCATCTGTGCAGCCACGCGTGCCAGGGTTTCGACGGATCGGGGACCAGAAAGCGTATCTTTGTCGATAGGGAGCAAGGCCATGGCGCGTTCCGCCAAGGCAAACGCAGCGGCTTTATCACCAAGGCCCGTATTGGTCAGAGCGAGATCGCACATCAGCTGATAGTTTTCGGGCTGTTCGTTGAGGAAAGACTCCAGTTCGCTGCGCGCTTGTCGCCAAGTTTCTTGGGCGCGGGCATGATCACCAGCGACCTCTTGCGCCCAGCCTAACCAGAAGCGCAGTTCGCCATTGAAAAAGCCCAAGGCTGGATCAGGCTTGGCCAATATTTCCTCTAGCCGCGGAATGACTTGCCCAGGACGGCGCTCCAGAATCGCTTGGTAAACCTTTTGTTCCAAAGCCAGGATGAGGTCGGCGGAGGGATGAAGCGGAGCCAGGAGCGCAGCAGCGCGCGGCAGGTCGCCTTCCGCTTGTGCAATAGCCGCCTTTTCCGCCAGGCTGTCGACATCGTCCGGCGTGATGTTGAGAACCTGATCAAACTTCCTCAGCGCTTCTGGAAAGCGGCGAAGTACGGCAAAGTAAAGCGCGTGCTCACTTAGCAAGTCAGCATTACGAGGGTCGAGTCGCTCCGCTTCGTTGAAGTACGACTCGCTCCGCTCCCATTGGCCTCGCCTCCGTGCGACATAGGCCAACAGTTCGGGAATCCGGGCGCTATTGGGCAGGAATTGTCGTGCCTGCTCGTAGTAACGCACCGCGCTGTCGTAATCCTTTAGGCATGCATAATGGTAACGGCCCTTGGCGAGGACGCCTTCGCCTAGATTAGGCTGAAGAGTGAGAGCGGTTTCGGCTGCCTGGCGCGCCTCTTCGCAGAGCGCGATCGTCGGTTGAAGAGTTAGTGCGATGTAGCCATCCGCGTCAACGTATGCAAGTAGCGCCCAGGCAAGAGCAAACTTGGGATCCAGCCGTACCGCTTCTTTGAGACATTTCTGCGCGCGAAGAGTGGTAACATAGTTTGCATGCTTGAGTGTATACGCTAGGCCGCGCAGGTACGCGTCGTAGGCCTCGACATTGTCCGTTGGTTTGGCGGCGATGACCTCCTCTTCCTGACCGGTAAGTTTCGCCTGCAATTGATCGGCGATGGCTTTGGCTACCTCGCTCTCAACCGAAAAGATGTCGGTTAGTTTGCGATCAAAGGTATCGGCCCAAAGATGAGAATCATTAGTCGCCTTGATTAACTGCACGTTCACTCGCACAGCGTCGCCGCTTTTCTGCACGCTACCTTCCAGGATGTAGGCGACGCCGAGTTGCTTCGCGATCTCAGGCAGATTTTCCGGCGCGCTTTTATACTGCTGCGTCGAGGTACGAGAAATCACCTTTAGATCGGCAATCTTCGATAAGCGCGTCAGAATCTCCTGCTGGATGCCATCGGCGAAGTAGGCGTTGGTCTTTTCCTCACTCCGATTTTCGAAGGGGAACACAGCTATGCTTTTTTCGGCAATCGATGCCGCAGGACCACCTTCGGCAGGTATCCGTGCAACGCTTGGCCGTCCCCGACGAAGAAAGATTGAGACACTGACTGCCAGCGCGACAGCCGCCACAACTAAAGCAACCGCAAGCAGGAACTTTGGGGATCGAGGAAGGGTGACTGGGCGAATCGCAGCGGCTCGCTGCTTCCATCTTCGTCGCTTGAGTTTCTCAGGAACCCGTGGGTTGCCCAGATTATTCTTGTAGACGTTAAACACGTGCAAGCGCAAGCCGTGCTTCACCTCACACTCACCCAAATCATACAAATGCGGCTGCCAGTGGCGGTATTCGGACAGATTGTCAGCCACGTGCCGGGACAAAAGAATGTGCCCCGCATCGCCGCAGTCCATTACGCGCTGTGCGACATTGATTCCTGATCCCGCAAAGTTTGTTTTGTCGTTTACATCCCTGACCCGGTTAACCGGGCCACTGTGAACTCCCATCCGCACCTGAATATGCGGATGCTCTTGCAGGATCCGGCTGATCTCGAGCGCACATCGCACAGGCTCTTCCGGGCTATTAAAGAAAAGGAGCGCCATCCCGTCTCCCATCGGCACCCGACGGAGTTTCCCGCTCGCTTCCGCAGTGCGAAAACATTCCGTGCTTTGCACAATCTGATTCAGTTCCTGCAGCACTTCAATCTGCTCGTTGACGAGCAGTTTCGAATAACCGACAACGTCGATTAGTAGGAGGTGCGCGATCTCGAGTTGGAGATCGGAGGTTGGTTTCGCGGGCTTGTCCTGGGCGTTCACCCTTCTCCAAAACCTAACAATATCTTTAGCCGCTCGTCGAGGGCAAACGACTGCATTAGACGCGATCGCGACTCAGTCAGCGGGGAAGCGAACGGCGATCGCAGTGCCACCCTTCGCGAGAGGCCTAGTATCTACTTCCCTGCCGGCGAGGCAGCGAGTTTTTGGAAACGTCGATCGTTCCGAAGCGGATCGAACATTGGATCGAGTCGGAGCAGCGCAGGAGTGAGCGGCGCGTATCTCTCCAGCGCACCCGCGCCCGGTATCGAGAGCACTTGCTGTAAAGCGGCAATGGCGCGGTCGGGCTCTCCCGTCTGCGCCGCAACCCGAGCGAGGGTCTCGATCGGGCCGGCACCGTTTGCCACGTCTTTCTCAATCGGCAGCGCGGCTATCCCCCGTTCCGACAGAGCCAACGCCGCCGCTTTGTCGCCAAGGCTCATGTTGGTCAACGCGAGATCTCCAATGAGATTATAATTTTCTGGCTGCTCCTTGAGGAAAGATTCCAGTTCGCTGCGCGCCTGGCGCCAACTTTCCTGGGCGGCGGCATGATCGCCAGCGACATCTTGAGCCCAGCCTAACCAAAACCGCAGTCCGCCATTGTGATAACCCAACGCTGGATCAGGCTTGGCTAGCATTTCCTTTAGCCGAGAAACGATTTGTGCAGGGCGGCGCTCCAGGATCGCCTGGTAAACTTGTGCTTCCAACGCACTTGTGTGGTCGGCATTCGGACGCAGCGGCGCGAGTAGCGCAGCAGCACGCGGCAGATCACCCTCGGCTTGTGCGATAGCCGCCTTATACCCGAACGTATCCACGTCGTCCGGAATGATGTCGAGAACCTGATCAAACTTTCGCAACGCTTCGGGGAAACGACGAAGTACGGAATACGAAAACGCCTGGTTAGTAAGCAGCCGAACGTTGTGCGGGTCAAGCCGCTCGGCTTCGTTAAAATAGGACTCGCTCCGGCCCCATTGACCTTGCCTCCGCGTAACATAGGCTAGGGATTCAGGAACCCGGCTGCTATTCGGCAGGAACTGACGTGCCTGCTCAAAGTAACGCAGCGCGGCGTCGTAATCCTTTAGGCAAGCGTAATGGTAATAGCCCTTGGCCAAGATGGCTTCGCCTAAATTGGGCTGAAGAGTAAAGGCGGTCTCGGCTGCTTGCCGTGCCTCTTCACGGAGGGCGACCGTGTGTTGAAGACTCCCTACGAGGTAGCCGCGCGCTTCCACCCATGATAGTAGCGCCCAACTAAGGGCGAACTTCGGGTCCAACCTCACTGCTTCCCTGAGATATTTCTGTGCGGCAAGAGCATTCGCGGGGTTGTTGCCGGTTTTGAGCGTATAAGCCAGGCCGCGCAGATAAGCATCATAAGCTTCAGGATTATCTGTTGGTTTGGCAGCGAGAGCTTGCTCTTCTTGACCGGTGAGTTTCGCTTGTAGCTGCTCGGCGATAACTCTCGCTACTTCTGTTTCGACCGAAAAGATGTCGGTCAGCTTGCGATCAAACGTATCACCCCAAAGATGGGAATCGTTGGCTGCTTTGATCAGCTGCACGTTCACGCGCACGACGTCGCCGCTCTTCTGAACCCTTCCTTCAAGGATGTGGGCTACTCCCAGTTGTTTTGCGATCTCAGGCAGGTTTTCCGGCGCGCTTTTGTAATGCTGTGTCGATGTGCGCGAGATGACCTTCAGATCGGCGATCTTGGATAAGCGCATCAGAATCTCGTCATGGATGCCGTCCGCGAAGTAGGCATTGGCCTTGTCGTCGCTCAAATTCTCGAAGGGAAGAATGGCGATACTCTTCTCGGGAATCAAAACGGTGCCCTTGCTACCCGTCTCCTCGGGAGGAGTCGATGGGGTCATCCTAAGTGATACTCGCTGGAAAAAGGTCAAAGAACTAATCACCATAGCGAGGGCAGCGACTACTAAACCAAGTACCAGCAGGGACCTTGGCCGCCGGGGCAGGCTAACTAGGCGAACTATGTCCGATTCTTGCTTCCATCTTCTTCTGCGCCTGAGTGTCTCAGGGACCTGTGGATTACCGAGACCATCGCTGCAGAGATTAAACAGATGCAAGCGTAGTCCGTGCTTCACCTCGCAATCGCCCAAGTCGTGCAAGTGCGGCTGCCAGTGGCGGTATTGCACTAAATCTTCCGCGACATGCGCCGACAAGAGAATGTGTCCGGCATCACCGCAATCAAGCACTCGCTGCGCGACATTGATTCCCGATCCTGCAAAGTTTGTTTTGTCGTTCACATCCCTGACCTGATTGACCGGGCCACTGTGAACCCCCATTCGCAACCGAATATGCGGATGCTCTTGCAGGATCCTGCTAACCTCGAGAGCACATCGCACCGGTTCTTCCGGGCTATCAAAAAAAAGCAGCGCCATCCCGTCTCCCATCGGCACTCGATTGAGCTTGCCGCTTGCTTCCGCCGATCGAAAACATTCCGTGCTTTGCACAATCTGCTTGAGTTCCTGCAGCACTTCAATCTGCTCGTTGACGAGCAGTTTCGAATAACCCACCACATCGATTAACAGGACGTGTGCGATCTCGAGGGGGAGATCGGGCGTCGGTTCCACGGACCTGTCTTCCTCAGTTTGCGCCGGCTCTGTCTCGAGCGATTCCAATGCGGAAATGACCGGAGTGAATGGCGTACGAAGTTCATGCGAAAGCATGGCCAGGAAATGGTCTTTGGTCCCGTTGGCGCTCTTCACAACTACCTTTTGTTGCTGAAGCTCTTCCTCAACGCGCCGTCGTTCAGCCATGGCGGCGGAAAGCGCCATCGCCGTAATTGACAGCACGGCTGTCCACCATTGCAAAGCGAGAAGCGACTGATTTTCCGTTTCCCTGACGAATGGGCCGAAGCCATGAAGCGTCCCCCACACCGCGATCGCAGACAGGATGAAAATTCCCGTGGCCGTTTCGCGTTGGGTGAAGCGGAAAGCCGTCCAGATCACAATCGGTCCGCAAATTAAAGCGATTGGATAATTTCGGGCGGAAACGGCAGGCCATCCGCCAAAGACCACCCCGCTCAACAGTACGAGTAACAGGAGGAGCGCGCCGACTTCCGCAGCTTCCTTTTTATTCCAGTGTCGTTTTGAAGCAACGCTCCAGAGGAGAACTAGGGGAGTGAAAACAAGATCGCCCGTTGCATCACCGAGCCACCACGTCAAGGAAATCGCGCCGTAGTTTGTCCAATCGGCAAAGCCGGCGATCGCAAGACTGGTCACGCCGAAGGCGGGGCCGATGACGGTACTAATTGCCGCTGCGAGCGCGAACTTGAAAACGCCTTGCGGACGATTGAAGGCGGCAGCGCCGTCGGCGAATCGATTCACCAGCCATGCGCCGACGAGCGCCTCCAGCGTGTTGCCGGTGGCGATGGCAAACGACGTCGCGACATTCCCCGCAGTCGTGACGTTCACCAGAAACGCGCCGACAAAGATGGCCGGCCACGCGCGATAACCGAGCAAGAGCAACGCGGCAAGCGCGATTCCTGCCGGCGGCCATACCGGCGACGCACTCGCGTGCAACGAGGCCAGCATTAAACCGAGTTTGCCGGCGATGAAGTATATGGCCGCTAATATGCCGATGAGCGGCAGCCCAGAGAAACGTCGCGATTGCATCGCCCAACTGCCTCTACGGTCTACGTCCGGCGTCGGTTCCGCAGACGTGTCGAGTTGCGGGCTCATCTAATTTCGCTTGCCAGCCATGAGAGCAGTCATAATTTCATGTTGCCAAGGCCTCACCCCTAGTCGGATTGCACGGAAACGAGGCCATTGGCAACCTTGAGGAGGTTACGGGCGGCTGTCCTTTAGGGGGATGGCCGCCCAACACTCCCTTTGGTACCTCTGATTACCAGTTTTCGTGCCAAGCCTCGCGAGTTTTGGTTGAAGTAAACATGCTCGCTCCATTTATTGCTAAATAGGAGGCGTTTATGCGTCTATTCCAAAAAATCGACAAATGCCATAATAACCCAGGCGGCTCTTGCTTGGTTTCCATTTTAGGCCGTCTGGTATCTTTTTAGGCTAACCGTGCTCCAATTTTGGACCACGCTATTCAGATCGCGCGAGCAAGCCTGGAACCAGATATACCGATCAATTTTGCCTCGCTCTTTTTAGAAGAGAAGAACACAATATGAATGACGTACCGGGAAAATCATCGCTGACAATCTCAGCAGAGCCGGTTCGAGTTGGGGCTGCGTCTCAGCGGTGGCTTCCAACATTCACGCTTTCGCGAACTTTAATAGTACGCTTGCCTGCGGCCAAGAGTAATAGAGTGGAATCAGACGCAAGAGCAGCCAGAAGCCATGCATAGCTAGCTTCGTAGGCGTTTTTGTGAAATACCAATCGCTTACTTCGGCGCCAGCGAGGCGACGATCTTCTCGAAGCGCGGATCGCCTCGCAGTGAGTCCCAGTAAGGATGGAGCTTGAGAAGGCCATAGCTAAGGGTGTTCGGAACGCGCTCCACAGTTGCGATCTGTTCGACGGCGCGATCTTTCTCACCAGTCCATGCGTAAATTTGCGCCAGATTAATGGCTATGTCCGCACCGTCGATAGCGTCTTTGGAGATGGGCAACAATTCACAGCCGCGACGTCCCTCTCGAAGCGCTTCTTCTTTCCGCTGGAGGCCGGCGTCGATCATGCCCAATAGACTGACGGCGGCCGCGAAGTCGGGCTGCTTTTCCACAGTCTTTTCCACTTCTCTGCGCGCGGCGGTAAAGGCAGCTTGCGCTTTGGCTGAATCACCCTGCCGACGAGCAACGACCCCTTCCCAGTATGCATACGGATAGTTAACTCCATTATTTACCACGCCATGGCGCGGATAGTTTGCGAGCGTCCGATTCGCGGCAGCCGCAGTTCGCTCGCACAGAGCATAGAGAGGGGGATCCACATCTGGTGCGGCGCTAGGATTTTCCGCAACCAAAGTGGCCAGCGTAGTCTGAAAAGGTTTAATGTCCGCGCGCCAGTCCACCGCAACCCGTGCCTTGAGCATGCGAGTGTATGGATCGCCTGGCATGATACTCAGTGCTCGATCGTAGGTTCGGGCCTCGTCGGCGTAGCGACGCTCCGACCAGTAGGTCGACGCGAGTTGCTGGACAATGAAAAAGTTGCGCGGGTCCAGCTCAAGCGCGCGCTCCAAGTTGCGCGTTGCTTCCTCCCAATGGCCTTCACGGCGGTCAATGAAGCCGATATATAGGAACACCTCGGCGTCATTGGGCAATGCTCGTTTAGCGATCGCTAGCTCGCTTCGGGCTCGCTGGTAGTCGCGGAATCCGTTGTAGTAATAAATGGCCAGAGCTAGACGAGCTTCGCCCGCCTCCGGCTGCAGGCGCAACGCGGTTTGTGCGGCCGCATTAGCCAGTTCAAGACGGGCCGGTGTGTGATCATGCCCCCTAAAGTAAGCAGCGCTATGTACTCTGGACAGCAGACATAAAGCCTGTAAGAAATCCGGGTCACGGGCGACAGCTTCATTGAGTAATTGTGCGGCTTCGGGTAGCTCTTCCCTCGCGCGGATTGGATCTGTGGTATGGGAGAAGAGCGCCTTGGCGCGCAAGTAGAGATCGTACGCGGCAAGGTCGCTTGTAGGCGGTTTGTCGATCGCCGCCTTTTCGCTCGAAGAGATTCTCGCCTGGAGTTGGTCGGCGATTGTTTTGGCGATCTCGCTCTGAATGGCAAAGACGTCCGCCAGATCGCGATCGTATCTCTCTGCCCAGAGATGCGTGTCTGTTCTTGCGTCAATTAGCTGTGCGCTTAAGCGCACGCGGTTGCCAGTGCGTTGTACGCTTCCTTCCAGCACGTGCGCTACGCCAAGCGACTTGCCGACCTCACGCAGGTTTCGCTTTGCCCCAACTTTGTACTCCATCGTCGAAGTGCGGCTGATTACTTTGAGATCAGCGACTCTGGCGAGGTTCGTGAGTATTTCATCCTGCACGCCGTCTGCGAAGTAAGCATTCTGTTTTTCGTCGCTCAGATTTTCGAAGGGAAGAACGGCGATACTTTTTTCTGGAATAGGTGCCACGTTGCCCGCTATCGCCCCGGAAGGAGCTGACGTGATCTTCGGTGACGTTGCTCGACGGAAAAGGAACGACGAACTAATAACGAGCGCGATTATCGACACAAGCAAAGCAGCCGTAAGGACGAACTTGGGCCAACCGCGCACACTAATGGAACGAACCGCGACGGCTTCCTGCCTCCATCTTCGTCGCCGCTTGAGTTTCTCAGGAACTTGCGGGTTTCCGAGACCATCTTTGTGGAGGTTAAACAGGTGCAGCCGCAGCCCGTGCTTTACCTCGCACTCACCCAAGTCGTGCAGATACGGCTGCCAATGCCGGTACTCGGTTAAATCTTCTGCCACGTGCTTGGACAAAAGAATATGCCCGGCATCGCCGCAATCCAGCACCCGCTGCGCAACATTGATTCCTGATCCGGCTATGTTGGTTTTATCGTTAACATCGGTGATTCGATTGACCGGACCGCTGTGCACTCCCATTCGCAACTGAATGTGCGGATGATCTCGTAACGCTCTACTAATCTCGATCGCACATCGCACCGGCTCTTCGGGGCTGTGGAAGAAAGCGAGAGCCATGCCATCCCCGGTCGATACTCGGATGAGTTTGCCGCTTGCTTCCGCCGCGCGAAAACATTCGGTATTTCGAACGACTTGATTTAATTCCTGCAGCATTTCAATCTGCTCGTTGACGAGCAGTTTTGAGTAACCCACTACGTCGATTAGCAGAAGGTGCGCAATCTCGAGCTGGAGATCGGGCGTCGGTACCGCAGACGTGTCTTGGGCGTTCATCCTTTGCAAAGATAGCAATGCCGTTGACCGTTATCGAGAGCAATCAAAGGGGCAAGCCCAAGGCACCTGGCAAGGTTCCTGGCAATTTACGACGCGACTTCTGAAAGCCCTCTGATGTCGGAAACGGAGCTAAAGAGCAAAAAAGGCGCACTTTCCCTCAAACCCCTTCAACTCGAATTCACCAAGGGAACGTGTTGCAACGAGTCCATGTAGTTTCGTCTGCGCTGTCTCACTTAAACAGCACGGCTTGCCTAACGAGCCAGCTAGCTTTTCCAGACGAAAGATCAAATTTACTTCGCCTCCCATCAAGCTTTCTTCGCCCATCGACGCGACTCCTCCAACCGCGACCGGCCCGAAGTGAACAACGAAGCGAAACTCCGGCCATTCTTTTCGTTGCAATTCTTTGAGCGCGGAGATTACCGCCACGATCGTTTCCGGACTCATCGCGGCGTCGGGCCAATAGGCAAGAAAACCATCGCCAAGATATTTGTTAATTATCCCATGCTGATTCTCGATGATCTCCTTACAACGAAAAATCCACGCTCCGAGAAGAATGTCCAAGTCCTCGCTCTGCATGTGCCGGCTGAGGGGCGTAAAACCGCGAATGTCCGCGACGAGAAGCCAGCAAGGAATATTCTCGATCTCCCGTAGCGTTCGTTGCATCACGTCCGTTTTGTACTCCTCTGAAACGGCGACGGGCTGCCGCAGCGTGAAAACTTGATCCCCGATTGTGATTTGATCGCCATCGCTTAGCCGAATCGGATGATGAATCCGCCGCTTGTTCAAAAAAGTTCCGTTGCTGCTGCCGAAATCGATCAGCCAAAGTTCGCCGATATTTTGCAAATGAATAAGCGCGTGCCGGCGCGACACTTTCGGCGATTGCAACACGACCGTATTGGCGGCGGTTCGTCCGAGCGAACAACTGCCTTTGATCGGATGGCGTGTGCCATCGACTGCTTCCAGCCAGGCACCTTCCTCTGGGGGTGCGTTCACGTAGAAACATTCTACCAAGAAGTGATGATCGAGGCAACGTGCCTCAAATCACGAGACGCGTGCTTGCCTGAAGCCGAACAGGCGTCGTAGGAATGGCCGTTCAAGCTTTTAACTTCCTTCCTACCTTAATGATGTATACTCACTCAAAGTGAGCAGGGAGCGCGCAGGCGATGTGATAGGCGCAACATCGCGTGAGTTTGCCGGTGGACAAAAGGTCTTTGGCCGCTACACGCTGATCAAGGTCCTCGGGCGAGGTGGGATGGGGATTGTCTGGCTCGCACGCGACGAAGAGCTGGAGCGCGATGTGGCGCTAAAATTTCTTCCCGATCTGATGATTCAAGATCATGCAGTGTTTGATCAGCTCAAGCGAGAGACAAAACGCTGCCTCGAATTGACTCATCCGCATATCGTTCGAATTCACGACTTCATACATGACGAACGCTCCGGCTGCATTTCGATGGAGTACATCGATGGTGAAACGCTATCGAACTTGCGAGCTGAGAAAGAGCAGAAAGTCTTTCAGCCGGATGAGATTGACGCTTGGATAAGCCAGCTTTGTGACGCGCTCGATTATGCGCACAATCACGCGAAGATCATTCATTGTGACCTGAAGCCCGCAAACCTGATGGTGAATCAACGGGGCGAGCTGAAGATATCAGACTTTGGTATAGCTCGCAGTCTCGGTGAGTCAGCGAGCCGGTTGACGTTGGAGCAGGGTCGGAGTGGCACGCTCGTTTATATGAGTCCGCAACAACTCGGCGGCGAGCGGAGTACGCACCTGGATGACATCTACTCGTTAGGCGCGAGCATCTACGAATTGCTCACGAGCAAGCCGCCATTCTATTCGGGTAATATCGATCGGCAGATTTGCGAGCGAGTTGCTCCTTCGATGATGGAGCGGCGGAAAGAATTGGACATTGAGCCGGCGTTAGTTCCCAAGGTTTGGGAAGACGCGGTCGCGGCTTGCCTGGCAAAGGATCCGTCGCGGCGTCCGCAATCGGCCGCAGAGGTTGCGCAACGGCTGCAGCTCACCCCAGGACTTACAAGAACAAGGAAGGCCCCGGCCAAGAAATCAAATAGGAAAGCGCTGCTGGTTGGTGGCATCGCGGCACTCTCCGTTCTTGCGCTTGCTGGCTTGTACTTAGGAGTCTTGAAGCGGCCAGCCAAACCGATATCACAGCCGGCGGGGATTCCGGAAAAATCGATCGCTGTTTTACCGTTTGAAAACAGGAGCGAAGAAAAGGCCAACGCCTACTTTGCCGATGGCATTCAGGACGAGATCCTGACGCGCTTATCCAAGATCGCCGATCTGAAGGTAATCTCGCGTACTTCGACCCAGCATTACAAGAGCATGCCTGAAAACCTGCCCGAGATCGCAAAGCAACTTGGCGTCGCCCACATCTTGGAAGGAAGCGTACAAAAGAGCGGCGACGCGGTGCGAGTCAACGTGCAGCTGATCAAAGCAACCAATGACTCCCATCTTTGGGCCGATACCTTTGATCGCAAATTGACCGACATCTTTTCAGTCGAAAGTGAGGTGGCCAAAGCCATCGCCGACCAGTTGCGAGCGAAACTCACCGGTCAGGAAGAGCAAATCATTGCCGCCAAACCGACAGATAATGTTGAGGCGTACGACGCCTACCTGCGCGGTCTGGCTTATACACTGAAAACGTTGGATACACCCGCCAACTTCCTTGGCGCCCAGAAATATCTCAGGGAAGCGGTGAGGTTCGATCCGAAGTTCGCTCTTAGTTGGGCGCTGCTGTCATTAGTAGACGCGAACGGCTATATCACATTGACTCTTCAACCCACGAACGCCCTCCGTGAAGAGGCACGGCAAGCAGCCGAAACCGCACTGGCGCTTCAGCCTAATCTCGCCGAGGCCATTGTGGCGAAGGGCTATTATCAGTATGCCTGCCTAAAGGATTACGACACCGCAGTGCGTTACTTTGAGCAGGCACGTCAGCTCCTGCCCAATAGCAGCCAGATTCCTAAGTCACTGGGTTATGTCACGCGGCGGCGAGGCGAGTGGGACCGGAGCGAGATATACTTGAACGAAGCCGAGCGGCTCGACCCGCGCAACGTTTCCTTACTTTCCCAGCATGCGCTTTCCTATATCGCCCTTCGTCGTTTTCCCGAAGCGGTCCGAAAGCTTGATCAGGTTCTCAATATTACACCGGACGACCTCGATACTCTCGCGCTAAAGGCGCTTAGCGCACAAGCCGAGGGCGATCTGCCGCGTGCGTCGGCACTTCTCGCTCCGCTCCACCCGGCCATGGACGATACCCAGGCTTTGGAAGCACAAGTTTACCAAGCGATTTTGGAGCGCCGTACCGCGCAAATCATCCCTAGGCTAAAGGAAATACTGGTCAAGCCTGATCCAACATTGGGTTATTTGAATGGAGAACTCCGCTTTTGGTTAGGCTGGGCGCAGGAGGTCGCCGGCGATCATACCGCCGCGCAGGAAACTTGGCGGCAGGCACGCAGCGAACTGAAGGCTTTCCTAAAAGAACAGCCGGAAAATTATTACCTGATTGGCGATCTCGCGCTCACCAATATGGGCCTTGGTGACAAAGCCGCTGCCTTGGCTCTTTCGGAACAGGGCATAGCTGCGAATCCGATTGAGAAGGACGCGATGGCTGGTCCCGCTCCGATCGAGATCCTTGCCCGAGTGGCGGCGCAGACAGGAGAACCCGACCGCGCCATTGCCGCCTTACAGAGATTACTATCGATACCGTACGCAGGTCCGCTCGTCACGCAAAACGTACCGCTCACTCCTGCGCTACTCCGATTGGATCCGATGTTCGATTCGCTCCGGAATGATCCGCGCTTCCAAAAACTTGTCGCTTCGCCCGGTCCGAAGTGATGCTGCCCAATTTCTAATTCGGCAAAGCGAACTTTGTGGAGCCTACGCTGGGCGCGGCCCTGTCGGCGCACTGGACCCCATCGCTGTGCGAGGTCCTTTCGGCGCGCGAGGCCTTTTCACCGTGCGAGGCCCCTTCACTGTGCGAGCCCTTTTCACTGCGCGCGGCCCTTTCGCCGCGCGGGGCTCCTCAATCGCGAATGTTCCCTTCAGCCCTTTCTTCGGAGCTCGGGGCCCTTTAAGCGCAAACGTTCCGCGCAGATCTGTCCCTAGACGGGGCGCTGACGGCGGAGGCGGCGGGCGAGGGCCCATAAGCACAAACGTTCCCTTCACCCCTTTCGGCGCGAGAGGCCCTTTAACTGCAAATTTTCCACGCAGATCATGCTGGGGGGGCTGTTTCGCTGAACGGGGCCCTCTCGGCGCGCGGGGCCCGAGCGCAAATGTTCCATGCAGCAGTACATCCTTACCCATCTGTTACTGTAGATATTTGGCTCATTCTGTTAGCAAATGCCAATTCTTTTTTTCGTTTACTTCTGGTAGCCTGCACCTAGACATTCTCGCCCGTCGAACACCAGTTTTTTAGAATAATGGCGGCTGCGCTTCGCAATATAATGCAGAAACAGTTGAATATATCCCCCCCGGCGAAATCGTTCTCTCCAATGTTCAACCTCCGTCCCAGCGTACACGCACCCGTCGCCCTCGTACATCTCGACCTTGGTTTCGTCGGAGTTAGGGGGTTTTAGATACACAACAGATGGCCCAGCCCCTTTCGGAATTTGGATTGATACAGTTACGGAGATTTCGCAAGCGGCACGATCTGTGTGTGGCGATAGCACATCCCCTTTCGCATATCGACGCGTGTAGGAATACGTTGGCGCTAAATCGAATCCAACGAGCCTGCTGACCTCCGGTCGAATCCATTCCAGGACGGCATCTAGCGCCGCATCGCCGCCAAGAGACAATGATGACGGACATTGGTCATCGGTGCCGAATCTGTTGTTCGCCATAAGAATGGCATAGTACACTTTCAAATAGTCCAACAGCGTCTGTGGCAATATTCCTTTAACTAACAGGTATCGCCGTTCGCGGAATCTTCTCGCAGTTCGAACATAATAACTGCGAGAACGACGACTCATGCTGGTCCAAAAACGGAACTACATGCTTGCGGAATTATCATGATTACCATCCGTCCGTTCTCGCTCGGTCGACGCCTTTTCGTTTGCGAATGGATGGGCGACTGGCTTTTTATCTTTGGCATTCTGCATGTAATCTTTCTGCCAGCCCTGTGCGACCACCTCCGGCTTTCCCTTTTCGAGGCCCGCGAGAAACCGATCCCGGCTGGCAGACCACTCTCGAAATTTATTTTCAAATTCTCGGTCGCCTTCCAACATACGAATTTCGCCACGGAACCTCTCAAGCACACCTCTTTGAATCGGAAAGAACAGGCAAATGGGTTCTCCAACCGCAAACTCGACTGTGCAAGCTCTCGTAAAACGCCAGTTCATTGTGAACGTTGAATGAGCCCAGTCTGTTTCGATAATCCCATCTAGAGCCGCGATTCCGTCTTTTGGGCTGTTTGTCGGACCACGTACCATCAAATTCCAGCCATCCGGTGTTTTGAAGAGGAATGGAATTTGGAAAGTCAGCGCTCCTTCGCCGAAGTGAGAGTAGCAATGCAGCGGGCCGTCCCCATATAGGTTTTCAACATGCAAGCCCTCTGCTTTCGATGTGCCATCCCAACTGGCCCGGATTCGATGGGTGGACAGGATTTCCCAGCCGTACTGATTCGCCACGACTAACGGGAGACACCTATACGGGAATTTTCGCTGTGCATCGTCCATCCACCTGCGTTCGCGGGGCGCAGGGCGTATTGGTGCGGAATCATCCTCATTTATTTGATACGCAACTAATCTGTGGAGGGATTCTGTCGGAGGAGCCTCTCTTTTATGCTCCGAACGTGTCTTCATGCCAATTTTGTCGTCTTTGAAACTGAGAATTCGATAGAGCTAGCCCGCTACTGTGCCAGAGCTTTAGCAAAGACGCTTTGCTGTGTAAAGCAAAATAGCCGCCTCTCCGATCACGCCTTCCCTCACTTCTAGGAAATCTGCCGGGCGGAATTCTCGGAAAAATTCTGGAAAATTTTCGGTTTATCAGTCACGAACCGCTGGCATGCACAAAGAGGCGTTAGGCCCGTTTAACGACGCAGATCAGCCAACCCGGAAACGGACATCGCGGATGGTCTTTCCTGCCAAAGCGTTTTTTTAGTTTTCGCAGGATTTCGATCTAGGAAACTTGCTCGAGTTCGTACCGATCCTGGCTTTGAGCTTTCTTTCCAGCTTAATGATGAATATCTTATCGCCGTGACTAACGAGCACGCGGGAGGCGTCGCGGAAGCGACGTCGCGTGAGTTCGCCAGTGGACAAAAGATCTTTGGTCGCTACACGCTGATCAAGGTCCTCGGCCGAGGCGGAATGGGGATTGTCTGGCTTGCGCGCGATGAAGAACTGGAGCGCGAGGTCGCGCTGAAATTTCTTCCGAATCTGATGATCCAAGATCGTGCGGCGCTTGATGAACTCAAGCGAGAGACAAAGCGCTGCCTCGAACTCACCCATCCGCATATCGTTCGCATTCACGACTTCGTGCATGACGAACGCTCCGGCTGTATTTCGATGGAGTACGTCGATGGCGAAACGCTATCGAACCTGCGAGCTGAGAAAGAGCGGAAAGTCTTTGAGGTGGATGAGATTGCCGCCTGGACAAGTCAGCTTTGTGACGCGCTCGATTATGCGCACAATCACGCGAAGATTATCCACTGTGACCTGAAGCCCGCAAACCTAATAGTAAATCAACGGGGCGATCTGAAGGTGGCAGACTTTGGTATAGCTCGCAGTCTTGGCGATTCAGCGAGCCGGTTGACGTTGGAGCAAGGCCGGCGTGGCACACTGATTTATATGAGCCCGCAACAGCTCAACGGCGAGCACTCCACGCACCTGGACGATATCTACTCGTTAGGCGCAAGCGTCTATGAACTAGTTACGAGCAAGCCACCGTTCTATTCGGGTAATATCGATCGGCAGATTTGCGAGCGAGTTGCTCCTTCAATGACGGAGCGGCGCAAAGAATTGGACATCGAGCCGGCGTTAGTTCCACGGATTTGGGAAGAGACGATCGCAGCTTGCCTGGCAAAGGATCCGTCCCACCGACCGCAATCGGCGGCTGAGGTTGCGCAACTGCTGCAGCTTGCCTCAGGGCGGACAATAACAAGAAGGGCTCCCGGCAAGAGCTCAAACAAGAGGGCTCTGCTTGTTGGCGGCATTGTTGCGCTCACCGTTCTTGCGCTGGCTGGCTCGTACTTCGGAGTATTAACGCGGCAGATCAAACCGGTATCACTGGGTGCGGCGATTCTGGAAAAATCGATCGCTGTCTTACCTTTCGAAAACCGGAGTGAAGAAAAAGCGAACGCTTATTTCGCCGAGGGCATTCAGGACGAGATTCTGACGCGCTTATCCAAGATCGCCGATCTGAAGGTGATCTCGCGTACATCGACACAGCATTATAAAAGCGCGCCTGAAAATCTGTCCGAGATCGCCAGGCAACTCGGGGTCGCCCACATTTTGGAAGGGAGTGTGCAGAAGAGCGGTGACGCCGTGCGTGTGAATGTGCAGCTGATCAAAGCGGCTAATGATTCCCATCTTTGGGCAGACACGTTTGATCGCAAACTGACCGACATCTTTTCGGTAGAGAGTGAAGTGGCTAAAGCTATTGCCGATCAATTGCGAGCGAAACTTACCGGCCAGGAAGAGCAAGTCATTGCCGCCAGACCGACTGATAATGTTGAGGCGTACGATGCCTACCTGCGCGGGCTGGCTTATAGTCTGAAAACGTTAGACACCCCCGCCAACTCCCTTGCCGCACAGAAATATCTCAGAGAAGCGGTGCGCTTAGACCCGAAGTTCGCGCTTGGTTGGGCGCTGCTTTCATACGTGGATGCGCTCGGCTACCTCACAGCGACTCTTCAACCAACAGTCGCACTGCGTGAAGAGGCGCGGCAGGCCGCCGAAACCGCGCTGACTCTTGAGCCCAATCTCGGCGAGGCGTTGATAGCCAAGGGCCAATACCACTACGCCTGCCTAAAGGATTACGACACCGCAGTGCGTTACTTTGAGCAAGCGCGTCAGTTCTTGCCCAATAGCAGCCAGATTCCTGAATCGCTGGCTTATGTCGCACGAAGGCGAGGCCAGTGGGACCGGAGCGAGTCGTACTTTAATCAAGCCGAGCGGCTCGACCCGCGGAACGCTTCCGTGCTCACCCAGCACGCGCTTTCCTATGTCGCACTTCGTCGTTTTCCTGAAGCGCTGCGAAAGCTTGATCAGGTTCTTGATATAACACCGGACCATATTGATCCGATCGGACTAAAGGCCGCTATCGCACAAGCTGAGGGCGACCTTTCGCGAGCCTCGGCGCTCCTTGCTCCGTTACATCCAGCTGCGAGCGACACCACTGCGTTGAATACTCAGGTTTACCAAGCAATCTTGGACCGCCGCCCGGCACAAATCATCCCTAGGCTGAAAGAAATACTTGCGAAACCTGATCCAGCACTGGGTTTTTACAATGGCGAACTGCGCTTTTGGCTTGGCTGGGCGCAGGACGTCGCTGGCGAGCACGCCGCCGCACAGGAAACTTGGCGGCACGCGCGCAGCGAACTGGAATCTTTCCTCAAAGAACAGCCAGAAAATTATTACCTCCTTGGAGATCTCGCGCTGATCAATACGGGCCTTGGTGACAAAGCCCCTGCGTTGGCTCTGTCGGAACGGGCTGTAGCAACGAATCCTACCGAAAGAGACGCGATGACCGGTCCCGCTCCAATCGAGATCCTCGCCCGAGTGGCGGCGCAGATAGGAGAGCCTGACCGCGCCATCGCCGCCTTACAGAAATTACTATCGATCCCGTACGCAGGCCCGCTGGTTACACAAAACGTACCGCTCACTCCTGCGCTGCTCCGACTCGATCCGATGTTCGATGCGCTTCGGAATGATCCGCACTTCCAGAAACTCGTCGCTTCGCCCACGCCGAAGTAAACTGCTCCGATGTGTAGCTCACCAACGCGAGACGGGTAGAGACTTTGGTCTCAAACCGGTAACAACTGGTTCAACCCGCCAGTGCGTTCAGTCCCAGCGCGATCTAATGGCAAACGCGTCTCATATATGCGGTGGCGGGGTCGGTGGCGGTCCCGGTGGCGGTGGCGGTGGCGGTGGCGGGTGCTGTGTATCTGGTCTTGGAAGTGAATTTTGTCTCATACACGAGATATGACTTATCCTCTATGTTAATGTCAAGCCCTCCTTTTAGGTTTAACTAAGATGGCTGTCGGCGCCTTAACACGAAAACGCTGTAAGCCATTTCATCATTCAGGGCGAACGGCCGCGTAATGTCATACCGGAAATCGTAGATGTCGCATAGTTCCAGGGATGGAACCGAATCTGAGTAGCCTCCGAAATTGCCTCGCAGTATATGTGCGAAACTGAAATTCGTACCGCAGGCGAAGTTCAGTCGACCCCCCGGCGCGCCCGCAGGCACACCCGAAGATTCTCGATCCGGCTTCGGACATCGATGCGTAGCACGCGCAGCGTTATCGTCACTTTTGTTTCGCCTCGCCGCTCCGTCCAGCGGTCGGTGCCGTCCTTATCGACATTAGATGGCAGCACATGCAAGCCGAGGACATAGATACCGTCTGGGCGAAGACTGCGCGCAATACACTCCAAGTGGCCGCACGCCGCGTCCTCCGTTAACAAGTGGCGAAAAGTGCTAACAGTGCAGTAGGCTGCATCAACCGGTTGACCGAGGCGAAAATCGGACATCTCGGCTTCAAATATCTCGGCATGAAGTCGGGGCGTGTAAGCCGGCGTCGAAGATAGGTCAACGCTGGCTGGCTCAGATCGAAGCCGACCACTTGGTAACCTCGGGCGGCCAAAGCGGTGATTAGGCGGCCGCTGCCGCAGGCGGGCTCCAGCAACCGGCCGACGTCGAAAGGGCAATACTTACTTGCATGCAACCTCGATGAAGTCGGTCTCCCGTTGGGGTGTAGGCTTGGAAGGCAATGTCGTAATACTGCGGATAATCCCAATTGGCTACAAGAATGCGGCTTCTTGCCATTGCTTCAGCAAGATCAAACTAGAATAGCTTTCGCCGGATTCACAGTAAACCAGACTGGCAAAGAGTATCGTTTGCCAGACAGAACCTTTGGGACTGCATGCACGAACTCGTGATCACTAGGAAAGACAACCAATAAACCCGCCTTCGGCACTATAACTACATCGAGATCCGGAAAAACCAATTCACCTCCCGTGAAGTCGTCATTGAGATAAGCGAGCCCGGTGTAGTCGCGTTGGGGCGTGTGATTAGGGACCCACCGCCCATGTTCTATTCGCTCATTGTCCGCATGCGCGATATGTGAATCCCCGGGTAACAGACACGCGATGAAGAGCGATTCGACGAATAATTCTGGGGTACTCAGAGATCCCTCGATCTTCTCTTTGCACCGCAACGCTATACCATAGACCCAGCTAGCTGACTCGCGATCTACGTCTCGAAGCGTGTAATAATCGAGAAGGGGCTGACAATTATAATCTCGGCTAGCTGACAGCTCGCAGTAGCGATCGTAAAGAGTGATTAGGAACCTACATTCTTGTAAACACAGCGTATACTCTAAAACGAGGACCCCGCTTGTAGGCTTTCTTTGTGCCACAGATTCTTCCAAATCAACCAACCCGGAAGCGGATGTTGCGAATCGTTTTCGAGCCGAAGCGTTGTTTTAATTTTCGAAGGATTTCTGACTTGGAAACTTGGTCGAGTTCGTAGTGCAAAGCTGGTTGGAGCACGCGGACGTACAGGATTCCGTCGCACAAAGCTACCGGCGCGGAGTGCATGGAGATGAACTCGCCAACGATCTTTGACCAGGCGTCGATTACTTCTGCTTCGTGCAAGCGCTCGCGAAGCCCCAGGCGGTGCATCAGTTTCGGGAGTAAGTCGGCCGGTGATTGCCATCGATCTGGTCGCATTTTTCTCTCAGGAACACCGCGCCATTCGGCGATCACAGCGGCCCGAAGAGAGGCGTTCATGAAACACTATTTAGCCACAGACGCCGTGCTCAGCAACGCCGAAGCATCGGTACGGATGGAATACAGATTTTTTGACGAGGAAACGACGCTGCGCCGTTGAGTCGCGCCCTACGCTTCTGCGGCTGACACAGCCGCCGCCACAATTTTCGCATTTCGGCTCTCCGGTTCCGCAATCGGCTAATACTTTCGCCGCATAGTGCTCGGCAGAATATTTAGCTCGTCGCGGTATTTGGCCACGGTGCGCCGGGCGATCGGAATCCCGCGCTCGTTCAAAATTTCGACAATCTGCTGATCGCTCAACGGCGCGTTGCCATTCTCGTGTTTCACGAGATCGAGGACCGCTTCTTTCACGCTCGTGTTACTCAGCGATTCGCCCGTCGCCGTTTGATAACCGGACGTGAAAAAATATTTCATCTCGAAAATACCTTGAGGCGTGGCCATGTATTTGCCCGACACAGCGCGGCTCACGGTGGTCTCATGCACACCAATCGCGTCGGCAATTTCGCCCATGGTCATCGGTTTGAGATGCGACGGGCCATATTCGAGAAACTCGCGTTGCCGGGAAACGATCTGGTGCGCGATGTTGGAAATGGTTTGCTGCCGCTGGTGAATCGATCGGATCAGGAATTTGCCGCTGCGGATTTTGTCGCGGATGTAATCTTTAACTTCGCTGCCATTTCTATCCTGCGCGATAATGTCTTTGTAGATGTTGCTGATGCGCAGATGCGGAATTTGCTCGTCGTTTAGGATGATCTGATAATCGCCATCCACCTTTTCGACTGTAACGTCTGGCAGCACGTAGTTTTGTGGAGCAGCCGCGAAAATCTGGCCGGGGCGTGGGTTTAGCCGCCCGATCTTGTCAGCAGCCTTTTGCACTTCGTCCACATCGATGTTCATCCGTCGCGCGATTTCGAGAAACCGTCGCTTGCCCAAGTCTTCCATGTGCTCAGAGATGATTTTATATTCGAGCGTGTTCTCCTTTCCCTGGCGCTGCAGTTGAAGGAGCAAACACTCGCGCAGATCGCGCGCGCCCACGCCCGGCGGATGAAAACTCTGGATGAGGCTGAGCAACTTCTCGAAGTTTTCCTTCGGAATTCCGGAGTTAAGCGCCATTTGTTCAGGCGTGCTTTGGAGAAATCCGTTATCATCGATGTTGCCGATGATCATTTCCGCTGTCTTGCGATCATCTGCAGCAAGAGCGCTCTGGTTCAGTTGTCCTATCAAATTTTGCTGAAGCGTTTCTTGGACAGGAATGGAATCGAAAAAGAACTGCCGCTTGTCCTGCGCTTCTTGCGAACGACTGTAGCTGCCGGACTGCGCCATGTAATCGCGCCATTCTTCGTCCAGGCTCGCCAGCTTCTCGAATTCCTCCTTGAAGTTGTTATCGGCAGAAGGCTCCGCCGTTTCGCGCTCGTCTCGGCTGAGCTCGCTCGGTAATTCCTCAAGCACCGGGTTTGTCTCCATTTCCTGGCGAACCAAATTCCGTAATTCGAGCAACGGCGTCTGGAGGATCAGCAAGCTCTGCTGCAACTGCGGCGAAAGAACTTGGTGGAGTGCGAGATTCTGCGTCTGGTGCAGTCCGTGGCCGACCATATGACGATCTTACCGGCGCAGACGCCACCGGGCAAGCGCTACTCATCTCGATGGCTTAGCAATGTCAGGAGTATTCCGCTCCTGTTTTCCATCCACGAGCATCCAATCAATTGGTTCTTCGAATGCGATGATTTCATCGAAAACATCACGACCTCCACTACAGGGAATAGCTATGAGATCTGCACGAAATCCCGGCCGAATCCGCCCGAGCGTATTTTGTTGATGCAAGGCCATCGCAGGATTCACCGTAACCATGTTCAGGATTTCGTCTGGTGAAATTCCAGATTCGCTGCGCTGAAATGCGCGCATCTCGGCAAACAGGCTCAGGTCGTTGTTGCTTGCGAGGCTATCAGTGCCCAGGCAAATGTTGAATCCCAATGCGCGCAATCGTTCGAATGGAAATCGACTGTGCCCGAAATAATGGTGACTGCGCGGCGAATGCAGCACGTGAAATTGTCTCTTCGATCTTTCGAGCGAATCGAAGTCGCTCTCCGTCAATTCGTTCAAGTGTGTAACGATCCAATTTGGCAGGGCACAGTTGTCGGTCGTGCCGAGGAACACCTCCAGCGGCGTCTGATTTCCACAGTCATTCACCGGACGTCCGATGCTCTTCAGAAAGTCATAGAGCCGACCGTTGCCATTGCGGAACATCTCCATCTCCTCGCGTGACTCGGCCAAATGAGTCGTCAGCAAAATATTCTCGTGCCGCGCGATTTCTCCACAGCGAAGATATAAATCTTTCGATGCCGTAAACAACGCGTGCGGCGCCAAGCCCCAGTTCTGCGCCGACTTCAGCGATTCAATTGCCAGATCGATAATTTCCTTTGCGCGTTCCGGCGAACGCACATCGATGAGCTCCGCAAACCACCAGGTGCGGATCGGCTCGCTGGTCTGCGGGACCAATTCTGGAAATGCAGTGAGGTTTGCGATGGCAGTTGTGCCGAACCTTTTTGCCTCCGCGAACCCTTTGTTGATCGAGGCGAGATAATCTTTCGGCGAAAGTTTCGACTTCTCTGCGTTTATCGCGCGAATCCAGTCGGCGAAAGAGTTCGGCGACGGGATTTTGCCGCGCAAGCAGGTGTAATCGAGGTGGCAATGCGCGTTGGTTAGCCCGGGCAACAGCGCTTGCTCACCAAGCTCGACAATTTCACCGGCGTTGCGCGTCTTGATCTCGTCAAATTTTCCAACATCGACAATTCGATCTCCGGAAACAGCTACCGCACCGTTCGCGATGGGCGCTCCGTCCATCGTCACGACCGTACGCGCACGAACGATCATTCGCCTTTCACCGCTTTCCGGCATTCGGCGATCAACAGGTTGCACGCTTCCTGGCAAAGCAAAGGAATTGCAGTCGTGGTGGACCGGCGCGCATCACTCGCGGCTTGGTCACGTGCAGGATCAAATTTTTCTTTTGGCAACTTTGTCGATGCAATCGCTCCGTCCCCATCACGTTTCCACAAGATGGTCCGCAAACATCCCCCATTGGATCGGCAGAAGCCCGCGACAAGATTATCGATCTGCGAATCGGAAATTTTTGCCGCCACACGATACATTCCTGACTGTCGATCCAAAGTCTCGCGCAAAGGCGTGGTTTGCAGTTTTCCGCCTTTCCAAGCAGCGAAAACTGCGAGCCTGCCGGGATAAAAATAGTCCAGCGCGCGCCTCAGCTCTTCGAGTGTGTCAAGCTCCAATCGCCAGCCGTGTCGTAGGTTGGGTGCGGTCTTGAGCGGGCGATAATTTCCCGCGTCGTCGTATTTTGCAATTTCGATTGCGTCTTGTGCATTGCGCGACGGCTTTAGCTGTCCCGTTTTGTCATGGCGATGTGAAAGAACAAAGCCGCCAACCTTTGCCTTTTGAATCAGAATTTGACCGAAGTAGAAGGGTGCGGTCAGTGCAGCTTCGAGACATCGCTCGATGGAATTCGGCATTGGTAGGACATCCCGCAGCCGCCGGACCGGGGCGCGCCGCGCTAATGCAGGCAGTGGGCGATCAGACCACCGGCGCGGTCGAGAAATTGTCGATCTTCGTCGCCGAAAGCATTCAATTTGTCGCTCTCTGCATCCAGCATTCCCAGGATGTGACGATGCTCGTTGCGCATTGGCACAATAATCTCCGAGCGAGTTGTGTGAAACGTAGGCAGATAGCGCACGTCCTTGCGCACGTCGCCGACGATGATCGGGTTACCGGACTCCAGCGCCGCGCCGCATAGTCCCTGTGTGATGGGAAAACGCGGATATGCCGGTGGCTCGCTGCCGGTTTCCGCAAGGATCACAAATTCATCTTTGATAATCTTGTAAATCGCAAGCCAACGATAATCGCGCGCGGCGCGAATCATCTCTGCAAGTTGCTTCACGCGTTTTCGAGTGCAGCCACCAGCGAGCGCGAATGCGCCGATTTCCTGAAGCTTTTTGCACGTGGTTTCCTTCATTCGCGGCGAAGCAATCTGGCGCAAAACAAAACAAGCGCGAGCGCTATTTCAACTTTTGCCATCAATTCGCGAGGGATGGCTCCGGAAGAGCATTGGATATTAGCCGGTGGTAGGAAACCAGAGGAGTGCGATGACCGAAAAGACGATTAGCCTTGGCAGGCGAGGTAAACGCCACGAGTATGCCATCCATCCATCTGAGGCTACATTCTCATATCGTTTTTGGGACGAAAAATCACGAGCCGATGATCTGTAGTGGCAGGCGTGTCGCCTGCGAAGACTAAACGGTTGCAGCCGGCATGGCTGCCTCTACAGTCGCGAGAATGATCAAGGACCGTCCACATCGACTTGATCTGATTTGCAGCAATCAACCACTCTACTTCGTCACTTTTGCGACCCGCGATCGCAAAGTATTCTCTCGCTGGATCGTGTTCAGTTTGCCCTAGAGCAATACGCTCATTGCGCAATGACGAAATTTGATGTCGCGCTCGGGCGATACGTGATCATGCCCGATCATGTTCATCTCTTTGTTCGCGGCGACCCAAACTTCGCACTTTCGTCGTGGATTGGTGGTTTAAAGCGCGCCATGTCTGTCGCGCTAAGATCGCCGCGACTTTGGCAACCCGGATTTTTCGATCACATTCTGCGCAGCGACGAAAGTTACGCGGAGAAATGGAACTACGTTCGCGACAATCCGGTTCGGGCCGGGCTTGTGGAAACTGCAGACGACTGGCCATATCAGGGAGAGATTGTGTTAATTGATCGAGCGTGATCTATAGCGGCAGGCGTGTCGCCTGCGAACTCTGTGGTGGGCAGGCCGTGTGCCTGCGAAATCGGAGTGAATTGCAGCCGGCACGGCTGCCGCTACAGAAGAGCGGAGCGTTTGTCGTTACTTCGAGGGACAGGAAGAGCAGCATCGCATGCGCATGTTTCGCGAGGAGTATTCAGAGTTGCTGCGGCGCAGCGGCGTGGAATTTGATCAACGCCATGGGTGATTCTCTCGTCCCGCTGGGGCTGATTATTTTTTACGGTCGGCCACCGGTCGTTTGCACCACCGGCTAATTTTCGCGCATCCCTTTGGGAGGCGTGGCCCAGCGTGTTTTAAAGAAGCGAACCAAATTTAGAGTCCAGCTGATTTTTCCGCCTGTTGGATAATGATATCGGCGACGCCTGGATCAGTACCGATGGAGGGCGCGTAGAACAGCACGCGATCATCGATTTTGTAGGGATTATGGTGAAAAATTTCGCCGCGTGTGCCCTGTGAAGCAGTTGGCGATCTTCCGGTCGCGATTCCGAGCAAAGCGGGAATGTCTTCGTAACTGTGTAATCCGTCCGAGATAAAAAATGGAACGACGACGACGTTCCGAGTGTTCGTCAATTTTTGCCAATCGGACACGAGCGGAGGTTCTTCCATGTAAACGTTGAGCACCGTCGAATATTTTCCGAGAGCCCGGATTTTTTCGGCTTCGCGTTTCGCTGCGACGGCGCTGTTTTCGTTCAAATCGGTCCCGTGGGCGACGATCAAGAGACTTGTTTCGCTTTCTTGAATGTCGGGCGCAACTTCTTGCGCGCGTCGCACCAAGAGCTCCGTCATCATCGGATGATTTCCGACAGGGTCGCAGTACCTCCAGATTTGACCGTTGGAACGTTTTGTGGTCCGGCCATTCAATTCCAATTCCCTCGGAACCACTGTTTGCGTGAAATAACCTTCACTGATGAAATTTGGCACAACGTAAACTTCGCGAATCGATTCTGGATCGAACTGGAACAGCGCGTCGCGCAAACTCGGTTCCTCTTTCCAAAAAGCACACTCCACATCGGCAAAAATTTTCCGCTGCCGAATCTCCGCAGCGTGCGCAAGAGTCGGCCCACTCGAGTCTGGATTCACCGTCGAGCCGTGCGCGACAATTAAAAGTGCGCTGTCGTCGGACCTCACAAAGAAACGTTCAACAGCCTGCCCTGAGCGCAAGTCGAATGGGGTCGAACGCCGAATTGCAGAGACATCGTTAAACAATTGGTCCGAGCCGCCTTTCGCTGATCTGCGTCGTTTAGGAAACCGCCCGACGTTTTTTACGCGCGATTTAGATTGAAAGCTTTGGTGGAGATCGGCTTAATCGCAATTTGCGTGGACCTTTGGGTCCAGTCATGAACGCGCCGATTAAGCCAGGAGCCGCCTGCGCTGTCCTTGTGGCGACGCTTGCCTTTTCTTTAATTTTCGCAGCGAATGCATTTGCTCAGGAGGTGGAAGCCGAGCGGGTGACCGTGACTGGCGAGTCCGTTATTGTCACTGGTTCGATGATTCCAACCACGGAGGAAGTCGGCTCGAACCCGGTTTCAATTCTCAACCGCGATTTAATTAACAAGTCTGGTCAAGGCACCACCACGGAACAGCTTCTCAAGAGTCTGCCGATCGCGAGTGCAAACAGCATTCCCGTTCAGAACAACGCGGACGCAAGGGGCGGCCCGCTGGGGGTAGCTTCGGTCTCCCTGCGTGGCTTCGACCCGGGTGCCACACTGGTTCTCATCGACGGCCGCCGTGTCGCCCCTTATCCGGGGACCTCCCCCGGGGGCGCCGCTTTCTTTGATCTGAATACTATTCCCATTGCCGCTGTCCAGAGCATCGAAATTCAGAAGGACGGCGCTTCAACCACCTACGGGGCGGACGCGGTTGCCGGCGTAGTGAACCTCAAGTTGTACAAAGATTACCGTGGCGCCCAGGTGACCCTGTATTATGGCAACACACTGGATAAAGACGCAGGCGAGTACGCCGGCGACATTCTTTTCGGCACCGGCGACGACAAAACAAGTATCACCGGCGACATCTTTTTCTACCACCGTAACTCGATGTTCAATCGCGACCGGGGCAACTCCAATCGCCCGCCATTTTCGAGCAGCAACTCCAGTCCGTACAATCTTCAGTTGAGCAGCGATGTGGCGGCCGCCGCTGGCGGAGAGAATTTAACCCCGGGGGGTTTTGAATTCGCGACTCCGCCAAACCTTACGAACGGATTGGCTCCGGCAAGCGATTATATCTACAGCGCGAGACGCGTCCGGAGTGGCTTCGGTTTGCTCCCTGGCTTTAACTTTAACGCGTTCGCAAGCTCATTTCCCACTCAGGAACGCTGGGGCGGTTACGCGGCGTTCGAGCACAAAATCTGCGATGATCAGTTTCGGGTTTTCGGCGACTTTTATTATGCCGACGTGAAGACGCATGACGAACTTGCGCCCCCTGCCACGGGTCCGTTCGAAGCCCCGGGATTGGGTGTAATCGCCATTCCCCCCAATCACCCGTTGCCAGGTGGGGCCGCACCTCCGAACACGCCGACCATTGCGGAGACTGGCATGCCCCCGGATGCGTACAACCCATTCAATCCATTTGAGCAGATCATCTCCGGCACCACTATGGCACGCCTTGCCGATTTCGGTAATCGTTTGTTCGATGAGGAAAACATCGCCGAGCTTTTCACAGTCGGTGTAAAAGGCGACAAGCTGTTTAACGGAACCTGGGGCTACGATGGAGCATTCCGGTATAGTCAAATCCAGAATACTTCTGAGTTTAAAGATGTCTCAGTCTCGCGCTTCAATCGTATTCTGAACGCGGCGGACTCAATCTATAATCCCACCAAGCCGGATTTTATCGGAACCACTATCCCCTACAATCCATTCGGAGATTATCGCGTGCCGATCCCATCCAACCTGCCATTGATCGCCTTCGCGATCATACATGCGAGGGACCTTAATACATCCAAACTGGCGACACTGGACTTAAATATTTACACCACCGATCTGTTTGATTTGCCCGCAGGCGGCGTCGGACTCGCCTTCGGCGGCGTCTTTATTCGGGAAAGTTTGAGTGAAAATCCGGATGACGAACACCGCCTTAAAGATGAAGTCGGTTTCCCGCAAGAGTTCCCTGTTAAGATCGGACGCAAAGAATATGCGTTGTATGCGGAAACGCTTATTCCGATCTTCAGTCCCAAATGGAACATACCGTTCTTCTACTCGCTGGAGTTCGCGGCCGGGGGCCGGTTTGAGGCTTTCAACAACGATACAAATTCGTTAGTGCCCAAAGTGGGGGTGCGCTGGCAGCCGTTTGACGAACAGCTTACTCTTCGCAGCACCTGGGGAGAAGGCTTCGTTGAGCCCTCGCTCACCGCGCTGTATGGACCTGTAATTTTCGGTTTCGCGCCAACGTCCTTCATGGGCGACCGCAACCCGGAAACAGCAATTCTGAACAACCCCAACCCACACCTCGGGCCGGAAGATTCCCGTAATTGGACTGGGGGTATTGTTTATACGCCGAAGTGGATTCCAGCCGGTACGTTGACGGTGACGATTGACCTGTGGGATATCGAACGGACGGGCGTTGTCATG
>JBKPQL010000078.1:0-5708 GCA_046734045.1 Verrucomicrobiota bacterium
CCGCCGCGGGGCGACGCCAACTAGGCCAAGGCCAGTTGGCGCTGTCAACGGTTGGTAAAAAATCCTTACATTGACGCGCGCTGACGCCGCGCCAAAAATCTCAACATGACGATTGTCGAAATCACCGGCGGTATGCTGCGCACAGCGCGCAGTCTCACCGGCCTTTCACAGCAAGAGCTCGCCGACCGTGCTTCTTCCGTCCGAACGACGTGCATCTGCAGCGCCCAGTGCCGACCGAGACCGTCGTTCACAGCGAGGGAGCAGCAGCTTAAGAAGTATGAGGTCATTACGAAAGCCACAGTCAAAAGCCAACAAGCCAAGCTTGCGCGATAAACTCAGCGCAAACTTTCTTGCCGCCTTCGAGAGCGACTTCGCAGAAAATGGTCCTGCTGCGATTAAACAGCTACGGCAAAAATCTCCAGAAAAATACAGCGAGATTGCGGCAAGATTGATTGCTGCCACCGAGCCAAAGACTGACAGCTACGCCGATTGCAAATCGATGCCGGACGTTGCTCGCAAATTATTGAAGTCGGTCGGCTGCGATGAGGCTTTGGTGAGCAATGAGATGATCGAGGAAGCGCTTGCAGCAAATGATGCGTTCATTGCGAGACTTCAGGCCATCCGCGATGCGGCGCAAGGGCCGATGCAATGATGCCGCCGCAGCTGGCTCAAGCTAAAAAGCCACGCAAATCAACTCGTCCAATCGCTGAGCAGTTGCCCACCATCAGCGTCAATGCGTTGGGAATTCCCTCACCCTATGACCACACAACATATATATTACCCAATGTTGCGTCAGATATACATTCCTGGCCAGCGTAAAAGTTTCCAACCGTCTCGTCGAATTTGTCCTTCCGTCACTCCACCGCGGAGAAAATAAAGGACCAGCCTACCAATTCCGTCTCAAACCCATCAGAACCGGTTTCGGCATCCGCCACGCCTTCATCTGCCATTGCCAGCGACCAGTCATCAAACTTTATCTCCTGCACAGACAATTAGCCTGCTTCCGTTGTTGCCGCGCCCGCTACGCATCGCAAACCTGCGATCAGCGCTCTCGGCCAATCCTGCAGGCAAGCCGCATTCAAAGTTTCCTAGACAACAAACCAAGACTGCTACGCCGAACTCGCGAGCGCTTGCAGAAAAGGCTCGGTGAGAAAGTCATGATGGCGCAGAGACGCTTCGGCACACATGTCCGAAGTCTTTGGGATTAATCCGAGCAATGCTGAGCGCTTTCAGGCGTAGGTAGGAAACGAGCTTTGCGGAGCATCGCGATGACCATCGTTCGCTTTACTGGAAATCGCATCGCGCTATTGGCGTCGATAACCGCAGACATCGTGATTTATCTCGTTTTGGGCCTGCTGTGGCCTTTTGCTACTGCTTGCGCTGTGATGCTTGGACTAATCTGGGTCGCATCGCAGCGGCGTTAGGCTTGAGGGCGAGCCGCTGATAACTGTGAAGTTTACGATGGTTAGTGAGCTGGATTAGCCCATCGCTAAATGATTGATGTTATTGTGGCTGCTATTCTGACTGTAAAATAAAAGTCTTTTCTTGGATTTTTTTTCTGAAATCGGGTCCGGTGCCCGGGCCGTCCCCCTGCCGGGGAAGGGCGGTACGTCGAGTCGTTGCCTTTCGCCCTGTGATGGGACCCGTTTCTGGAAATCTGGATCCCTGGATTTGGGAACTGGGGCCCGTACTGGTGGAAAGGCTTAGGGAGGCTGCTGGTGCGGTTTCAGGGGTATGGGTGATTATCGCTATACGGGCTTCTAATGGGCTTTTAGGTGCTTGGCTGGGTGAGTTTTAGCTGCGGCTCTGCGTTGGCGCATATATTCTCTTTGGTAGGCTTTGCGGTACTTGGAGTGTAACAGGGGGGTGTTAGAGTCTAACGCTGTTAGACTCGTTGGACTGCTTGTTAGACTCGCTGTTAGGCTCGACGAGGGGGTTGTTAGACTTGGTTTGTTAGACTCTGATTTTGGGGTTTCTGGGGGCTTTGGTCTGCCAGCTTTGGCGTCGATCTCTAGCTGTTTAGCTCTGGCGAGGTTGTTCCTGTAATCCTCGTGGTCTGCCTTCGATATTACGGCGATGGATAGGGCGGCTGAGGTTACAAACGCCAGCAGCATCAGCAGCAGCACCCGCAGTAACGACCGCCGAACGTGATTGAAGGTTCTCATAACTGCCTCCGCGCTACCTTGCGAACGCTGTCTGTGTGAACCGCAAGCGCGTCGTTACGCCATTTCTCCTCTATTTTCCGGCGGCGCTCGAGTTCACGTTCCCAAGCGGCGTCATCAATTGGTCTCTGCTCGCACTCGCGTTGCCACTCTGCCTGCACGGCCTCGAATGCGGCCTCGTAGCGCGCGATGATGGCGATGAGCGTCGGCAACTTTTCAAAGAATGGCAATCGCCGCGGAATGTTGTCACACTGCAAGATCTCTAGCGCTTCGGTGATGTCGTGGGGATACGGGACGAACGGCAGACGTTCCAGGATTGTGTTTTGATCCTCGTGCGACATAGTAGAGAAGCGCCGACCGTAGGCTCGTTCGCTTTCGCCTTTCTGTCGGCCGAGTGGGCCGAGTGATTGGTGCGCCTCAAACTCCGCTCGCCGTGCCTGCAGGCGAGCTGCCTTTACTGCTGCGATCACCCCCGCGATTTCTTCCTGCGTTGCATAATCCGACAGTCGATGCTTGAACTTGTGGAGAAACGGGCAACCGCTATTCCAATTCCAATAGGGATGTTGACGGCTGTATGCCCATTCATCCCGTGTTGGCCAAATCCAGGCTGTCACTTTCATTTCCGCCCGTGTCTGTCTAGGTAATTGCGCAGCAGCTTGACGATTAAACCCGCCAGGCTCCGGTTATCCTCGGCTGCTGCTTTTTCTGCTGCGACCTTGAGCTTGCGGTCGATGCGCATGTTGAACTTGGTCGAGGACGTCGGCGGTTTTCGTGGTATTGACATTGTACGTACAGTGTAGATATAGGGCCTCAATGTCAAGCGTCTCTGCGGTCCCCCGGCCCCATCACCGGTGCGGGACTTCCCGGCCTGATCTTGGCGAGCGGCAAAACTTGCGGGCTTCTCTGTAGCGGGACGGGCCTCTGTGGCCGTTAACCATAGTTGTAAACCGTAATTGACATTTGTTCTGTAAAAGCCGCGCTGGCAACTAGAGGCCACTCTTACGAGCGCCAACACAACCGGCGAAGCTGCCGTTTGGCGTGCGCCTAACTCTGTCGGACCGCTTTTACACGCCGACGCTACGAACTTCCAAACGGCAATTCGGATCGCTGGCGATGCCGAGTGTAGCCTTGTGATGACATTCTATTGTCATTGACGGCAACTAATCTTCCCAGTGACGAGGGAGGGAGTGATGACTGTGAAGACGACGTTTATCGGTCTTCTTGCTGCGCTCGCGCTTGCGGTTCCCGCGAATGCTTCGATACTGGAATTTCAGGCCACCCTGCTTGGCGCGAACGAGGTACCACCGAATGCTTCACCGGGGACTGGATTCATCGACGTGACACTCAACGACGTCACTGACATGCTCACCGTCCACGAAACCTTTTCTGGTCTTACAGCACCGGCGACCGCCGCGCACATCCACTGCTGCGCGCCACCCGGCATCATCGCGCCGGTTAGGCTGCCCTTTTTAGCCAGTGAAGGCTTTCCCTTCGGAATGACCAGCGGAACCTTTGATCACACATTCAATCTGTCGACTGATCTTACCGGCATCAGCGTGTCTGACTTCATCACGGGTCTTGAGGCAGGGCTCGCTTACGCGAACATTCACAATGCCCCATTCCCCGTTGGCGAAATCCGAGGTCAACTTGCTGCCGTCCCCGGCCCCATCGTCGGTGCTGGCTTGCCCGGCCTGATTTTGGCGGGCGGTGGCCTTCTCGCGTGGTGGCGACGGCGTGCGCAGGTGCATTTTTTGGACAACCAGCGAAGTGTGACGTAGCTCATACATCTCTTCCAATTTGCCCCTCTAAAGTCCGGCATAGTGACATCTATCTGGCGCCAGGAGGGGTCCATGGCACCAAAACCAAAACCAGCTAGTCTCGTATTTGCCGTCGGGATGGCATTGACCATCCTGGGGGTCATGACGTGGGCGTTGGCTGCGCCGAGCACGTCACCGATTGACCACCCTCAGCTTTTGCTTTTGTACTAAGGCCGTCGGCAAGCAGCCCCGCGCGGATTGAACGTCGCCCCATCGTCGGCGCTGGCCTTCCAGGCTTGATCTTCGCGAGCGGCGGCTTTCTCGGCTGGTGGCGACGGCGGCACAAAATCAGGCTGGGGTAGGATGACAAATGTCAAAAGCATCGGCTGGGCGATTTACGCAGCCGGATTTGTGATTTGGCTTTTTGGATATGTGAGTACAGGGCACGCCGCAGCGTTTGATTGGGAAGGGGCCACGCCGAGGTGGATTTCTAACTTCGTTCCCAACCTCGAAGCGGAACTCGGACTTGCGCTCATGTTCGCGAGCATCATCCCGATCTATGGAGGCGCAGTACGGAAGCGCGGGTAACTTGGTTCACATATTCACCTACGCGACCCTTCTAGTCTTCGGGGCCGTGACCCTCGCGTGGTGGGGGATTTTAGCGTGGCTAATCTGGCGTGTCATGTAGGCAACAGGCGCGTGCGCTCACAAAAGTGGCGCATGCCCGTCCAAATCCGAGAAATCTGATTTCTGGGCCTTTCCCGTTCTTCGAATCGGATAGCACTTTGAGCGCCCCGACCCACCGTCCTCCGACGCGACGGGTCGGGACTTGGCACAACCCGCGGCTGGGTGATCGCGCGTCGTGCCCAAAATGATCCTATCCGAAAGCCGCGGCTTGTCACCGGATATGATCTGTGGTCCCCAGCCTCCGGCGGGTCTGCATTACAGCCCAAAATCTCAGAAATGGGACCCGTTAGCCATGAGATGGCCGGGATCCGGAGGCAGAATTTAGTCGTGGTCGGCTAGCTACCAGCCGACTGGGGGGCAGATCATGAAAAAGTTGACGAGTGCGCAGCTCTTTACTCCGCCAAAGAAGGCGCGCAAGACCGAGACTAGGCTCGAGCGCGCGAAGTTGGTCATAGCTGCGGCGCGAAAGCGTGCGGCAAGACGTGCGGCAAGAACGGCGCAGCAATATGCGGTGCAGCTTTCAATGATGCGCCCTCCTACCGTGTTACAGAGACGCCGTTTGGCTGAGAGGTTGAGCGCAAACTCCTGACGGGGCGACGGCGTGCGATCTCATGTGCTCGCGGACCTCGTTAACCCTAATTTCAGAAAATACTAGAGCTGTCCAACCACTGCGCTTGACGGCTACTGCCTTGAAGAATGCACTGACTTTTGGTCAGTGACTTCTGGGACGAGGCGTCGCCATGAAAAGCAAGTTGTTCGGGCTGCTTGCTGGAATCAGCATATACGCGTTGGCAGTTCAACCTGCTACAGCCATCAGCTTTACTGCGAGCGGATCTGACTCGGATGGATCAGTTTCCGCGGAAGCTGATTTCACCATCAGCAACGGTCAGATCATTGTCACGATCACGAACCTCATCAGTCCTACCGTAATCAGAGCTCCCGGCCAGGCTGTGAGTGACTTGAGTTTTACGCTAAGTAACGCGCCCGGCGCGAATACGAGCAGCAACACGGCCGCGGGTCAATTAGTGAACGTTTCCGGGACGACCGCCGCCGATATAACAGACGTATCTGGCAGCCCGACGCGATGGATAAGCTCAAGCTC
>JBKPQL010000079.1:0-24589 GCA_046734045.1 Verrucomicrobiota bacterium
GAACCCCTGTCCTCGTCGCTATCCGCGCACACATCTACATGTTTATCCGGTGGTGAGTTTTAAGGAGCCGAGCGTTGCACCGGCACACTGCCGGCTCCCGAGCGTCCGCGAAAATCGATTCACGAACTGGCGCGGTCGCTCCGCCGATTCGCCAGCCTGCTGTCCACGTTTCCGCCGCTAGCAGGCGTCACTGCGAAAACGTCGCGATCAATTAAGCCGCGAGAGCGAGATCTTCGTGATCTGCGTTTATTTTCTTGGTCCGGTTTTTAACGAGGCCAACGAACCATCCTCGACATGCCGCCTGCGCTTCCAACGATGAGTCGAAGCCAGTGCGCCCCCTTTTTGTGCTTGAACAAATACCTCGTTTTGAGGTCTTATGCAAGGCGCCCGGAGCAATTGTACGCATCTCTTTTGCGTGTTGCGGGTTAAATGAAGAGTCGTCCAGCATGGCAATTGAAATAACGTCTCAGTCGTTGCCCGGTACGGAGCCTGCCGAGATCACTTCCCACAAGACGAGCGGTGCGAGAGAACCCGCGGAGTTGACTGTCCCGTTGCAATCTCGGCTCAGGCGTCGAATTTTGCGAGTTGCGTCACAATTGGCGCGCCGGAATTTCAGTAGCCGTGCAAACGAGCTCTCCGGTGGGAAAGCCATCCTCCTCTCCATTCCCAAAAGCGGACGTACCTGGATTCGGACATTCCTCTGCGCTTATTTTTGCAAACTGCACGGTCGCGAGTTCACGCTCCAGCCGGAGCGATATGGCGAACGAGGCATTCCTCGCCTGATTTTTTCCCATGATCTATTTGAGCATCGCACCAAAGGTGATCTTTGGGACCGGGTTCGGGGCAAATACTTGGTGCCGAAAAGGGAACTTCAGCGTGCGAAGATTATTCTGCTGGTGCGAGATCCGCGCGATTGTTTCGTTTCGCTATACGTGCAAATGACCCGGCGTGATCCGACTGCTCCGGCAAAATTCAAAAAGAAAACGGTTAGCGATCTTCTCCGCGACGAACGGTCCGGCATCCGTGGCATCATTAGGACGATGAACGACTGGCTCCATGAATTCGCTGGCCGCAACAATTTCATGATCGTTCGGTATGAAGCATTGCGGGCGTCACCCGCCGAACATTTCCGAGAATTGCTCGCCGTCCTGGGCGAAACCGCGCCAGACATGTCGATCTTTCAAGAAGCGCTCGAGTTTTCGGAGTTCGAGAACATGCAAAAATTAGAGGCAGCCGGCGCGTTTGATTCAAAGATCCTGCGGCCGGGCGATGTGCGCGATCCGGAATCTTTTAAAGTGCGCCGAGGCAAGATCGGTGGATATCGCGAGTATCTTTTAGTCGAAGATCAAGAATATGCTTCAAATGCGTTGAGAGAGCTTGATGTTCGGTTCGGCTACTGACCCGCGTTATAGCGCTGCAACCTAACTCAAACGTAGCATTGCTTGTTGCGGCGAAAGCGTACCACTAGGAGGTACTCATGTCCTGCCTGTTCCCCAGCGGCGGTGCAGAAATCGTTCCCAAGGCGAGAATAAGATTTTGTCAGCAAGCAAACCGATGACCACGATGACCAGCATCACGCCGATGACCTGGTCCATCGCGTTGAGCTCGCGTCCGTAATGCAACAGGTTCCCAAGTCCAAAGCCGGTCAGAATTGTTACGAAAATCTCCGCGGCCATGAGCGATCGCCAGGCAAACGCCCAACCCTGTTTCATCCCGCTAACCAGAAACGGAAGCGACGCCGGCAAGATGACATGTGTCCACTTATGGAAATGCCTCGAGCCCATGGTGCGCGCGGCTCGGGCGTAGATCGGCGGGATTGTGCGCACACCGGTATCGGTAGCAATAATCACCGACCACACCGTGCCCATGATCACCACAAAGAGCATCGCGCCCTCCGTTTGGCCGAACCATAGGAGCGCCAACGGAACCCAGCACACACTCGGCAATGTTTGCAGGCCGAGGGCGAGCACGCCGATCGTATCTTCGGCGAATTTCGAAGATGCAGTCAAAAGGCCGAGCGGGAGTCCAATGGCGAGGCCGATGAAATATCCGAGCAGCAAACGGCGCAGCGTGACCGCAGCCGCTTGCAACAGCGTGCCGTCGCGCAACGCGCCGCTGAGGTATTGGCCGACACTCTGTGGAGAGGGCAGCAAAACTGGAGACCAAATTTTTGTATGGACCAAGGCCGCCCAAATCGCGACCAGTGCGACGAAAAATAAAATCGCCAGCAAGGCCCTTCTCATTCCACGCTCACTACCGGCTCCGGCGCCAGATAGCCTTTCAACGCCGCAGTTAATTTCGACGCGTGCCGGGCAATCTCGATGCTGTTGAAATCGCGCGGTCGCGGCAGGTCCACTTCAAAAATCTCGCGGATGCGTCCCGGCGTAGGCGTCATGATCACGACTCGATCCGCGAGACATGCCGCCTCACGCACGTTGTGGGTGACGAAGATGATCGTCTTGCGGCGTTTTTGCCAAATCTCTTGGATGTCACCGTAAAGTTGCTCGCGTGTCATGGCATCGAGCGCGGCGAACGGTTCGTCCATGAGCAGCACCCCCGGGTTCGGTGCGAGTGCTCGAGCGAGCGCCACGCGCTGTTTCATGCCGCCTGAGAGCTCGTGCACGTTGGCTTCCATGAACTTTTCAAGGCCCACCAGATAAAGAAAGAATTTTGCAACCTCGCGCCGCTCCCGATTGCGCAACCCAGGCTTCAATTTCAAACCAAACATGACGTTACCGAACGCATTCAGCCATGGGAACAGCGCCGATTCCTGAAACATGACCAGCCGATGACGCCCGGGAGCAAGCACTGGTTGATTGTCGGCCAGCACTCGTCCCTTATCCGGTTTTTCCAGGCCGGCGATGATGTCGAGCAGCGTCGATTTTCCGCACCCGCTCGGCCCGACGATAACGATGAATTCGCCTTCGTCGACTTCTAGCGAGATATCATCCAGCGCGTGCACCATTTGCCGCTTCTGGCGAAACCACTTAGAGACGTGGTCTACAACGAGCTTGGCCGGTGGCGGACCCTGGAGCTCTTCTTGCAGGGACATCAGGGATTTGTGAACAGCTTGGAAAGATCAGGCGCTGTTTTGATGAAACCGGCGCTGACCGAGTCCTGCATGAATTTTTCCACCGGGGCGCGCGGCGTTTCCGCGATAAACACAATACGCTTCCATGCCGCGGCGATCATTTGCGGGCTCATATCGCTCTTTGTTTCTTCCAGCAGTTCGGCTTTGATCAATCGTTGGGCTTCCTCCGGATTCTTTGTGATCCAGTCAGTCAGCTCGCCATGCGCCTGGGCAAATTTCTTCGCCAAATCCCGTTTTTCATTTAAGAACCTAACGCTCGAGACCAACACTGTGGTAGCGACATCTTTTTCTTCGACGATTATTTTGCCTGACGCCTCCTGCTCCAGTCGCGAGAGCCACGGTTCTACCGTCCAAACGGCGTCCACTCTCTTTTGCTTGAAAAGTCCCAGCTGATCGGGATTGGCCGTAGGCAAAACCTGCGCGTCCCCGCCAAGTTGCGTGATTTTTAATCCACCCTTCCTCAACCAGGCGCGACATGAAATGTCCTGCGTGTTGCCTAATTGCGGCGTGGCGATTTTTTTGCCACGGAAATCCGCTGGCGTTTTTAAGTTTTGGTCGGGCTGCACGGCAAGCCCCGCACCCCCATTCGCGGCACCTGCGATCAGACGGATTTCCTCGCCATTGGACTTCGTGTAAGCATTCAGCGCTGGCCCGGAGCCTACGTAGGTCAAATCGATCGACTTCGCAAAAATCGCCTCCATCGCGCTTGGCCCCGCGTTGTAAATGAACCACTCGATCTTGGCTCCTTCGCCAAGGCGTTGCTCAAACCAGCCTTTACCTTGGCGCGAGAGCGCGTGTGCAACCACGCCTTGGGCGTGAGTGATGTTCGGGAAATGGCCGACGCGAATTTTTGTTTCTGAAGGAGCGCTGTTCGCGGTTACCAGCAACGTCGGCAACAGCAAGATCGACATCTTCATTTTGGCAGTGTCGATCTTGGCGAATATTCTAGCGACAAATAAATCGCGGCCCGAGCACGTGATTATTTCAACGGACGCCCCACCAGTATTCCCGAATCCGAGCGATAACGCGCGAGATAACTAGACAGCCGCGCATCGATCACAACTTTGCCGTAGTTTCCGGGAGCGGACGCGTGCATGAAATGCAAGATGCCGTCGCTGGTGCGCAACGCGAGGCCGACGTGCGCAGTCGAATAAAGTCCAGTTCGATCGCGCGAAATTATTCCAATGATGTCGCCGCTGCGGAGCTTCGGTTCGATCGCTGGTACGCGATTCTTTGGAATTTCGTAGAGCGGCCGCGACGAAACATTCGCTTCCATGCGCGCGAGCGGCCCGAGCAGCGAACGGTTCGCCGCGAGATAACGATAATGGCGCCAGCCGACGCTCATCTCGCGCGCGGAATGCGGCACACTGCGACCGCCCAGATCGCGCGTAAGATCTTCGACCAACCCCCGGCGATCATTGTCGTAAAGCCAATCCTCCAAATAATGAAGACGCGAAAGATAATCGCCTGTGCACTGGCCGCCGCGATATCGATCCAGTTCGATGTAATACAGCAAGCGTTCCGGTGTCCAATTCGATTCCGGTTCGTTCAGCATCCGTGCGAAACCGAGTGCGGTCTCGAAAAAGGTCCAGCAATCCATCCCGTTGAAATTTACCGACGGGGACTCGATCCGGTTGTCGATCTCCAGGGTGAAATGTTTGTAGTGTGTCCCGAGAAGAGCTTGGCCGACAACCGCAGTGCGTTCCCCAATAGGCAGCGCTTTCCAGTTCTCTGCCTTAGCCTTTGCTACCAGCCGATTGAATTGGTCTTGTCCTTTGAAAACGGTGCTGAACGGCAACCGCGACTCCAACGCGAACGCGGCCGAGCAAACTAAAAACACCGGAACAACAATTTTCCAGCTCCGCATATCGCCCACAACTCAACGCGGAATTCGTTTGTGAGCAACCGCATTCGAGTTTGGACGCCCGCCGTTCCTGCCCGGTTCGTTCGATACGGCACCAGAAACATCAGTGCCGCAAATAGTTTTACTTCAACGGAGCACATCTATATCGTGTTAGGCTGTGGCGATTCGTTTTGCAAAAAAAAGCCGAAGAAACATTGTTCGTCAGACGTCGGGGGATGGCGTCCCACCACTGCCAGATTCCACCCGTGTCCGGTTGCGTCCGCGGCCAGACTGGCATAAGCGCAATTTTCTCACCAGCGTCCTGATTCCTTCGCTTTTTATCAAACGCTCCGGCGGCTACGCACCGCCGAAATTTCCCAAGATCCGTGAAGGCGAGATCTGCATCACTTGGATCGGACACGCCTCGTTTCTGGTGCAGACCCACGAAGTCAACATCTTGATCGACCCCATCTGGTCGAAATGGCTTAAGGTGATCAAACGACTGAAGCAGCCAGGGTTCGAAATTCATCATCTCCCCTCGATTGATTTTGTCCTAGTAACTCATGCGCACTTCGATCATCTGGACCGGCGCACCTTGCGGCGTGTGGCTGCGGATCAACCGATTGTCGTGCCCATGGGGGTTGGAAATTTAGTGCACGATCTCGGGTTCCACATCGTGCACGAGCTCGATTACTGGCAGACGGTCGAACTTGGTCCGCTCAAAATCTCACTTACGCCCTGCCATCATTGGGGCGCGCGGTTCCTCGCGGATTTGCATCGCGACTTTGGCGGATTCGTCATCGCGGCGAACGGTCGTACGATTTTTCACTGCGGCGATACTGCTTATTTTCCCGGCTTCAAGGAAATCGGCGACCGCTTTAATATCGAGGTGGCGTTACTTCCCATTGGCGGTTACGAGGCGCCAACTGGCCGTGAAGTTCATATGAATCCAGAAGAGGCGGTGAAAGCTTTTCTGGAGCTGCGCGCCACGACGTTGATCCCGATGCATTATGGAACCTTTCCCCTCGGTTTTGAGCCGCTTCACGAGCCGCCGCGAAGATTGCTCGCCTGCGCCCGCGCGTATACCGTCGAGGAAAAGGTCCTTGTGATGACCGAGGGAAAACCCGTTGTTCTGTGAAAAAGAAGACGCTGAACGCCGAACCTAGAGCGGACGACGTTCAATGGATACCCGACGGCAGTGTGTGCGAAGATGCGCGGGTTTACGCTACGCTAGAAGATACAACTTCCAACGCCCAACGCTCAACGCCCAACCCTCAACGAGCAAGTAGGCCGCGCTTCGACTTAGAAGATCGACTGCTCGAATTCAGCGCGCGGATTGTTCGATTGGTTGACGCGTTGCCAAATACGAGAGCCGCAAACCATCTCGTAGGTCAGCTTCGCTGTGGGACTTCACCATACGGTAACCACGGTGAGGTTGAAGCCGCCGAATCACGCAAAGATTTTGTTCACAAATTGAAGATTTGCCTCAAGGAACTGAAAGAGACCCGACGCTGGTTACGACTGGCTTGCAGATCGTCGATTGTGTCGGCGCCGAAAACGGCCGCGATCCCCAACGAGACAGAAGAATTGATTAAGATTTTCTTCTCGAGTATCCGGACGGCGGAAAGGAACGCGAGATGACGCTGCGAGTTTCCGAGTTGGGCGTTGGATGTTGGACGTTGGGCGTTGAGCGTTGAGAGAATCGCGCGATGGACGCCGCGCGCAGTCGCTTCACATTACTCGGCGCACTATCGGGCGGATCACTCGTCATCTTCTTCTGCCTCATTCTCCTCTGGCATGATCCGCTTGTTTTTTGGAATGACGATTACGAATTATCGGTCTTGCCGGTGTTCGCCGATATGGCGCGCAGCTGGTCGGAAGGCCATTGGCCGATCCTGAGTCCGTACTCCTGGGTCTGCGGCAGTCTCGCGGGTGAATTTCAGTACGGCACGTTCTCGTTTTTCATAAATGCAGTCGTCGTTCTCATCTGGAAATTTGCGTTCACATTTCCACAACAGGCTGCCGCTCTTTCGATCACACACCTTTTTGTGCTGGCGATTGGAGCGTTCTTGCTCGCTCGCGACCGCCGCGTTTCAATTCCGATATCGATTTTTGTCGCGCTGGTCGCTTCGCTAAATGGCTGGATCATTTGCTGGGGCGCAACCGATTGGTTCGGTGCGCTCGGCGCGTTCACCTGGTTGCCCTGGGCGTGGTGGGGAGCAGAACGCGCATTGGATCAACGTCGAACAAAATGGCGATTCCTCTGGCCAGCGCCGTTCGTTTACCTGCTCGTCACCGGCGGATTCCCCTACACCGTTTTGATGTTGCTTCTTTTGATCGCATGGCTGTCGGTCAAGTCACTGGTCGAAACTTGGAACGTCTTCTCGATCTTGCCGATGCTTTTCGGCGTCGCACTTGGCTTTGGATTGTCCGCGCCCGCGTGGCTCGCGATTCTCGATTTGGTTCACGGTTCAGCGCGCGAGTTGCAGCCAGCGTCAGCGCATTGGCAATGGTTGCTTCCACCAGCCGCGCTTCCTGGATTCATTCTTCCCTCGTGGACAGTGAACTGGACTAATTTCTCGTCGCGTCCAATGGCGCACAGCGCGGCCGAACTGGCCTGTGGCTTGGTTGCTCCAGCGGCACTCATCGCTGGATTCATCTGGCGCGGGCGCATTGTTGTGGTGAGACAACTCAAATGGGAGTTGATCCTGCTCCTGCTCGTGCTCGTGCTCTGCATGATTCCAACGGCCGGTCTTTTTCGGTGGAGTTTTCGGTGGTTGCCATTCTTTCATTTAGTTCTAGCCATTTGCGCAGCAAAAGTGCTGCAAATCAGCCCGCGGTCGGCGGCGGCGGCTGCAAGTTCGCTTGTCCTCGTCATTTTGGCCGCTGTCGCAATGCTGATGTTGCGGGTAGGCGGGGCGTACGGTTTTCCGCTGACTTGGATTTTTATTGGACTTGCTGCGATTTGGTCTCTCTTGGAATTTTTGTTACGCGATTCCAGATTGCGGCCGTGGATGCCTGCATCCATTACGTTTGTGGCGCTGCTCGGCACCTATCTGTGCATCCCGCCAAACTGCGGTGTTCCGAAATATAATTTCTCGCAGGATTTGCTTAAGCCAGCTCTGCTCGACCCGGAGCGCCTTTATCTCAGCATCTATCCATGGGCGGAGCTGACCTATGCCACCTCAAATAAACCGCAACCAGTCGGTCAAACGCTCCGTCCCGGCAGCACGTCGATGTGGGCAGGATTGCATTTCATCAACGGCTACAGTCCGATCCGGCCCGCCGGTGTGGCACGCGAATTTGCAGCCACGATTCACGGCGAAATTAATCCCGCAATGGGAGACTACTTGCTCAATTACCAAGCCAGCGAAGGCGGCGAGCTGGCACTACTTGGCGTGGATGGGATCGTCGTTGCGCGAGAGGTGAATGTGGCACCTCAACCGACTTCTGAATGGCAGCTCGTCGCCAAAACAGGTGAAGGACGCGTCTTTCATCGGCACCGGGCGCCGTTCGCGCGAGTTCGGTCAGTTACCTCAATTGATTCGCGGCCTAACGAGCAATTTGTTCCTGCGGCGGTCTCACGAATCAACAATTCGCGAAATTTGGTGGAAGCAGACGTCGACATACCGAATGGCGATCGCGCGGCGCTGCTTACTTTTTCGCGACCGTACTTTCGGGGCTACGAAGCGCGACTGGCCAATCAAAAACTCGCCATTACATCTTATCGCGGATTATTCCCACTCGTCGAAGTTCCAGCAGGTGTGCACGGGCGACTCGTTCTCACCTATCGGCCATACTGGCTGATCTGGGGTGGCGGTGTGGCTGCCGCTTGCACTTTGGTCATGCTGCTTAGCCTTTTTGCAGCGATTTCGCGGCGGCGATAGGAAATTTCAATCGCAAACCTCATCCACTATTGTTTTGCTATGGCGAGTTACGATATTGCGTTGCTAGCGGGAGGAGTAATCCTCCCTATCGCCTTTGTTCTTTATGTCTTTCTTAACCGTCGCCAAGTCGATGCTAGTGGGCCAAGGTTGCTTCAATTATCGCCTTCACGGCAGGCGTGGCCGGAGAGGCCTCGCATTTGCTCTTATTGAATTGGCAAAGCATCCACCTGTTGCGCCAAATGTACTATCAGCTCGTTTGAATCAGAGGCACGCTATTTCGCGTTGCCGCAGGACTTCTACTAAGCATTTTGCTTGCTTATCCGCATCAGAAAGACGTGCTGATCTCGTCGGCGGTCGATAAGTTAAGCTCAGTGTCGAGTTACAATTTTTTTGGATCTTCGAGCAGTTCGATCACGTGCTTGAGCAAACGGCCTGCGCCGCCACCATCGATGCTGCGATGGTCAAAGCTTAACGTGATTTGCGCTTCGGTTTTTGGAACAAATTCGTTTTTCGCTTCATCCCACGAGGGAGCTTTTTTGCCGACGCCGAGACCGAGCAGCAATGTCTGATCCGGCAGGGGAATCGGCGTGCCCCATTCCATTCCGAATATGCCGAAGTTGGAGACGGTGGCGATGCCGCCGGCTTGCATGTCGGGCGAAATGCGCCGTTGTCGAGCGAGCTCGACGAGTTCCTTGTACTTCGTCGTAAGGTCGGCAAGCGAGGTTTTATGCGCGCCACGAATCACGGGCACCATGATTCCGTCCTCCGCTTCAACTGCGATTCCTACATCAATAGAATTTGATTGCACAACGCGGTTGCCGATCAATTTCGCTGCTGCGCCGGGATTTTCCGCAAGCGCGAGTGCCAGCGCGCGCAGCGCGTAAAGTCCGGGACCGGGCTTTGGCTCACGCGACTGTCGATCTTGCAATAAGGGATCGAGATTTACCGACGAACCAATCGTTGAGAGCGGCCGCGTCCAGCTTCGCCGCATCGCGTCGGCCACGCCGACGCGGATCTTGGAAGCCTCATGCGCGGTTTGATTCTCGATCTTGTGCAGAAAATTTTCGAGATCTTTGATTGTCACGCGATTGCCTACGCCGGTTCCCATGATTCCCGCAAGATCAGCCGTTGTTAATTGCAATTCGGCCATGCGCGCGCGCACGCGCGGCGATATGAACGTTGCGCCCTTCGTAACCGCAGGAACCGGCAGGCCGCCAACGCGTGCGCCTTCGCCATCGCGCGCGGCGATTTTTTTCTCCCGCCCCGGAGCGACTTCCTGATCTGCGCGCGCTGGGATTTCCTCGGCGACTTCCCGTTGTGGGGGAGCGGGCGCGTGTTTGGCGAATCTTGCAGCGTCTTCTTCGCTCGCTTCCACATAGCCAAGCACCGCGCCTACGGGGTACGTCTCCTTCAATTGCACAGTGATTTTGTCGATCTTGCCTTTGCACGGCGTGGTTACACCCATGACCGCCTTATTCGTCTCGACATCAATAATTTCCTGATCATCGACGACGACGTCGCCCGGCTTTATCCTGATATCGACAATCGTAGCTTCGGCGATCGATTCGCCCAACTGCGGCATGATGATCGGAACTTGCGGCATAAAGTTTATTCTCGAAGCAGTTGTCTCGCCTTCGCGACAATGTTTTTCGCATTTGGTCGATGCGCGCTCCACAGATTTGGATGATAAGGGATCGGCGTGTCTTTCGCGTTAAGACGCTGCGGCGCGGCGTCGAGCAGGTGAAAACCCGCGCTTGTGACGCCCGCGATGACTTCTGCCGTCGCGCCGCCCCAGGGAAATGATTCGCCCACGCAAAGCAAACGCCCGGTGCGCGCGACGGACGCAAGCACAGTGTCAGTGTCGAGCGGTTTAACCGTGCGAAGATCGACCACTTCAATTTCGAATTGCTCGCGCGCGAGTTCCTCCGCCGCTGCAAGGGATTCCTGCATCATCGCGCTGTAGCTCACGATGGTAAGATCGCGTCCCTCCCGTGCGACACGCGCCCGCCCGGTCGGCAAACCTTTTTCGGGCAATTTGTCGGCCTTGAGATGGTAATAAAGATATTTGTGTTCGCAGTAGATGACGGGATCGTCGATGGCCACAGCTTCGATGAGCATGGTGTAAGCGTCCTCCACCGTTGCGGGCGTCATCACGATGAGTCCCGGATAATGCGCGTAAATCGACTCCATCGATTGACTGTGAAACGGTCCGCTGCCTTTTGTTCCGCCAGAGGGCAGACGTACGGTGATCGGCACCGGGACGTTCGTCCGCCAGTAATGAGTGCCAGCGTTGTTTAGGATCTGGTTGAGCGCGAGACTGGAAAAATCGGCGAACTGCATCTCCACGATGGGCCGCATTCCCTGTAGGGCGGCGCCAATCGCGGTGCCCACGATTGCGTCCTCGCTGATCGGCGTATTCAGCACGCGGCCCGGAAATTTTTTTGCCAGACCTTTTGTTGCCTTAAATGCGCCGCCGAACGTTCCGCCCACGTCCTGCCCGTAAATGAAAACGCGTTCGTCATCGCGAAGCAGTTTCGCTTGCGCTTCGTGGATTGCCTCGAGATAGGTGATGCTCATTCGAAACAATCGACGAGTTTGTGAGTGGAGATGGCGCACCAATCTTCCATGTCGCCCTCGGGCGCGGGCTCTTTTTGCGCGGTGGCAATCGCTTCGTCTACCTGCCTCGCTGCGTCTTTGCGCCACTCGGCTAGCGTCTCCGCATCCAGCAATTTAAGATCAAGAATTGTTTCCTCGGCGACCTTCAGACAATCTCGCGCAAACGGCTGCCGCTTGACCTCCTCTGGGACATAGCTCGCGTCGTCGTGTTCACCATGACCGGAAAGGCGCAGCACGGAGGCGACAATCAATTGCGGCGGGCGGCCTGTGCGCGCCCGTTTTACCGCGCTGCCAATCACGTCCAGGCACGCTGCGAGATCTGTTCCGTCGAGACTGTAACCTTCGAAACCGTAGCCGATCGCCCGATCAACCAAATCATGACACGCGAACTCGCGGTCATTCGGTGTTGAGTACGCGTAATGATTATTCGTGGCGACGACCACGAGCGGCACTTGCTCCACGGCAGCGATGTTCATTCCTTCATGGAACGAACCGGTCTGCATTCCGCCCTCGCCAATGCACGCGAGGCCGATGAAGTTTTTCTCGCCTCTAAACCGCTTCGCCATTAATGCGCCTACGGTAACGGAAACCATAGCCCCGAGATGACTGATCATGGCGAGTTCGTTCTTGCGCGGATGGCCCCGGTGAATATTGCCGTCGCGTCCCCGCATCGGCCCAAGACGCGAGCCGAGATATGTGCGCGTGACATCGATCAGCGGTTCGCCAAAGGCAGAACGTCCGGCTTGGTCGCGGATTAACGGCGCAAAGATGTCGCCTTTCTGCAAAAACAAACCGCAAGCCACGCTGACTGCTTCCTGCCCCTTGCCGATATAGACGCCGCCGGTGATCATTCCACCGCGATAAAGACTGACGAGCTTTTCTTCGAGGGTGCGCGCCAGCAACATCCACCGAAACGCCTCGAGAAAACGCTCATGCGGCGCCGCCGGCTTTTTCGTTTTTGATTTTACGGTGCGCTGCGCCGTCTGAAGCATCGAGCAATTTTACGCAAGATCGACAAGTGCGCGCAAAAAATTTTTGCGGCGCGTTTTGCTCAAGATAGCGCAGGCGCCACGCGTGCGCTATCCTATGGCGTCGCGAGCGCGAGGCGGCGCTGCTTGGGGCTCTGCTCGCCTCCGTTCGATGCGACCTCACTGGCAGCTTGGCGTGGCGTGGTCAATTTCATCCCAACCAACTTGCTCACGCCGCGCTCCTCCATCGTCACACCGTAAAGCACATCCGCTTTCGCAATGGTGCGTTTGTTGTGGGTGATGATGATGAACTGGCTCTGTTTTACAAACCGGTCGAGCATCCGGATGAAGCAGTTAATGTTGCTTTCATCGAGCGGTGCATCCACCTCGTCTAAGATGCAAAAGGGGCTCGGTCGCACCATGTAAATTGCAAACAGCAACGCGACTGCTGTCATGGCACGCTCGCCGCCGCTCAGCAACGAAACGCTTTGCAATTGTTTGCCGGGCGGCTTGGCACTGATCTCGATCCCGCAGTTGAGCGGATCATTCTCATCGACTAAGGACAAGTCCGCGCGCCCGCCGCCGAAAAGCTCGGCAAACACCTCGCGGAAGTTCACGCGCACCTGGGCGAATGTTTCGCCAAACAATTTCCGCGTGGTTGAATTGATTTGTGCGATCACATCGAGCAATTCGCGGCGCGCGTTTGTGAGATCGTTGTTTTGCGCTTCGAGAAATTTGTATCGTTCTTCAAGCTCGTCGTACTCATGGACAGCGTCTAGGTTCACTGGGCCCATGTTGTCGAGCTGGCGCTTGAGTTCGTCGATGAGCTTTTCGACATCTGAAGGAGCGAGCTCCGGCGAGCTCGGCGTCGCAGGAGTTCCGTCCTCCGCCTTCTCATTACGTTTCAATTGTGCACGCAAAACCTTTTCAAACGCGGGCTGGTCGATCGCGAACGCGCGAAGATCGACATGGTAGCTGCGCGAAATATGTTCGGCCAGATTGTCGATCTTCATTTGCAATTGCGACTCGCCCACTTGCTGTTGTGCGCGGCCATGCTGCAACGCGCCCAGCGAATCGCGCATCCGCCGCAGTTCGGTTTCGCGATCGGAAATCGCGGCGAACCGCGCGGCGCGTTGCTCGACGATTTTCGCGGCATTCGCTTCGGCCTCCTCGCGTTGCGCGGTTTGGCTTTCAATTAACACTTCCGATTCATGCGATTTCTCAGCCTGTGTGGCCAATTTTCCGTCGTATATCGCAATGTCGGCCCCTCGCACAGCAATCAGTTCGAGCAACTCGGCATCGCGAGCATTCATCGGTTCGCGTTGTGTGATCAAATTTTCGTGGCGCTGACGCTCGGTCGCGACGACCAGCCGCAGTTGATTAATTTTTTCAGTCAATTCTTCTCCGCACAGCGTGGTCTGTTTCTGCGCGGCTTCGAATGCAGCCAGCTCCGTCTGCTCTTTTTCGAACTGCTGGCGCATGGTTTGAACTTCGCTCTCCAATTGGGCAACCCGTTCGTCAGCCGCGGCCAACTGGCGCTCCAGCGCATTTTTCTCCGATCGCAAATTGTCGGTCCTGCGTTCGGCCTCGCTGAATTCGCGCTGGAGCCGGGAAGCAATTTCGAGCGCGGCTTTCGCTTCGTCGCGTTTGGCGAAAATTGAATCGCGCTGCTCAGCCAGCGCGGCTTCTTCTTTGGCGAGATCGGCGATTTGCGCTTTGCGCTCCAGCAAAGAGGCCATGCGGACTTCGCTGCTGCCGCCAAAAATGATCCCTTCAGCGGAAAAAAATTCACCGGCGAGCGTGGCCGTCGCCAGTCCGGGCTCGTGCTTTTTGCATTCGAGCGCATGTTGCAAATCGGAGAAAATGGCGACGTTGCCGAGCAATTGCCTGACGAGCGGTTCGAGCGACGGCGGCGCGGTCAGTTTGTCGGTGGCCCAGGCTAGCGCGCCGCTTGGCAGATCCTTTCGTGCAGATTGTTGTGCAGGCGGCGTCAACTGCGGGAGGAGCAGCGCAGCCTGGCCAAGCTTCTTTTTCTTGAGTCGTGCGATGATTTGAGACGCAGCATCCGCATCCTTTAAAATGACGGCGTGCAGATTCCGGCCCAGCGCTGCTTCGATGGCTGGAATGAATTTTGGATCGACATCGAGTTGCGCAACGAGTGAACCGGCAATCGCATCTCGGAACTTTTCGGGATTATCAACACCCTTGAGCACGGCCTGCGAACCTTGCGCGAGACCTTCGCCCTCTTCGTTGAGCTGGCGCAAAACATCGAGGCGCGACCGTTTCTCGGCGAGCGTGCGCTCGAGGTCCGCAAGATTTTGTTCCGCTCCCGAGAGCTCTTCTTGTTTCTCGCGCAGGCTTGCTTCGATATCGATTGTGTCGTGACGGCCTTTTTTGAATGGAGCAGCGAGTTGCCTGACGAGTTTCTCACGCGTTTGGCTTGATGATTGAATTTCTTTGGCGAGTTGTTCGACGTGCTCGCGTGTCAATTCGCGGCGCGCTTTGGTTCCCGAGAGTTCCTCCTCGAGCGCCGAAATTCGACTTTCAGATTTCGACAATGCCAGTTCTAATTCCTGCAACCGCGTGCCGCGCTCGGTGCGATTTTTCTGGATTTCGCCGACCAGACTGGCGAGCCGTGCCAGTTCCGCTTCTTTTTCTTTCAAGAGCCGCTCGATTTCTCCGATTGCGTTGTTCGTTCGGTCGATCTGAGCGGCGTGCTGTTTGCGTTTCGTTTCAGCATCCGCGATGTCGCGTCGCGTGCGTTCGATCAACTCAGCGAGCTCTAGTGCGCGCTGCCGATTGAACTCGATCCGGCTGCGGTGCGCGGCGATTTCGCTCTCCAGTCGCTGCACTTCGGAGCGCGAGTCGGCGATCTCGCTGTCGATCTTCTCCAGCGTGTGGCGTTCTTTAGCGAGCACGTTTTCGCTGTTGTCGATGTTGGCGCGTGTAGCGTTCTCCGAGTGGGTGAGGCGCTCGAGTTCTTCGCGGCAGGCAGCGCGATCGCGCTCGAGCGAATCGAGCTGTTTATGTGCCTGATGGGTTTCGAGCACCCGCAGGTCGGCGTGCAACGCCTGGTAGCGGCGCGCCTTGCCTGCCTGCCGTTGCAGCGAGCCGATCTGGCGTTTTACTTCTTTGATCACATCGCCGATGCGCAACAGGTTTGCTTCGGTCGCCTCGAGCTTGCGCAGCGCCTCGCGCTTTTGTGTTTTGTATTTTGTGATTCCGGCCGCCTCCTCGAATACCGCGCGGCGATCTTCTGGACGCGAGCTCAGGATCATGTCGATCCTGCCCTGTTCCATCATCGAGTAAGCCGTCCGCGCGATGCCGGTGTCGGCGAAAAGGCTTTGGATGTCGCGGAGCCGGCACGACGTTTTGTTGAGGAAATATTCGGAGTTGCCGTCCCGATAAACGCGGCGCGTCACGCGCACTTCATGCCAATCGATCCCGAGCTCCTCCGCGCAATCGGTAAGAGTGAGTGAGACCTCGGCGAATCCGACCGGCTTGCGTGCGTCGCTACCGTTGAAGATCACGTCCGCCATCTCTTCGCCGCGGAGCGATTTAGCCGATTGCTCGCCGAGCACCCAGCGCACGGCATCGAGGACATTGGATTTTCCGCAACCGTTCGGCCCGACGATAGCGGTGATACCTTCGTGAAAATTGAAAATCGTTTTATCAGCGAACGATTTGAAGCCGAACAGTTCGAGCGATTGTAAATGCATTTTGGGCAAAACCCGGGCCTCGGCAGCCTCAATACAGCAAGCCTGCCTGGGTTACAAGCGGAAAATCACACAATTCGAAGTGGTTCTGTAACGATCCAGCCACAGGATATTGTGCTTCAAACCGTACCGGAAAAACCGGCTTCGAATTTCGTTTGCTCTTTGCCCTTTGCCTCTGCTCTTGCCGCGAAGTTTGATGCGGACTCTTGCCTCAAACAACTGAATCACTCAGGATGGGCCAATGGCCGGTGAATCGATGGCGTCGATCCAACAAGCGGAGCGCATCGATCATCAGTTGGTTCGCGGAATCGGCATCCCGGCGCTAACGGCGAACATCATTAGCTCCACCATTGGGGCCGGTATTTTTGTTTTGCCGGCAGCGATGTCGAGAACACTTGGACCGGCGGCGCCTCTAGCCTTTGTCTGTTGCGCGATCGCGATGGTGTTGTTCGTCACCTGTTTTGCAATCGCGGGCAGCCGAGTATCGCTGACTGGCGGCCTTTACGCGTATGTCGAGGTCGCGTTTGGCCGCTACGTCGGATTTCTCGCCGGCGTGCTTTACGGACTCACAGCGCTCGGCGCGGTCGCAGGCGTGGTGAATGTTCTGGTAAATTCAATCGCTATTGCCGTGCCGTTTCTCGGGAGCGCGGTGATGCGAATCGTGCTCATGATCCTCGTTTACGGTTCGCTCGTGGCGATCAATGTGCGCGGAGTGCGCGGAGGCGCGGGCGCGGTGACTGTCGTCACGGCCGCGAAACTTGTGCCGCTGCTCATGTTCATTTGCGCCGGAATTTTTTTCATTCATCCGGCGAATCTTACCTGGACGCTATGGCCAAGCAGCAAATCCTTAGGCGACGCGGTTATTCTCTTGATTTTTGCCTTTGTCGGAATTGAGGTCGCGCTGATGCCCAGCGGCGAAGTGAAAAATCCGCCGCGCACCATTCCGCGGTCGATTTATCTTGCGCTCGTCATCACCACGATCATCTACATGATGATCCAACTTGTGGCGCAGGGGACGCTTGGTCCTGATCTTGCGAATTACAGGGATGCACCGCTTGCGGAATCCGCTGCGAAATTTCTCGGCAGCATGGGCCGCACCCTTCTGCTCGCCGGCGCGACCATCTCGGCGTTCGGATTCGTCACCAGCGACATTCTCAGTTCGCCGCGGATCATCTTTGCTCTCGGCCGCGACGGCGTATTGCCGCGATGGTTCGCTCATGTCCATCCGCGCTATCGGTCGCCTGACATGGCGATCATCACATACGCCGTGATTGGCTTTGCTTTGTCCATCACCGGCACGTTTGAACGATTGGCCGTGCTTTCCAACGTCGCCGTGCTATTGATGTATCTGCTCTGCTGCGCCGCGTGCTGGTTTTTGGTGGAACGCGACACCCGCACCGATCGCGAAAGCACGGGATTGAATTTTCCGGGTATGAAAATTGTGCCTGCGCTTGCGATTGCCGCCATCGTCTGGATTCTCGGGCAAGCGTCGCTTAGCGAAAGTTCTATCGGGAATGACACACGCGTGGGTCTGCGGCTCGCAGTTGTCGTGCTCGCCATAGCGTCCGTCTTATATTTCGTACGGACGTTCATCGCACGTTCCAAGCGCACAAATGCGTGACTCGGGGGAGCGCACGCGCCTCCTTGGCTCGCCGTAGCCTTGGCGAAGGCGGCGCGTGCTGGCGATCGCACCCTCGCGATCACGAAACTTTTGTACAGCGTTGAGTGTTGGGCGTTGAACGTTGAGCGTTTTTCCAGCAAGCTTCCAGCCATGCGTCCAAATTATCTCGAAGAGTTCTATTCTTTCCTGCGATTCCCAAGCATTTCAACGGATGACCAGTACAAGGAAAAGCTGGAGCAATGCGCAGATTGGCTCGTGAACAAACTCACGGCCGTTGGCTTGGAGACACGAGTCGTTCCCACACGCGGTCATCCAATTGTCTGGGCGCGCAACAAACATCAGCCCGGCCGACGCACAGTTTTGATTTACGGACATTACGATGTGCAACCGCCCGATCCCCTGGAGCTTTGGGATTCGCCACCGTTCGAACCGGTTCTCAAAGACGCTTATGTCTTCGCCCGGGGCGCGACCGATAACAAAGGCCAGATTCTTTCGCACATCCTCGGAGTTCAGGAGATGATCGAACAAAACGGCGATCTGCCGGTGAACCTGCATTTGGTGGTCGAAGGCGAGGAAGAAATCGGCAGCGTCCATCTCCCAGGTTTTCTGGAGGAAAATCGCGACGCGCTGAAAAGCGACGTAGCGGTAGTCTCCGATACCGGGATGATCGCGCCCCGGACTCCGACACTTAGCTATGGCCTCCGTGGAGTGACAGCTCTCGAAATCAAAGTGACCGCTCCGAAGATGGATTTGCATTCCGGCGTTTTTGGCGGTGCGGTGGCGAATCCGATCACTGCGCTCGCGCAATTACTCGCCACACTTCACGATCGTGAAGGTCGCGTGGCGATTGCTGGTTTTTATGATCGGGTTAAGCCGCTTGAAAATTGGGAGCGCGAAGCATGGCGCAAACTTCCAGTTGATGGCGACCAACTGGTTCTGAAAGAAACGGGCGTGCCTGAGCTTTTCGGTGAAACCGGCTACAACTCCATGGAGCGTATTTGGGCACGTCCCACCGCGGAGATCAACGGAATTGGCGGGGGTTATCAGGGGAAGGGGACAAAGACTGTGATCGCCAGTCATGCGATGGCCAAACTCACATTCCGTCTCGTTCCGGAGCAGGAAGGCGATGAAATCCTCAAGCTCGCAAAGGCGCATTTGCGAAAGAATTTGCCGAAAGGCGTCACGATGGAGATCACCGACGGTCATAGCGGGCCGTGGTATCTTACTGATCCGCATTCGGCGATTGGCGAGGCTGCACAACGAGCGTTGCGAAAAGCTTTCGACCGCGACGTCGCGCTCATACGCGAAGGCGGCAGCATCCCAATTGTCTCGCAGTTCCGCGGCATCCTGGGCATTGAGACACTGCTTATGGGACTGGCATTGCCTGATTGTCGCGCGCATTCGCCTAACGAGAATTTTCCTCTGGAAAATTTCGAGGGCGGCATTCGTCTCAACAAAGCCATTCTCCAAGAGCTGGCATAGTGTCATGTCGACCGAAGTGGAGACATCTCTAGCCCCTCCAGCTGAGCTATAATAAAAATCAGAGATTCGTCAACTTCGCTCGGAATGACAACTGGCTGGAATCTCCGCAGCGTTAGGGTTGCGAGCTTCGATTTTATGAAGTGGTTCTTAATCGTTGCGATCTTGTTCGGCACAGTTCGCGTTGCCGACGCAGCTGAAGAGTCGTTAGGCCCAAAAATTAAAAGGGTATTCGAGCCAACTCCAACGCCGACTCCCACGCATCGGAAGAAGAAAGCCACGCCCACTCCATCGCCTACGGCTGAACGAAAACAAAAGAAAGTTTCCCCGAGTCCGAGCCCAACCCCTAAGAGCAAATCAAAACGCAAGAAAACATCTCCGACGCCTGCACCAACTGAATCTCCTTCTGCGACAGAGACACCGTCTCCGAGTCCGGCAGAAACGCCTGCTCCAGGAAAGAAGGGCTGGCCAAACGCGAGTCTTTCGCCTGACCAAATAGCGGACTACGACAATTATCCGCCCAAAGCGCGGCAAATCATCGACGCCGGGCTAGCGCTGACGAAACAGAATCTCGGTTACAGCTACGGCTCTGCCGATCCGAAAAACGGCGGCATGGATTGCTCGGGCTTCATTTATTACGTCCTTCAGCAAAACGGCTTTCCCGACGTGCCGCGCGATTCCAGCCAGCAATATGTCTGGGTGCGCAAAGCGGGAGATTTCAAAGCGGTTCTGAGTCGCCACGAGGATTCGTTTGAACTTGATGCGTTGAAACCGGGCGATCTTCTATTCTGGCGCGGCACTTACAACATCGATCGCGACCCGCCGATCACGCACACGATGATTTACCTCGGTCGCGAAAAGCGGACGAACAAACGCGTGATGGTCGGATCAAGCGACGGTCGCACGTACGACGGCAAACAACGTTGGGGCGTCAGCGTTTTTGATTTCAAATTACCGCCACCACCGAACAGCGGCGACGCAAAGATCAGTCCTGTGTTTGTCGGCTATGGCCGCATTCCTGGTTTGGTCGAAGATTGAGATGTCAAATGTTCAGATTTGGGTCCAGTTTTCCGGTCTTGCCGAAAGCCGAACCAGCTTTTCAACGGAACTAGATGGCTTCTATCCGTGTTCTACGAGCTCCTTTCCCAGGAACCTAGCCAAAGGGCCAGCGAACACCCAAAACCCGACCCCCAAAATTAAGTACACTACGAAGCGTAGGCACATGGACAATAAACCCGAGAAACGCGGCTGCGGACAGTGCGGACTGATAGCGCCCGGAGACCAAGAAGACCCGCTCGGGTGAATTCACGATAAGGAGAATGATATCAATAAAATACTGCAAACTGAGGAGTCGGATAAGTGCTTTCAAGAGATTTAGCTGGCTATTCATATTGCTTTTGGATTGCGCCACTTCGCCTGAGGAGACCAAGCTTCTCTGATGGAAGTCGCTACTTCGCGCGCATTTTATGCGTCTTGCCCAAAGATGTTTCTCGGAAAGTCGAAGAATTTTTCGCGAGGGGAGAATTTCTTTTGGTGACGAGGACCGGGTTTAGCTAAGGGCTGAACTCTATTGCTCGGCCTCAGTTTGCATAGGATTTGGCGATGTTTTCGCCTCAGGTACGGCTGGAGCGGGAATGTGAACGCGATGAACGCGGCGTTGATACCCGATGAAAGCGACCGCCACCAAAATAAGCATTACAATGAGCACGACGCGCTGCTCGTTCTTCGTGAGATCGAAAATTCTGAGCAGGCGTTTCATCCTTTGGCGTAGCGAATCGGGTCTTTCAATCCTGCTTCGCGAAAGCCTTTGAGCCGCAGCAGACAGGAATCGCATTCTCCGCAGGCCAAACCTTCGGGCGAGGGATCGTAACAACTGTGAGTGAGTGAGAGATCGACACCGAGTTCGATCGCTTTGCGGATGATGTCGGCTTTCGAAAATTTGATTAGCGGCGTGTGAATGTGGAAGCGTTTGCCTTCGACACCGGCTTTTGTTCCGAGATTGGCGAGAGTTTCAAATGCTTCGATGAATTCCGGCCGGCAATCGGGGTAGCCGCTGTAGTCGATTGCATTTACGCCGAGAAAAATGTTGCCGGCTCCGATCACTTCCGCCCAGGCAAGCGCGTACGCGAGGAAAATCGTGTTGCGTGCCGGGACGTATGTGACTGGAATACCGTGCGCGATTTCTTTCTCCGAACGCTGCTTTGGCACACCGATATCGTCGGTCAGTGCCGAGCCGCCGAAGATGCGCAAGTCGATCTTTGCAACGCGATGCTCATGCGCGCCTAACGAATTGGCGACGCGACGAGCGGCTGCCGTTTCGATCTGGTGACGTTGGCCATAATCGAACGACAGCGCGTATGTTTTGTAGCCTTCCGCGATTGCAATTGCGAGCGTGGTTGTCGAATCGATTCCGCCGCTTAAAAGAACCACTGCGCGTTTCATTTTGGACTGCGGCACTATTCCGCCGCCTTATCATTCGTTGTCGCGCCCAGTTTTCCCGTCCGGATACTCGGCACGCACCGTGAGCGCAATTCCGCCGCGCGCGGAAAACTGGGCGGTCACGATCACTTCGCGCGGCGCGCATGCCTTGACGAAGTCGTCCAGAATCCGGTTCGTGACCGCTTCGTTGAACGCGCGCTCGTTGCGATACGACGCGAGATAAAATTTAAGAGATTTGCTCTCGACGCAGAGCCGGTCGGGGACGTAGTCGATACCGATCCTGGCGAAATCGGGCTGGCCCGTGACTGGACAAACGGATGTGAAATCGTCCGTTTCAAAATGAATCCGGTAATTACGGTTAGGTGCCGGATTCGGAAAAGTCTCGAGGCGCGCCTCTGCAGGCGACGCGGGAATTCTTGCTTCGGTTCGCCCAAGAAGAGTTAGTCTAGATGGTTTCGTTTTCGCCACAGGACGAATTAACTCGTCACACGCACAGCGTTCAACTCGCGTTATGGCCCCGCCACTACGTGCCTTTGAATAAATTCGCGCGCCAGAGCACGGTAAGCAGTCGCTGCGGCGCCGTTGGGGTCATGCTCGAGAATAGATTTGCCGAAGCTCGGCGCTTCGCTCAGACGAACACTGCGGGGGATCACAGTCTCATAAACGCGTTCGCCAAAATGCTCCCGCACATCGGCCACTACTTGTGCGCTCAGTCTGGTTCGGCCGTCGAACATCGTCATCACAATACCGCCCAGCTCGAGCAGGCTGTTTGCTCCCGAATCGCGCACCTGCTGGATTAGCCGCACAATTTTCACCAGACCTTCAAGAGCAAAATACTCGCACTGTATCGGCGTAAGGAGTTCGTCGGCAGCGGCCAGCGCATTGCTCATCAGAATTCCGAGCGACGGCGGACAATCCAGCAGAACAAAATCGAATGTCTCGTCGGCGTGCAGTGGCTTGAGCGTCTCTGCCAGACGCGTGAGATGATCCGGCATGCGCGCGATCTCGACCTCGGCGCCGGCCAAGTCGAGATCTGCGGGCACAATGAACAGGTCGTCGCGGCGCGTGGGGAAAATTTTTTCAGTAATGGACGCCTCGCCAAGCAACGGGTCGTAAAGACTGATTTGCTCGACTCCTTGCAGACCAAACGAGCTGGTTGCATTGGCTTGCGGATCGAGATCGACAAGCAGAATGTGCCGGCGCATCTCCGCCAACGCGGCACCAAGATTTACCGCTGTGGTCGTTTTGCCTACGCCGCCCTTCTGATTTGCGATTGCGATGATTTTCACGCTTCCGACCAGTTCGTCAGGATGATGATGTTGCCCATCGCTCCAAACGGAAACTAAATTTTTCGAATTTCGGATTTGGAATTTTGGCAGTAGATTTTCTACTGCGCGAGCGTGGAGAAACAATCCAACCCGTGAAAGCCTCATCCATATCAATTGAACCTGCACCGGCTCCGAAGGCTTTCGGAGTTGAAGAACCAATCGTTTTGCACAATCAGGATGCGCGCGGCGTGGTCACGTTAACGCTGAACCGGCCACGGAGTTTTAATGCTTTGTCGGAGGCAATGCTGGCGGCGTTGCAGCGCGAATTTGAGACGATTGCCAGGGATGACTCGGTTCGCGTCGTTATCCTCGCGGCTGAGGGCAAAGCTTTTTGCGCTGGCCACGACTTAAAAGAAATGCGGGCGAAACCATCGCTCGATTATTATCAGCGTCTCTTCGCGCAGTGCTCGGACATGATGCTCACGATCCAGCGCTTGCCGGTGCCCGTGATCGCGCGCGTCCAGGGCATTGCCACCGCGGCGGGATGCCAGCTTGTTGCCATGTGCGACCTCGCCGTTGCATCGAGCACGGCAAAATTTGCTGTGAGCGGAGTAAACCTGGGGCTGTTCTGTTCGGCGCCTGGCGTGGCGCTTTCTCGGAACGTTTTGCGTAAAGCGGCGTTCGAGATGCTCGTGACTGGCGAATTTATCGGCGCCGATGAAGCGAAGGCGCTCGGCTTGGTTAATCGTATCGCGGAACCGGATCAGCTCGATGGTGAACTCGAAAAACTCGTTGCGACGATTCTCGCAAAGCCGCGTATCGCGGTGGCGATGGGGAAAGAACTTTTCTACCGGCAAGCTGAGCTCCGGATTGCAGCCGCGTACGAAGCAGCAACTGAGACCATGGCATGCAACATGATGGACGAGGCAGCGCTCGAAGGTGTGCAGGCGTTCATCGAAAAACGTCCGCCTCGCTGGAACAAACCCGACGACTCGCGCTGAGAGACCAACGGGCCGACGGACCTCTGTGGTCCGTCCCTACGATTTACGTTATAGCTTCCAAAACCTGATTCCCTAAAGTCTTTCCGGATGATCTTTACGCTTCAAGAACTGGCAGCGATGTCTGGTGGCGAGGTAGTGGGCGATCCGGCGTTGAAAATCACAGGCGCGGCATCGCTTGGCGAAGCTGTAGCGGGGGAGATCACCTTTTATTCGGATCCTAGATACGGACCGCTCCTGCGCAAAACGCGCGCGTCGGCAGTTTTTGTTCCACCTGATTTTGCCGAATCGATTGCTGCCGCGCAGATTCGCGTTTCCCATCCAAACAAAGCATTTGAACGGGTCGTGCTCAAATTCGCGCCGAAGCCGGTCACATTCGGGCCCGGTATTCATCCCACCGCGGTTATCGATCCAAGCGCGCAGCTTGGAGCACGTGTGTCGATCCAGGCTTACTCAGTCGTTGAGGCGGGCGCAAGGATCGGTGACGACACAGTTATTGGAGCAGGATCATACATTGGGCATAAGACTGTGATTGGGGCTGCGTGCCTGATTTATCCGCGAGTAACAATTCGGGAGCGAAGTCGCATTGGCGCACGCGTGATTATTCACAGTGGCGCCGTCATCGGAGCGGACGGTTTCGGATTCGAATTTGTCGAGAATCAG